>JAZKZY010000068.1:0-12857 GCA_045612895.1 Candidatus Scatosoma sp. | reverse complement strand
CGGCGGTTTATTTCTGTTGCACTATCCCGGAGGTCACCCTCGCCTGACGTTATCAGGCACCCTGTCCTATGCTGCTCGGACTTTCCTCATAATCATTACTGATTCCGCGACCGTATAACAAACTCAAATCCGTAAAATATTATAGCACTTTTTTCAAAAAAAATCACTCATTTTCTTGCTTTTTTTAAGAAAAAATAGTAAAATAAAATAGATTTTTATTTTTTGAGATAATTACCTTTATCGTATTATGGTAATCGTCTTATATCGTGAGGCTTTTATGAAAAAGACAAAAATTATATGCACGCTTGGTCCTGCATGTTCTACAAAAGATACCATTGCAAAAATGGCAAAGGCTGGCATGGACGTTGTTCGTTTGAACTTCTCTCATGGTAGCCATGAAGATTTCGCCAAGAAAATCGCCATGATCAAAGAAGTACGCGATGAGAAAAATCTTCCCCTACCCATTCTACTGGATACGAAAGGCCCTGAATTCCGCATTAAAACCTTCAAAAACGGCAAGGTAACGTTAAACGACGGCGACCCTTTCACCTTTACAACGGAAGATATTGAGGGCGATGAAACGCGTGTAAGCGTGTCCTACTCGAAGATTTGCGAAGAGCTTGCCTCGGGCGACAAAATTCTTTTGAATAACGGCATGATCGTTTTCCGTGTAGATAGCGTTTCGGCACCGAACGTACATTGTACCGTAGAAATCGGCGGCGAGCTTTCGAATAGAAAGTCGATGTTCTTCCCCGATAAACAGCTTCGTCATATGGAATTCTTGTCCGAGCAGGACAAAGCCGACCTTTTATTCGGTATTGAGCAAGGTGTTGATTTTGTAGCCCTTTCCTTTGTTTCTAAGGCGCAGGACGTTATGGATGCCAAGGATTTCCTTGCAAAAAACGGCGGCGCGCATATTGACGTTATCGCAAAAATTGAAAACCGCGCAGGTGTAAACAATTTGCTGGAAATTATGAAGGTTTCCAACGGTATCATGGTTGCGCGTGGCGATTTGGGCGTGGAAATCCCCTACGTGGAACTCCCCAACATTCAAAAGCATATCATTTCGCAATGCCGTATCCACGGTAAACGCGTTATTACCGCAACGGAAATGTTGGAATCGATGATTCATAACCCTCGCCCTACGAGAGCGGAAATTTCCGACGTTGCAAACGCTGTATACGACGGTACGTCCGCCGTTATGTTGTCGGGTGAAACCGCCGCAGGTAATTTCCCTGTGCAATCGGTTAACGCCATGGCAAAAATCGTTGAACAAGCGGAAAATCATATTGAATATATCCAAGTGATTGATGATTTCGAAATTAGCACGAAAGCAGAAGCCTTATCCCATTCCGCGGCAACACTCGCCAAGGATTTGCATGCAAAAGCAATCGTTGTTTGCACGCGTACGGGTGATACGGCGAGAAAGGTATCCCGTTTCCGTCCGAACATCAATATCATCGGTATTACGACGGATATCCACGCATATCGTAAACTTTCCCTTAGCTGGGGCGTTTTACCTGTTTTAACCGACGAATACACCTCTATTGATATTCTCTTCTATTTCGCAAAAGAAATGGCGAAAAAGAGCGGTTTGGTAAAGAAAGGCGACACGATTGTTATCACCGCAGGTACGCCGAATGGCAAGAGCGGAAACAGTAACCTTATCAACGTAGAAACGATTTAACTTTAACGTAGCTTTTATAGAAAAAACCTGAAAAGACACACAAAAACAGTTGCTTTTTGACGTGGAATGCGGTATAATATAAAAGCTGTTTGCAGAGATGGCGGAGCGGTCGAACGCGCACGATTCGAAATCGTGTTATGCAGGAATGTATACAAGGGTTCAAATCCCTTTCTCTGCGCCACAAAAAAGGATATGTCAGTTGACATATCCTTTTTTGTTTCGTTTCAGCTTTACTGAAAGGGATTTGAGGGTGGGAGCCATTTTGCGAGAGCAAAATGCTTTGCCTTACGAAAATTGAAACAAGGAATAACCCGTTGGCAAAGGACGATGTTAATAACATCGGAGCGGGGCGCGCCGCTAAAGGCGCAAATCCCTTTTTTGTTTGCGCATCGAAAGGTTAGCGTGAACCCTTGAAGTGCTCAAGGGTTCACGCGAGGAGCGGAAAGCACGCATCCTTATCCTTTCCTCACAACCCGTCAAGCGACGACGCTTTGTTGCATAGCAACAAAATATTTCTCTGGCCAAACACCGTTAAAGGGGCAAATCCCTTTTTTGTTTTGCATCGAAAGGTTAGCAGGAATGTAACCACCTCAATATTACATTTTACCAAATCAAGAAATTCGTTCCTCTCAATTTTAAAATCGCCTCTACAAAGAACATATCTCCATATATGATTGGCATGTGAATCCCTCGACCATACGCTTCGCTGCCCATTTGCAAAATAGAATCTTCGTCCTCACTCCAATCGCACCACTGATTTTCCATTGCCTTTAGAATGTCTATCGCGGCAGAAAGAAAGTTTGCCTTATCTTCTTCGCCGACAAGCTTTGCAAGTTCAATCAAACCGCAGGCAGCAATCGCACCTGCCGTTGAATCATAATAAAGCGGTTCTTCTGGCTGGCAAAAATCCACCCTGGGCAAGCAATCCGTTTTTCTCACTTCCTGTATAAAATACTTCGCCACCTTAATGGCTGTATCCAAATATCTTTGCTCTTTTGTGTGAAGATACGAAAGCGTAAAACCGTATAATGCCCATGCATTACCTCGAGACCAGCAGGACGAGCTTGAATACCCTTGGCCTGCATATACCTCTAATACAGTATTCGGTTTATCTATCGCATGCGCAACGACGTGATTTACCATACCATTCTCACGAATATGATCTCGCATCGTCATATCCGCATGGCGAATTGCAATTTTACTAAAGCGAGTATCTCCAATTTCCTTACTCGCCCAATATAATAACGGCAAATTCATCATACAGTCGATAATCGTCCACCCGTTTGTATCGCCATTCCACGAACGGATATACCCCCCGTCAACATTATAACGGCTAGCGAGAATCATCGCCGCGAGAAGCGCTCGATTTTTTGACTTTGTGTTCCCTGTTAAGCGATAGTTAGCCCCACTGGTTAAATACCACATAAACCCTACGTCATGGTGCAGTTTTTCTACATCTTGAAATGCAACGTCTAAATATTCTTCATTTTGTTCGGCAGTAATGCGATAAGCTTGATTGCCTGTCGCATTATACATAAGCCACATCAAGCCGCCCCAAAAGCCATTCGTCCACCATTCGATATAGTCTCTTTTATCATCATGTTGCCCATTTTGGGTTGTGTAAGGTATCTTATTGCGACTTTTCACCGCCGTGCGAGACAACTTTTTATCGAGTTTTTCCCACGTTGCATCAATAAACGACTTATTTACCTCAATAATCTCTTGTTCTTTCATCTGCTACCCCTTTATTATTTAGGCTGTTTGCCGATATACGCTAAAATACCGCCGTCAACATATAAAATATGACCATTTACAAAGTTGGAAGCTTCACTGGCAAGGAATACCGCAGGGCCTGCCAAATCTTCGGGGTTTCCCCAACGCCCAGCAGGCGTTTTCGACAAAATAAAGCTGTCAAAGGGATGTCGACTGCCATCGGGTTGTACCTCTCTTAAAGGCGCCGTTTGAGGGGTTGCGATATATCCAGGGCCAATGCCATTGCATTGAATATTATATTGTCCATATTCGCTAGCAATATTTTTTGTCAGCATTTTAAGTCCGCCCTTTGCTGCGGCATACGCCGATACCGTTTCCCTGCCAAGTTCACTCATCATAGAACAAACGTTGATGATTTTGCCACCGCCTTTTTTTATCATAGCGGGAATAACCGCTTTTGCGCAAATAAATTGCGCCGTTAAATCCACGTCAATTACTTCACGAAAATCGCTAACGCTCATTTCGTGCATAGGGATACGTTTGATGATCCCTGCATTGTTTACAAGGATATCAATTACACCTATTTCCCGTTCAATTTGTGATACAAGCCCTTGCACTGCTTGTTCGTCTGTAACGTCACAAATATATCCTTTTGCCTGAATGCCGCGTTGCTCATATTCGACCATTGCCGCGTCTAAATGTTCTTTTTTGCGGCAATTAAACACAATTTTTGCACCTGCATTAGCAAGCGCCTCTGCAATCGCAAAGCCTATACCATAGGCGCCGCCAGTGATGAGCGCAACTTTTCCCTTTAAACTAAATATATCTTTCATATTTCACGTTTTTACTGATACGCATGGATATATTTTAATCCGCAGCTCCGTCTTTTCCGCTCCGCTTGCGAGATAGCATTTATATATCCCATTGCGATTTGCAATTTTTTCGCTTAAATCTTGCATACACGCTGCATTGTATTCACAAATCCAGCCGTCATATTCTACAATTACCTTTTCGTCTTTTTTGTCAATTTTTACTTCTTTTTCGCCGTCAAAAGTGAAAATCGGCACACAAATCCCTACTTGTTGCCCGTTTTTCCCTTTCACGTACACAAGAACACCGTCTTTATCAATCGTACATTCAAACGTCGTTTCTATACCGTCCGCAAAAATACAAGCAAAGCCAACTTTTGCAACGTCACCCTTTGTCTCTTCAAAGTTCAAGCGATAGGAAACGTCACGCGCCGAGGCGTACACCCATTCACCTTGCGCATTTTTTACAGCGGGACAAATGGAATAGCTAAAATTATTGTTATATCCTTCCGTTTTGTAATTCGGCGTTTGCGCAAAGGGTACGGAAAGGCAAATCGCCCCCGGTGCGCCGCGCTTATGTATGCGCCCTAAACCATTTGCATCATAATTAGCATCCGCGTTTGTATCAAACTCCAACGAATACCCACCACACTTCACAAAGGTCTTATGGAAGTGTTTTGAAGTACTCCAAATAATCACCTCTTCCTCGTTTATCGGTATAAGATCTTCACCACAAAATAAGTACGCAAGGTAAATAAACGATGCGGTTGTTATCATATACTTGTCAAAATACCCATACGCCTCACAACCAAAGTTTCTATCAGGCGAAAAACGATTTTTTATATGAGAAATGGGCTTCTTCGATAGCCAGGTAGAGAGAACCTGTTTCGCGCTGAATGCTGCCGTTTTAAACCTACCAGCCAAGCGATTATTCCCTTCTCTTTGGTAACGCGTTGCCTCATACTCAAAAATAGCGGCAAGACACGCTTCGTTATGCAGGAACTGATTGCTTCTACCGCCAAAAGCCATTTCGCCTATCGCGGATTGCATATTTAACGTGAAAAGCCCTGCCTTTCTTAAAATACAATCTATTTTTTCAAAGTATTTACCTTGATACCCTGCATACAACAACAAGGAAAGCAACATGCGAGAAACAAGATCGTATGCCATAGGATGATAAATATCCTCTACGGTAACCTCATTATCTTTATACATGCCGTTTTCGTCAAAGCGTTGCAATTGCGACGCAAGCTGTACATCAATAAAGACATCGGATTGACATAGATCTTTGTTTTGCCTAAAATATTCACTCACGCACGTGAATAATGCCCAGTTATTCGGCTTTTCCGTAGGGTTTTTCGCATATACGGAGTAACATTGTGTGGGAATAATTGTTGCAAGGTAGTTTTTCCAGCGCGCGATATCATTAGGCGACACCGCATCGCTTTTTTCCAACTCGTTTATACAAGAAAGTATCTCACGAACGGAAAAATCGTTTGCCGCCTGCACATTCGGTATCATTTTACAGCAAAATTCCATCATTTCCAGGAAAATAGGCAACAAATCACGCCGCCTGCCCTTTGCGATCAAAATACCGATATTGGCGGTCAAGCGTGGAAAACCATGCTCCGTTAAACCATCTTTTTGTACTTTGTTGAAATAATGAAAAATCTGCTTGTCCGAGTAAGCGGCAAGCGTTTTTTCCATTAAATCAAGATATTCTTCGCGCATTTTTATCAATCCTTATAGCAAATCCTTGGTCGCAATATGGTCCATATCGGTAAATTCTTGATTTTCACCGCACATCGCCCAAATGAAAGAATAATTTTTGGTACCAACCCCTGAATGAATAGACCACGAAGGAGAAATTACCGCCTCTTCATTGTGCATAATGATATGGCGTGTTTCCGTCGGCTCGCCCATCATATGGAAAACCGCATCGTTTTCACCCATATCCAAGTAGAGATACACCTCCATTCTTCTATCATGCGTATGGCAAGGCATTGTATTCCAGTTAGATCCGACCTCAAGCTGTGTCAAACCCATTGCGAGCTGGCAACTCTTAATCACCTCGGGGTGTATGTATTGATTGATGATACGCTTATTACACTCTTCCGCGCTGCCGCAAGGGACTTTTTTCGCTTTCGTAATGTCGATTTTGACAATGGGATAGCTTGTATGCGCGGGACAGGAGCTTACGTAAAATTTTGCAGGCGCGTTTTTGTCACAACTTCTAAAGGATATTTCCTTATTGCCCATACCTACGTAGATACCGTCGCGAGGGTTCATCTCATATTCTTGCCCGTCAATCGTAATAATCCCTTTACCACCGATATTTATGCAGCCCATTTCGCGGCGTTGTAAAAAGTAATCGGCGGCAAGCTCTTTCCCTGCCTCAAGTTTTAAGGTTTCGAAAACGGGCATCACTCCTGCCGTAATAATACGGTCAATATGGCTGTACACCATTTTTATATTATCTTTCGTGAATAGATTAGTAATGTGGAATTCCTCGCGCAATCTTTCCGTCGTATAATATTTGACGTCCTTTGCATTGCTTGCCTGTCTTACTTCCATTTTGCACATTATCTCCTTACTTTTATTTATCCTATTAAAATTATAAACCAAAATACAGCTTTTTTCAATATAAAAAATAGTGTTTGTTTTGGATTTTTTAGAGATTGTCTTAAAAATATTTGCTTATCCTACTGCTTTTTGTTATAATCATTGTAAGCGAGGAAAATGTATGGCAATCATCAACTATTTTGAACAGCATTTAAAAACTTTCACCGTTCCCCCTCATAAACACAATTATTGGGAGGTTATTTACGTTACCGAAGGGTTCGGCACTATTGAAACCGAAGATAACAATATCATTCAATATAAAAAGGGAGAGACAATCTGCATCCCTCCCCACCTTCAACACGTCAACTATTCCTCTCATGGGTTTCAAAATCTCCATTTAACCCTTGAAGATTGGAATCCGCCTATACAACAGCCATTTTTAATCCCCTCGTCCGATTTAAGCAACGACTTTTATTCTATGCTGAAATTATCCTATCGCTATTTCCATCAATTTCCCGCAAGTCATCCCCTTAATCTTGCCTATACCAGCATTATTGAAGCCCTTTTAAACACATTGACACAGCAACAGCAGACGACAAAAGTCACGCAAATTATCATCAATGAAATTATAAATAATTACACGGACTCGGATTTTAATTTAGAGCAAGCGTATAAATTAGTCCCTTTATCCAAAGAGCATACCAGAAAGATATTCATTAAAGAGCATGGTATATCCCCGTCCAAATATTTATTGCAAAAACGCTTATCTTTGGCAAAGCAACTACTACTCAAAAGGGACGACGGATACCTCAATATCCATAAGATTGCAGAAACCTGCGGTTTTGATGATCAAGCCTACTTTTGCCGAGTTTTCAAAAAGGAAACGGGCGTACCCCCTAACGAGTTTCAACCCAAATTACTCAATGATAACAAAATTTACCACACGAACGCAAAATTAGAGCCTTAACAACACGTAAAAGTTTTTCACTTTTTATATACGCTACAAAAAAAGCCCCTTGCGGTTGCAAGGAGCTTTTTTATTTTACTTTTTAGAAAGGCAAGCCTACAATCAACTTACAAGCCACCACGATCAATACAAGCGCAAACGGATAGGTTGCTGCATAAGCCGATGCAACGTCGTCCGTACCTGCCGTAGAAATCAATGCGCCAAGCGCAGGGGTGGAAGTCATACCGCCCGTAATTGAGCCCAAGTTGTTGAAAATAGACAACTTGAACACGTACTTACCAAGCAAGAAGCCCAAAATCATAGGCACGGTTGCCATAATGATACCATACACGATATAGATCCAGTTGAATGCCGAAACGAAGTTTACACCGCCAGGCACACCTGCACCTACAAGGAACAATACCAAACCAAGTTCACGGAGCAAGTTCAAGGTTTGTTTGGAAATCTTCAAATCAAGCTTGCCAACGTGGCCAAAGTGACCAACAATCAAACCTGCAATCAACGTACCGCCCGAAGAACCGAAGCTGAAAGGTTTACCGCTGCCAAGAGGGATTTGAATACTACCGATCAAGAGCCCTAAAATTACCGTCAAGAAGAACGGGAAGAAACCGAATTCTTCTACTTTAATTCTTTGCTTGCCGTCCTCTTTAATTTGAATGGTGTTTGCCGCAACGAAAGTTTCTCTTTCCTTTGCAATATCCACCTTCAAGATACGAGGCATCAACTGTACAAACAATACAACACCTAAAACGCCGTATAAATAGCCGATACCATAACCAGCCGTAACTTCACTAGCAAGTTCCCCTGCCGCCTCTTCAGCCGCGCCAAATGCAGGCGTAGAAGTCAACGAACCAGCCAACAACCCCGTACCCATAGCAATCGACATATTGCCGTCAAGTGCTGCAATCAAAATTGTAATACCAACACCGCAAAGTACAATACCTGCGCCCATTACAACGTAAGAAATCATGCTCTTATTGAAAGAACGGAAGAATTTAGGACCAGCAATCAAACCAACCGAGGTAACGAACAATACCGTACCAAGGTTTTGTACAACCTTAAAGGTGCTTTGTACACTACTATTCCACAAGTTAATGGTTTTTCCGCCAAGAACAAATGAGCAACCAAGCAACGAGCCGTCCTCCGTCTTATCACCGCAAAGGAAGAAGATTACGCCTACAATAATAGCCACAAGCAATACGCCTGCAGAACCAAGAGAAACACCTTTCACCTTGATTGCGCCAACCAAATACCCAAGCGATAAAATGACGAAGATGATAAACAGCGCCGACAATAATGCGCCGAGTACACCGCCAAAATATTCCATTTTATTACTTCTCCTTATGATTACGGACGAAAACGCACAAAGCGTACTTACCTCGTGCGTTTTGTCCTATTATTTCATTTTATTCCCTTTATCAGTTTGCTTTTCTTCTGTAATCGGGAAGAAGTTTAGGAGAAGCTACTTCCGAAGAAATACCTGCTTCTTCAAGCTCTTTCTCGAATGCTGCTACGTGGTCAAGCGTGAGTTCTTTAAGCTCTACCGTCTTCCACTTTTCACCTGCCTGCTGACCAGCGTTTCTACCGAATACGATGATGTCAAGCAAGGAGTTACCCATCAAACGGTTGGTACCGTGAATACCGCCTACCGCTTCGCCTGCAACGTACAAGTTTTCGATGCACGTCATACCATTTGCGCCGATGTCAATACCGCCGTTCTGGTAGTGAAGGGTGGGATAAATCAAGATAGGTTCTTTTCTAATGTCAATGCCGTATTTACCGAACATACGAAGCATTGCGGGGATACGTTTTTCAATCGTACCTTCGCCGTTCAAAATGTCGATAAGCGGCGTGTCAAGCCATACGCCTTCGCCGTCCGTCGTCTTGATACCGTTGCCGTTTGCTTTACATTCACGAATAATCGAGGATGCCGTAACGTCACGGGTTTCCAAGGAATATACGAACGCTTCACCATCTTTATTAACGAGCTGTGCGCCGAGCGAACGTACCTTTTCGGTTACGAGCGCGCCATAGATTTGCGTGGGCTCAGCTGCACCCGTAGGGTGATATTGCAAGGTTTCAGGGTAGAGCAATTTAGCGCCTGCACGATAAGCAAGTACCAAACCGTCAGCCGTTGCACCGTAGTGGTTGGACGTAGGGAAGCCTTGATAATGCAATCTACCTGCACCACCCGTTGCGATAACAACCGTCTTTGCGCGTGCGATGAGGATTTCCTTCGTTTCCATGTTCATAAGAACTGCACCTGCAATCTTACCGTCGGTATCTTTGATAAGTTCAATTGCTGCGGTGAAGTCTACCACCGTGATGCCACGGTTGAACACTTCGTCACGAAGGGTACGCATGATTTCCGAACCAGAATAGTCACGGCAAGCGTGCATACGCTTTCTGGAAGTACCACCACCGTGGGTAGTAACCATCGTACCGTCTTCTTCCTTATCGAACATTACGCCGAGGTTGTTGAGCCAAAGGATTGCTTCGGGAGCTTCGTTTACAAGCTTGTACAAGAGTTCGGGCTTATTCTTGAAGTGACCGCCACCAAGCGCATCCAAGTAATGGGTTGCAGGGCTGTCGTTGGGTTTATCAGCTGCCTGAATACCACCTTCAGCCATTGCCGTGTTTGCGTCGCCAAGACGAAGCTTGGTTGCAATCATAACGTTTGCGCCGCGTTGATGCGCTTCGATAGCCGCGGACGAACCAGCGCCACCGCCACCGATAACCAACACGTCTACGTCGTAGTCAATCTTCGTAAGGTCGATATTCATACCAGCGATACGAGAATGACCTTGCAACAAATCAGCAAGCTCGTGCAATACCTTACCACCTTTATTTTTACCAACCTTCAATTCTTCATACGCGGTGGTAATATAATCGGGGTGGAATTCTGCCAAAACGGCGTCTTTTTCTTCTGCCGTCAAACGTCTATGCAAGTTTTCAATACGAGAAGCGCGGCTTGCTTCTACTTTTTTCATAGATTCAAGTTGTTCTTGAGTGTAATTATACATACGCTTCTCCTTATTTCTCGATTTCTCTATGGTTATAGAGGTTCATTTGTTCTTCCAAAGGCGTGTTCATGATTGCTTCCAACGCTGCCTTGCAATCGCCCGCGTCAATTTCCGCGACGCGGTTGATGAGGTGTTCCGTTTGAGGCGCAAGGTACTTACCCGTAAGACGACGCGTAAGCAATGCAACCTGAGGATGGGAAATACCTGCAGGGCAACGAGAAGAACATACGCCACACATTACGCAGTCAAAGCTTTCTTCAGCCGCTTTTTCATATTCGCCACGCTGAGCGTATGCGATATACTGCATAACGTTCAATTCCTGCGTACAAGCCTTCGTACAAGCATTACAGCCGATACACGAATAGATTTCGGGATACAACTGCATCATGATTTGTTGGGTGGGCTTAATAACGTTGATGTCGTACACCTTCTTTACCAAGGGGAAGAAAGGCAACGTTGCAACGTACATGCCCTCTTCTACCTGCTGCTGACATGCAAGGCAGGTCTTTAATTCCTGCTGGCCGTGAATACGATAAATCGTCGAGCATGCGCCGCAGAAACCGTTTCTACAACCACAACCACGGATAAGCTGGTAACCAGCGTATTCCATCGCTTTCATAATCGTTAAACTTTCCGGTACTTGATAACGTTTACCGAAAAGATATACATTAACCATTTTTTCCATTGTTCTTTTCTCCTTAATACTCGTCAGGAAGCTCATCAAGCTCCGTCATACGGAATACGGGACCGTCCTTACATACAAACTTGTCCCCTACGTTACATCTACCGCATTTACCAACACCACACTTCATACGAAGTTCCAAGGTCGTGTATACGCGAGATTTATCAAAGCCAAGCTCCAACAAACCAGCAAGCGTGAACTTAATCATGATGGGAGGACCGCAAAGTACAGCCGTCATGTTGGGATCAAGCCCAAGCTCTTTAACGTATGCAGGTACGAAACCAACGTGACCATCCCAACCTTCTTGAGGACGGTCGATCGTAAGATAAACCTCCATATTAGGTTCGTTTACCCATTCGTTGCGGATTTCATCGATATCCACGAGGTCGTCTTTGCTTCTTGCACCGTAAACGATCACTACTTTGCCGTAGTTTGCACGGTAGTGACGAACGTAGTTGATAACGCTTCTCAAAGGAGCAAGACCGATACCACCTGCGATGAAGAGCAAATCTTTACCCTTGAAGTCTTCTTCAACGGGGAAGTTTCTACCATAAGGACCGCGAACGGTCAACTGTGCGCCAACCTCCAAAGCATGCAATACTTCGGTAACGCAACCGCATTTTTTAATGGAGAATTCCATATATTCTTCGTTTGTAGGCGAAGAGGTAATGGAGAACATACATTCACCAACGCCGGGAATGGAAACCATTGCGCATTGACCGGGCATGTGCTGGAACAACTTTTTGCCGTCCAAACCCACTACGCGGAAGGTTTTTACATCGGGCGTATCTTTACGAATGTCCGTTACAACGCCAACTTTGGGAATAAGTGTTTCATTAATCATTGTTTTTCCCTCCCAACGTTTTGATAACTTTTACAATGTTCAAGTTTTGAGGACATTTGTTTACACAACGACCGCAACCTACGCACGAATACATACCATCGTTTTGAGAAGGATAGTACACAAGCTTGTGCATAAATCTTTGACGGAAACGTTGCATTTGCGTCGTACGGCTGTTACCGTGCGCCATCAACGTGAAGTCGGAATACATACAGGAATCCCAGCAACGATAACGCAAAACGCCTTCTTTCGTCTTAATGTCACGAATATCGAAACATTGACAGGTAGGACATACAAACGTACACGTACCGCAACCAAGACAAGCTTCACTCATTTCTTCCCATTCCTTTTCGTTGAACAATTCGTTCAAGTTTTCAGGCTTAAATCTGCTCAAATCAAGGTTGGAGTAAGGCTATTTTTCAATGATAGCCCCCGTAGCTTCCTTTTGAGCCGCTACTTCCGCTTCGCCACCCTCTTCAAACAATTCGTTTACAAGCGCAGTCAACGCTTCACCCTTTTCGGTGTTAGCCTGCCAGTAAAGGTAAGCTTCATCCATCCAAGTGGTAACGTCGC
>JAZKZY010000067.1:0-3737 GCA_045612895.1 Candidatus Scatosoma sp. | reverse complement strand
GAAGAAACGGCGAAACCGCTTGCGGAACGCATGCGCGCAAACTCGCTGGAAGAATTTATCGGGCAGAAACATATCGTTTCGGAGGGCTCGCTCCTTCGTCGCGCCATTGCGACCGATCGTTTGGGTAGTTGTATATTTTGGGGGCCTCCTGGCTGCGGTAAGACCACCCTTGCGAATATCATTGCCTTGCGCACGAACGGGGAATTCGTTAAGTTAAACGCCGTTAACGCAGGTGTTGCGGACGTAAAGAAAGCAGTGGAAGAGGCTCGCGCGAATTTGAAAATGTTCGGTAAGCGCACCTATCTCTTGTTGGACGAATGTCATCGTTTCAACAAGACGCAAAGCGATTCCTTATTGCCTGCCATTGAACAGGGCACGATTATTTTTATCGGTTCTACTACGGAAAATCCCTATGCGTCGATGACCCCGGCTATCGTTTCCCGTTGCCGTGTGTTTGAGTTTAAGCACCTCACGGACGAGGATATTATCGGGGCGTTGAAAGGGGCTTTGAAAAATAGACATAAGGGCTTGGGCAAGCAAAATATCGTTGCGGATGAAGAGGCGCTTTGCCATATTGCCAACATGGCAGGTGGGGATTTGCGCTCCGCTTATAACGCTTTGGAGCTTGCCGCTTTGACAACCAACCCCGATGCAAATGGCAACGTGCATATTACCTTGGCGGATGCGGAACAATCCATTCAGCGCAAGGCGTTGTCGTATAATCAGGATTCGTACTACGATTTCCTTTCGGCATTTTGTAAATCCCTGCGTGGTAGTGATGCAAATGCGGCGTTGTATTACGCAATGCGTTTGATCGAGGGTGGTTGCGACCCGATGCTCGTGGCAAGACGCTTGGTGGTGCATTCGGCAGAGGACGTTGGTATGGCGGATCCGAGGGCGTTGCAAATTGCGACCTCGGCGATGTATGCGCTTGAAAAAATCGGCTATCCCGAGGCGCGTATTCCTTTGGCGGAGGCGATTATTTACGTTTGTGAAGCGGATAAGAGTAACTCGGTGGTAAATGCGATGTATGATGCGGTGCGTGACGCGCGCGAAACGCGTGACGACAACGTGCCTCCTTACTTAAAGGATAACTCGATGGCGAGCCCCGAAGATAAGGCAATCGGTAGAACGTACAAATATCCTCACGATTACGGCGGATATGTGGAACAGCAATATTTACCCGATTCTTTGAAGGATAAAGTTTATTACGTTCCCACCCAAAACGGCTACGAAAAAGAGATTGCGGAAATCCGCAAAAGAAAAGGTAAAAAGAACTAAAACAAGCACCCAGGTATGCGTTGAATATGTAAAGGAGGGGAAAACATGAAGAAAATGACGACGATAACGGCAGGGTTATTGGCTTTTTGCGTGATTGGTGCGGGATGTCAAATCCATCAAACCTTTGACAATCTTGTCCCTGAAGAATACGGCGCTTGGGAGAACTATTATATATATCACGGCAATGTTAAGAGTAAGACCACGGGGGAAGATAGTGCGTATCTTGTCACCGAGGTAACGGCAGGGGAGGACTCTTACAAAGTGGAATGCTGTACCGATTCGGAAGTTCTTCAGGATGATATTTATATGTGTTTAACCCTTACCTCTACTGGTGCGGATTTTACGGGACAGAAAGAAGCCTTGCTTGTATACAATGTGGCAACAAAGTTGCAAAAAACCTTGATGTTGGATTATACCTGTCAAGCGGAGGATGGCCTCACCTATATTTATCACCCTTACAGCATTGAAAACTTGGATGAGGATGGGTTGCTGTTGTATGGTCAGCGTGAAACGATTGCGGCGGACGAAAATGGCGTGGAACACACGGAGTATATCAGCGTTTATTTTACGATAGATTGCGAGGGGAATTTTAAAGAAGAGGGTAATTTTGGCGGCAACGGTTATACTCGTATTGGCGATGAATATTTTATTAAAAAAGACGGCGATACTGAAAGCGGGGCCGCTACCATTTATTACCTTACCTTTGGTATGGAGGAAGGGATGCCTATTTGCACCTTTGATAATAATGAGGTGTATGTGGAATGCGAGTTTGTAGAAACGGAATCTGTGGAAGGATTTTTGTTAAAAACCTATGCATTGGAGGATGTTACGGCCCTTGAAAACTATCAGGGTGAGCGGTTGCAAAAGGTGGAATTTTTCAACCCGAAAACGAACGAAACGACTTTATTATATAGCGGAAATACCTTTGTGGAATGGGTGGATATTCCCAGCGCGACCTATTTTATTACTTACGAATACGCGAGCGTACAGTACACCACAAAGAGCGGTATGTTTGATGTGCTGACCTCACAAACGGCAGTATTGAAGAAGAATTGTACCGTTCAACAAATTGTATATTCGACGGATAAGGTGGAGACGAAGGTAAAATATACCTTTAAAGAGGGGATGGGTTTGCAAGGCGTTCGCGGTGTGGATAGGCAAGGAAATATGTACCTTTCGTTAGAATGGTATGAAAGCGCGGTCGGTTGTAAAAATGGCGGTCATCAAAGTAAAAATTACAAGCTTAATTTGGGTGAAGATAAGCTTCAACAGGTGAAGCAAGAAGAATGGAATAAGGCAAAGGAAATTTGCCAAGGCTCTCGTGCGACTGTGGCGTGTGGGCCGAGTTATCGTTATTATATTGAACGGATTGCCTTGAATACAGTCAATAATAAGACGAACTATGCATATCGTTTGCAACGCTACGACGAGAGTAAAAAGACAACGGATGTGATGCAGCTTTGGAAGGGTGTTGGCTCGGATGAGCAGGAAAAATACAGTGAAATGATGTGGAAAAATAACGGAGGGGATATGGACAATTTTATTGTTCGCCCCTTCTAAAAGGATAAAACAAGCGTACCAGGTACGTGATGAGGGTTAAAAATGAAATGTCTTTATTGTAATTGTACGGAAAGTAAAGTGGTCGATTCGCGTGCGGCGGAAGAAGATAACGCAATTCGCCGTCGCCGTGAATGTACGGGCTGCGGGAGACGCTTTACAACCTATGAAACCATAGAATTTGCTCCCGTTTTGGTGGTAAAAAACAACGGGACACGTCAATCCTATAACGCGGAAAAGGTGCGTAACGGTATCATTAAATCGTGCGAAAAACGCCCTGTGCCCATGCAGGTGATTGATGAAATGGTGTCCGATATTTCCAAGCAGGTGTACAACAGTATGGAAAGTGAAATCACCAGCAAGGAAATCGGGGAAATGGTTATGGAACGCCTGAAAAAGGTGGACGAAGTTTCCTACGTTCGTTATGCTTCCGTTTACCGCTCATTCAAGGATTTGTCCTCGTTTATGGCGGAGTTGAAGCAGATGATGAAAGCCGATAAAAAGTAAGGCGGCGGATATACTTCGCAATACCGCGTCGAATTTGCGTTTTTCCTTGGTCGTGTACGCGTAGTACACTCCCTGCGGAAAAGCCGCGTTTTCCTTGTCTTGCTCGCATTTGCGCCGCCTTGACGGGTTACGTGGGGACGGATATACTTCGCATTTCGCCGCCTTGACGGGTTGCGTGAGGACGGATATACTTCGCAATACCACGTCGGAATTGCGTTTTTCGGCATTATAAACTTATACATAATACTTTTGGAGCGATTTATGCACAATCAAAAGACGAAGCTCCTGACGGTCGGCGGCGTTGCGCTCGGCGGCGGCTCGGGGGTAAAAATTCAATCGATGACCACGACGAGAACAGCCGACGTTGAAAAGACGGTGGCGCAAATTTCCGC
>JAZKZY010000066.1:0-5717 GCA_045612895.1 Candidatus Scatosoma sp. | reverse complement strand
TCACCTTTTTAGCCGTAAAAATGCTAAGTTTAGGGAACACTGCTCCTTATGCCATTTTATTATATCACATTATATATAGCATTTCTACTCATTATTTTTTTGATTCTTCTCATTTTTTCGGAAAAATCACTTGACTTTTTCCTTTTTTTATCATAAAATTGGAAAAAGAGGTGAAAAAAGCCATGAAACAATTATTATTTTCTTTGAAAGATTATTCCTCTCCAAATGGGTTTATTGTTGCCACGCACAACCTTACCGAAGGACCCTATTTTACCCACTTTCACGACTACGTAGAAATCTCGCTTTTGGCGCAGGGTACGGGGATGCAAAACATCAACGGTACGGAGTATCACATGCCCACCTATACCCTGACCGTTATGAACCAGCACGATTGTCACCGATATTACGACCTTTCCCCCGACAACCTGTTGTACAACCTGTCGTTGTTGCCCTCGTTGTTACCTGATGAGCTGTTGCATAAGCTGAATAATTTGCCCTTTGATAAGATATGCGTACTCCCCGAAAGCGTCGGAAAAACCGTACTTGCCATCATGGACGCGTTGGTCTACGCGCAGGATTCCCACACGAATTACCCCGCTAATTTTGCGTCGCCGCTTTGTCAAAGCTTGGTTGAAATTTTTCTGCACCACTATACCTTATTCCCCACCTCTCCCTCCGATTCTTCAGGCGGTATTTTACAAAATTCTTTGATTTATATCAACGCGCATTACACGACGGCTTTGGCGTTGAATGAAATTGCTGAAAACGCAAAATGCTGTCCCACTTATTTAAGCGAACTTTTCCATAAAAAAATGGGTATGACCATCAAACAATACATCAACGTTATGCGCTTAAAACATGCAAAAAAGCTGTTGATTTCTACCGATTTGCCCATCATGTCCATTTGTTTTGAATGCGGATTTTCGTCCTTGGCGAGCTTTAATAGAAACTTTTTAGAAGCGGAAAAAACTTCCCCCTCCAACTATAGAAAATCCTTTCATTCCAACCCGTCTATCGAGGATTAATTCCTAAAATTAAAAAGAAAAAACAGGGTAAAAGCTACCCTGTTTTTTTGTTGTCATTTTTTACGATAAACACCGAAAAAATCACTTACCTTCGTGCTTTTTTCTCGCATTTTCTTAGATTACTCTATTGCTATTTCCCCAAAGAAAATGCCTTTGATTGCGTCCATTTCTTCCTGCGTTACGCCGATAGAAAGCAGGTAATTTACCGTCTTTTCCTGCGTTGTTTTTCCTGCATATTCCGCCTGCAAACGATCGTAAAACCAGTGGAACCATTCCCCCGATTCTCCCGTTTTCGTGTTGCGTTCGCCATAGATACTAAAGCTGGAAAACTCATGATCCTTGATGCTGTCAAATTCGGACATCCCCAAAAGCATACGCAATAAAAAGGTCACCGTACCCGTTCGATCCGAGCCAGCCGTACAATGGTAATACAACGGATAATTGTTTTTGTCCGCAAAAAACTTGAACACTTCACGAAAACGTTCCGGCTCTTTCATCGCCGCATCGTAACCATTGATGGTCTTGTAAACGAGCTTTACACCAGGGATAACCCCCTCTCCGTAAATGCCCGATTCCTCCGCGCTGCGCAGGTCTAATTCCGTCCTTACACCAAGGGTATCACGCAAATACGCCTTACCCATGTCCGTGATGACGGTGTCTAACGGGTCGCGAGGCAAAGGCATCGGAGAGCCGCCTCGATAGGCAATTCCTTGCACGATTTCCTTGCCTCTTTCCGTTTTCCAACCGCCAAAATCACGCACGTTGCAGATCCCGTCAATATTCATAACGCGAGGGCCAAGCGAGGTCGTATAGAAACCGCTTTCCGTACTTTCCAAGACCTCACCCTGCTTATTATATGCAGTTACACGCACGAAATAATCGCTCGCCTTGTAGAGATTGTACAAGTCCACCGCGCGCGCATCCCCTGCCGTTTCTACCGAAATTGCATCCGAAAAATCTTCCTTTCTGCCGTATTCTATAAGGAATTTTTCCATGCCCTCGCCGTCATATTGCCATACCACTTGAATGGGCACCTGCTGGTTTCGCACCTCGATAAAGTAGTCGGCGACGTTCGCGTCCGCGCCTGCCTCTAAGTATTTTTTGGCGTTTTCAATATATGGAAATACTTCCCCTTTGGGGGCGAGAATGGTCAACATATTTTCACCTTATTTTTTCCGTCCGTTTATTTTCCGAGAAAAATCCTTTCAATCGAAGCAATTTCCCCTGCGGTTACACCGATAGACAACAAATAATTTTTTGTTTTTTCCTGCAAAGTTTCCCCGTCAAAGCCCTTTAACAAGCGTATCATTTCCCGATAACGCCCTGCATTTTCGCCGACGTATTCCCCACGCAGGCCATAGACGGAAAAGCTGGTAAAGGCGTAATCCTGCCTACATTCCAGCTCCGGCACGCCAAGCAAAGCCAGCAAAAGAAAGCTGACCGTACCCGTCCTATCCGCGCCTGCCGTACAATGCATATACAAGGGATAATTGCCCTCGTTGGCAAGGAAAGAAAAAACCTTGCGGTACCCCTCGCAATAGGGCTCGACAAAGATTTTTTCATATCCGTCCGCAAGAATGTTGGTAAAGCTTGCCCCAGGGATCGAACTGCCGATTGAGAAATCCCTGCCTGTTTCTTTTTCCGGGCGGAAGTCAAGCTCCGCCTTGACACCAAGCGTTTCGCTCATGTACCGCTTCCCTGCAACCGTCAACTCACTGCGGTAGCTCCACTCGCCAAGCGGTACGTTTAACGCGCCGCCGCGGTAGGCAACCCCTTGCGCCACGGTTTTCCCATCGAGCGTAGTATATCCGCCGATATCCCGCACGTTGAAAATACCGTCGATATTCATTACGCGAGGGCCGAGTAAAGTAGTTTGGAACGTGCCAAGAGCACGTTCCAACATTTTACCGTCTTTATCCAACGCCGTAACACGCACGAAATAATCACTCGCTTTGTAGAGGTTGTACACGTCTACCTTGCGCGTATCTCCTGTCGCTTCCACGGCGATTGTGTCCGAAAAATCTTCCTTTCTGGCATATTCCACAAGGAATTTTTCCACACCCTCACCCTCGTATTTCCATGCAAAGGACACGGGCAGGTACGCGTTGAACACCTCCGCGTAGTAATCGACAGGGTTCGCCCCTGCGCCTGCCTGCAAAAAACGTTTTGCATTTTCAAGATAGGGAAACACTTCCCCTATCGGGGAGAGAATTTTCAACATAGTTTAGATTTCTTTCTTTTGTACCGCCCAAGCGGAAAGCAAATCGGAATACTGCTTTTCTACCGATTTTTGTTGCGCAAAAGGCATCAGGGGCATTTCATCTTCGTCGGGCGTAAAGGTTTTACCTTCGATTACGGTTTCCCCGTAGAAAATCGACTTAATGCTGTCGATTTGCGCCTGCGTAATGCCAACCACCGTCTTCATCCAGGTCTCTACCTTTTCCTGTCTGGTGTTGCCTGCGTAGGAATCAAGCTTCGTCATGAAATCCTCCCAGTAGGTCTTATACGCATTCGCTTTACTATTTACAGTTTCCAACTTCGTATCACGCAAGCCATAGATAGAGTAGCTGGTCAATTCGTAGCCCTGCAAACATTCCAAATCGGATACGCCGAGCATGGTGTGAAGTAAGAATACAGCCGAGCCCGTTCTATCCGCGCCGCCCGTACAATGCATATATACGGGATAGTTATCCTCATCCGCCAACATGGAGAAGAATTGATAATATTCATCATCATAATCGAAGGTGTGATTGTAACCGTTTATGGTGATATAGGTAAGAGTTGCGCCAGGGATATAGCTGCCGCCCTCAAAACCAGCTTCGCCTGACGTACGGAAGTCAATTTCCGTCTTAATGCCCATCACCTCGCTCATGTATGCAATCCCTGCATCGGAAATTTGGTTGTTATAACCGCCTGCAGGCATCAAGTGACCGCCGCGATAAGCAATACCCTGCACCAAGGTATGACCGTCCGCAGTGGTGTAACCGCCAAGGTCACGCATATTGCATACGTCGTCTACCATCATAAAACGAGGGCCAAGATCAGTCGTTTTGAAGGTGCTTTCTTCCGTAGCCAACACTGCGCTGTTGGAACCAAGCGCCGTAATACGCACGTAATAGGTGGTACCCTTGTAAAGGTTGTATACCTCAATAGCGCGTTTCGACGCCGCAACTTCTGTCGTGATTGCATCCGAATAATCCGCCTTCGTAGCGTATTCTATAAGGAATTTTCTTACACCCTTACCAGTAACCGTCCATTTGATTTCAATGGGCGCATACTGGCTTCTTTGCCCTTTGTAATAATCTTTCGCAATCGCGCCTTCGCCTGCCATCAAGTAGTCCTTTACATCATCAATGTAAGGATAAACCTCACCCGTAGGCGCCGTAATCGTCAAAGTGTTTGTAGGCGCAACGGGAGTATCAGGCGTGTCAGGTGTGTCGGGAGTGTCGGGAGTATCAGGCGTTTCAGGTGTATCAGGCGTTTCAGGAATATCGGGTAATTCGGGCTCATCAGGTACGTCAGGAGCCGAATCTTCGGGTTTACCAGGATCTTCGGGCTCTTCCCCGATATCCGAGTTTTCCGACGGACTGGAAAGCTCCGAATTTCCCGACGAAGTGGAGCTACTTTGCCCCGTAACTCCGCCAACGATACCTTCTAAAACCGAACAGCCCGTAGCCGCGCCGATCGTAAATACGCTCAAAAGCGCACAAATTTTCGTTAAAATAAAACGTTTTTTCACCATTTCACCTCTTAAATTTATTGTTTATTTGCCCAAGCAGTAGAATCGTAAATAGTTACGGACGAAAGCGCCTGCGAACGCATATAGATGGTAATTTTTGCATTTTCGCTGGTAATTTCGTTTTCAATACGATTAAACGTATAGGTGAATTCCACCGTTTGCGAGCCTTCAATACCAACCGTTAACACAGCCGTATCTCCCACGATTTCCACCGACATATACAGCGTACCGCCGTTTGTGAAAGGATAGCTCGATACGTTAAAACCAGTATCTCTCGATACTTCTGCATCCGTACCGCTGTTGTCAATCGTATATACACGCATAATGCCGCCGCGGAATTCCAAGCCGTAGCTACCGAGGAATACCCTCAACCCGCCGTTTTCCGTAGCGTTTTCCCCTTTATCCATCGACATATGGATTACCGCTTTCTTGCCGTAGCCAACCGTACCGTTGCTGGTAATCAAGGTAGCAAGGTCCGTAAGATGCGCAACACCCGTTTCATCAAAATCGAAGAACCCGTCCATGGTCACCTCGTACAGCTCGCTCCATTCCAACGAGAATTCCGCATAGGTATTGTCCGCAAAGACCACTTTACCCGTTACGTTTCCGTCGGGAAGGGAGGGAAGCTGTCCTCTCGTTACGGTGATTTTACCATCCGCATAAGCAAATGCCGTATTTACTTCGCCAAGATACAATTTCGCAGGCGTTTTCGAACCCACCAAAGAAAGCACCAAGTTGCCGTCCGTGCCCTTCGTGTAAGATGCAGGCGCCGTAATCGAAACGCTCGTATCAGGCGCATCGGGAAGTTCGGGTTCCGCAGGGGCTTTGATCGTTTCTTCTCCGAAGAAAATCGCCTTGATGTTGTAGATTTCCGTTTCCGTTACACCGATGGAAAGCAAGTAGTTTTCCGCCTTTTCCTGGAGGTTTACGCCAGGATATGCGTTCATCATGTT
>JAZKZY010000065.1:0-10362 GCA_045612895.1 Candidatus Scatosoma sp. | reverse complement strand
CACCGTAACTAATACCGACGGCATAACGGTCATCAACGATGGGGTTTTCTCCGGTTGTTCCAAACTGAAAACCGTCACGTTACCTACCAACCTTACCAACGTAAGCAACAACGCATTTAAGAATTGCTCTTCCCTTTCTTCATTGGAGTTCCCCGCAAGTGTAACCTATATCGGTAACGATGCTTTGTATGGTTGTAAAAAATTAACCAAGCTCACGTTGCCCTTCTTGGGAAACACCGTGGCATCCGACCCGAAGCCCTTATCTGCTATCATCGCAGACGGAAGCTCGTCCAGCCTTCAGGAACTCACGATTTTGGCAGGTAACCTCCTTCCTGACTATGCATTTGCAGAGTTCAGCAATTTGTCCAAAGTTACGCTTCCCTCGCAAATCAGCAACATCAGCGCTTACTGTTTCCAAAACTGTACCGCGCTTAGTGAAATTCTTATCCCTCATCCTGTAACCAGCATCGGCGAGTTTGCTTTTGCAAACTGTACCTCTTTGATGTCGGTTGACGTCCCTGACTTGGTTGCGTCTACGGGTGAGCACGCCTTTTCGGGTTGCACCTCTCTTACGTCCGCCGTTTTCCGCAATAATTCTACGGAAATCAGCGCATACGCCTTTGAGAATTGTTCCTCCCTTAATTATCTCAATTTGCCTAGCGATATCACTTCCCTTGCAGAAAATATGTGCAAGGGCTGTTCTGCGTTAGAAATGATCATCTTGCCTGCAAACGCTCGTGAAATCTCGACCTATGCCTTTGCTGATTGCACCTCGCTGAAGAGTGTTGTATGGCCCTTGAATTTAATTTCTATCGGCAGCTATGCATTCTCTAATTGTACTGCTCTTCCTTCCGTTCAATTTGCAAGCAGTTTGGAAAGCATCGGCGACTTTGCATTCGCCGATTGTGTGGCGTTCACGTCCATTACAATCCCGGAGACAGTGTCCTACGTTGGCAACTATGCGTTTAGCAACTGCGACAACGTAGAGAGCATCCACGCGCCCTTCCCTACGAATTATTCGTACGACGCTTCGTTTGCATATTATTTCTCCAATTCCTATTTCCCTTCCGCATTGAAATCCATCACGATTTCTATCATTAACAACGCATATTTACCCAACTATGCTTTCTCGGATTTCTACAATATCGAAGAACTTGTTTTACCTGATGGTATAACCAACATCGGTTCCTACGCATTTAGAAATTGTTCTTCCCTCTCTTCGTTACGTATTCCTGACAGCGTAACAAATATCGGGTATGGCGCACTAATTGGAACAACCAACCTTGAAAGCATTACCCTTCCCTACGCAGGCCTTTCCCCTGATCAATACGCAGAAGGGTTCCGTTATCTCTATTCTGATTCCTATTATGGGATGTACCATCCTGAGAATTTGCACACGGTTACCATAACACAGGCAACCTACATTCCTTCAAACGCCTTTTCATCGATCGGTAGTATCACCCAAATTAATTTACCAGAGAGTATTAACTACATAGGTTCAAATGCATTCAGCTACTGCTCCTCGCTTAGCGAAATTAATTTGCCCGACGGCTTAACCTGCATAGCTTCCAACACCTTTGATTCCTGCTATGCACTTAGCGAACTCACTTTGCCTATCAACTTAACCACCATCGAAAGCTACGCCTTTAAAAATTGTTCCTCCCTCACTTCGTTACACATTCCTGACAGCGTAACAAATATCGGGTATGGCGCACTAATCGGAACAACCAACCTTGAAAACATTACCCTTCCCTATGCAGGTCTTTCCTCTGATCAATCCGCACAAGGGTTCTGCCATCTCTATTCTGATTCCTATTATGATTACTATTATGGTTCCTACTACTATAATTACTACTATCCTGAAAATTTGCATACGGTTACCATAACACAGGCAACCTACATTCCTTCAAACGCCTTTTCATCGATCAGTAGTATCACCCAAATCAATTTGCCGGAAAGCGTTACCTACATAGGTTCTTATGCATTCAGCGACTGCTCCTCGCTCAGCGCAATCACTTTACCTAACGGCTTAGCAACGATCGAGTCCTACGCTTTCAAAAATTGCTCCTCCCTTACCTCGTTGATCATCCCTGACAACGTATCGTATATGGGTTATGGCGTACTTATCGGAACAACCAACCTCGAAATCATTACCCTTCCTTATGCAGGTCTCTCCTCTTATCAATCTGCAGAAGGATTCCGCTATCTTTATTATGATTCCTATTACAGTTATTATTATGATTTCTACTATCCTGAAAATTTGCATACGGTTACCATAACACAGGCAACCTACGTTCCTTCAAACGCCTTTTCATCGATTGGTAGTATCACCCAAATCAATTTACCGGAAAGTGTTACCTACATAGGTCCTTATGCGTTCAGCTACTGCTCTTCGCTTAGCGAAATTAATTTGCCGAATACCATTACCTATATCGGTTATTCTGCGTTCAGCAACTGCTCTTCGCTTAGCGAAATCGCTTTACCTAACGGTTTAACCTATATAGATTCTTCCACCTTCGAGTACTGTTACTCGCTTAGCGAAATTACTTTACCCGACAGCCTCACGAGTATTTATTCTTACGCATTCAACTACTGCTACTCGCTTAAAGAAATCGTATTACCTGCTTCCCTCTCGTACATCGAATATAATGCGTTCAACGATTGTAGAAGACTTTACACGGTAATCAACCTTTCCAACTTGGATGTCGGCGATTATTTCCCTTGCGATTTACGAGTGTTCTCCTCTGAAACGGAAAAAGAAGCCTATACCCTTTCCGTAGACAACTACACCCTTCTTCAAGGGAGCGATGGTGTGTGGTATCTTACTGACTATGACGTAACCAACACGAATCAGGAATTGCCTGAAAACGTTTATTATAACTCGGAAGTCGTAAAATATGTTTTACCTTCTTATTTGTTCCAAAATGCAAATATTCAAACGGTAAACATCTCCCCCGACGTCACGAAAATCAATCCTTATGCATTCAACGGATGTTCTAACCTTACCAGTATAACCTCCGACCCTACCACTTCGTTTGAGGAAATTTGCGCATACGCTTTCTTCGATAATGCATCGATCACCTCTATCGAAATCCCCTCTTCAACGAGAATAATCGGTTCGTATGCATTTGCATATACACACCTTGAAGACATCGTAATCCCTGCTGCTACCACCACGTTAGAGTCGTACGCTTTCTGTGGTTGCAACTACTTGGATACAGTATCGTTTGAGGAAAATAGCCAACTTACCGAATTGTACTCCTATGTATTCTATAATACTGGCATCACGGATATTGTCCTTCCTGCTTCGCTCGTTAGCATCGACTCGAACGCGTTCTATAATTCTTCCTATCTTAAAAACGTATCCTTCGAGTCTGGCAGCAATCTTTCCGTTATTCAGCCGTATGCGTTCTCGAATTCTGGGGTTACGAGTATTACACTCCCTGCCTCCCTTCAAACGATTGGCTATAACGCCTTCTCTAATTGTTCATCGTTGACAAACGTGTCGTTTGCGAACAATAGCCAGTTGACCTCCATCGGTGATTACGCGTTTGCTTACACGGGCTTAACAGGTATCTTTATCCCTGCTTCTTTGGAAAGCATTGGCTCGCAATCTTTCTATTATTGCTCTTCCCTCAAAGAAGTTACCTTCGAGACTAATAGTCAGCTGCGCGCAATCGGCTACGGAGCATTTGCTTACACGGGCTTAACGAGCGTGTCTATCCCTGCTTCTTTGGAAAGTCTCGGATCGTACGCTTTCTATTGTTGCTCCTCGCTTGAAGAAGTTTCCTTTGCGGATAACTGTCTATTGACAACGATCCCTAATGACGCTTTTAACAACTCGGCTCTTACGTCCCTTTCGTTGCCTGCGTCGATTTCCTACATCGGATCTTATGCCTTTGCTAATTGCAGTAATCTTTCTTCTGTAACGCTTCGCAGCAATTTTAATTATGATTACGGCATTTTTGAAAATAGTAATAACATTTTCGAGGTTTATAACCTTACAGGGTCACCTTTAGAAGTCGGATCGTCGGCTTATGGCAACGTGGCAAGAAATGCGTTCATCATTCAT
Organism: Candidatus Scatosoma sp.; assembly: GCA_045612895.1. Classification (GTDB taxonomy): domain Bacteria; phylum Bacillota; class Clostridia; order Christensenellales; family Borkfalkiaceae; genus Scatosoma. Next base: position 6,290 of record JAZKZY010000065.1, on the reverse strand, counting down.
ACCGATGCAAACGCAGAAAACCTTCAAAGTGTTGAGGCGGAAGGATTTAACTTTAAGAAGAGTGGCAATCACTGGTTCCTCGTTGGATTGGCTGAAAACAATACCGCCACCACTCTTAATTTGACAAGCTTCACCTACAACGATACCTCGGTTACTGCTTACGTAGTATACAAAGACGCATTTGCTTACAATGATTCTATCGAATCCGTCAACGTTGGTTCGGCGGTTACGGAAATTATGGATCGCGCTTTCAATCAATGTACTGCGCTTTCCACCCTTACTTTCGCGGATACTTGTACGCTCACAAAGATTTCTAACCGCGCATTTGCATATTGTTCCAGCCTTAGCACAGTCCTTCTTCCCGAATCGTTGCTTACCATTGGCGAATATGCCTTCTACTCTTGCTCGAATTTGGAAAAAGTACTACTCCCTGAAGATCTTACTAGTATCGGTAGCGATGCATTTATAGGTTGCAACCGTCTCTACGACGTTACGAATTTAAGTTCGCTCAACATAGTAGCAGGCAACAGCGACTATGGTTACGCTGGATATTATGCGCTTGCCGTACACGGAGCTAATCTTACCCTTGACGTTACGACGATTGCAACCAGCAGCGCTTCGGCAAACTTTGTCGAATATAACGACGTTTGGTATCTTATCTCCTTGGATATCCTTACCGATTCGGGCATTATAGAAATCCCTACACTTACCATTGAAGAAGAGGATTGCAACTATACAATTTTCGGACACGCTCTTAGTTCCTTAAATGGCTACTACTATTCTAGAGACGTCTTAATCGATAACAGCGTCACCTCCATTGCAAGCACCGCATTGTCGCATTTAAGCCATCACATTATTTACTTTAATGGTAGTGCGAAAGAGTTTAGCGATCTGACCTCGAACTATTATGGAAGCGTATATACGTATCTGGAATGTTTCCATGAATGGGGATTGAACGCTTGGCGTTACGGCACCGACGGAACTATAACAACAGCCCCTATCGAGTGGGAAATTACCATCATAAGCGAACCCACTTGCAAGGATGCTGGTTCTCAAAAGCTCTATTGCTCCATTTGTGAAGAAGAGCAAACGCAAACCTTACCCGTTACAGACGAACATACACTTGAAAACGATCAATGTACCGTCTGCAATAAAGTAAAACAAACTGTAACCATAGAGGTAACCCGCGAAAACTTCTCTTCGTGTGATTTCCTGAGCAATAACAGTGCGTACCCGTTTATGATAGATAACTCTGGTGTGATCACCTCTCAAAATCGAGGCAATTCCACCTCTTCTTCACTCATAATTACCGCTACTGATACTATGACGGTTACGTTTGATTATAAGGTTAGTTCTGAAAGCGGTTGGGACTTCTTCACAATCTACTTAAACGGTAGCACCGTGGATGAGATTTCGGGAAGTTCCTCTTATCAAAGCTACTCCGTCACGCTGAATGCAGGTGACACCCTTACCTTTACATACTCGAAAGATGGTAGCATGTCCAGTGGCGATGACTGCGCATACATTAAAAATCTTACAGTAACAACAACCGGAATGGTGGAAGCTTCCTCGTAAGCGTTTATCAAAAAAATACAATCGGAGACAACCATGTCAAAACATATAGAATTGTTAAACAAAATGTCTGCAAAACAAAAAATATCTCTTCTCACGAATATTCATCATCTTGCAGACGACGAATACGTGGAATTAGGTATCCCTCGCGTGAAAATCACAACTCTTGACGAGTTGTTTGCCCAAGACGGCGACGGTCTTACCCCCTATACCTTGGCAAGAACGTGGAATACCGAGTTGATTGCGCAAATCACGGCAGGGATTATTGCGCGCAACTGCGGTGATGCAAACGTCATCATCGTCCCCTCCCCTAAAATCAATTTGGGTGGGGAAGCGCAGCTTGCTTTATCCGAAGATCCATTTCTTGCTTCTAAAATCACGCTCGCCTTTCTTTCCGCTGTTAATAAATGCAAGAAAATAGGCGCGATTCCCGATTTTTACTTGACGAAAAAAGAAGTAGCAAATTTGGATATACGTCCCGACGAAACGGCGTTGAATGATTTCATTTATCATCCCTTCTCCACCACCGTAAAACAAGGTAAAGCGAAAATCGTAATCGGTTCCACATCGAAAAACGAAGGCGCTTACGAAGATTTTAACCAAAATCTCCTTAGACGTAAAGCCAAATACTTCCCCTCCAACGTTACTATGCTTTGTCAGTGTAAAACGTACGATGAAACCCTTTTGGCGTTGGAAGAAGATTGCATTCTTTTGAACGGTGTGGAAATTGCCCTTCAAAATGCCTACGATCAATATCATTCCATTTTGTCGGCAATCGAAAAAGGGCGGGCTTCTATGCTCAACCTTGAAGAAGCGGTCGACCATAAAACGGCTATCAGCGACCAAGCGTTGAACGTTGCTTTGGAAAAGGTGCTCGACTTTGCTTTGCTTATCCAAGAAATAGAAGCAGAGCTGAATGCGCCCCCTCCTCCTGTTGAAACGCCTGACACACCCTCTAACGTTGAAGAGGAACAGCCCGTAAACCAGGAAAATGAGGTTGCTGAACAAGCCTCTGCAGAGCCTGCGAGTGAAAACACCGAGGCTACTGAGGAAACTCCTGAAGCCCCTCCGAGTGAAAACACCGAGGCTACTGAGGAAACTCCTGAAGCCCCTGCAAGTGAAAACACCGAGGCCGCTGAGGAAACACCCGAAGCCCCTGCGAATGAAAACAACGAGGCCGCTGAGGAAACTCCTGAACCCCCTGCAAGTGAAAACACCGAGGCTACTGAGGAAACACCCGAAGCCCCTCCGAGTGAAAACAACGAGGCCGCTGAGGAAACTTCTGAAACCCCTCCGAGTGAAAACAACGAAGTTCCCGCAGAGACGCCGAGCGCACCAGCAATCAATCCTACCAACGAGATTGAATCACCTGTTGTAGAAGAAGAAACGGAGATCCCCCTTTCCGATAAAGACGATGATCTTTTCATGCATACCATTGAAAAATCTACCGTACTTTTGAAAAACCAACCGGGTACGCTTCCTCTCAAAAAGAGTGAAACGTTTGCTATTATCGGTGACGCCGCGTTCAGCGCGTTAAAGGATACAACCCAAACGTTTGCGGATTATTTCATGCGCCATTCCCTTGGCAATTGTGTTGGAACGGAACGAGGTTACGAGCTGCTTGAAGATAGAAGCGATTCAATGATCCCTCCTGCCGTTGCCTTAGCGAAAAAGGTTTCTACCGTTCTCGTATTCTTGAAACCTCGCAAATCACAAAACGTTTCTTATCCTTGCACCTCCTTACCTGCAAACCAAACCGCACTCATCGATGCGCTCTCCAAATGTAAATGTAAAGTGATTGCTATTCTCGATAGTGACACCAACGTAGACGTTTCCTTCGCTGAAAACATCAACGGTTTCATCTTGGCGCCCATCGCAGGTAGACTTTCCGCAATGGCACTTGCAAATATTCTATTTGGAAAAGCATCCACGGGCGGAAAACTGACAACCTCCTTCCACGTTGCCCCTCAAAATTTCTATAAGAAACAGCGTTTCTATAAAAATAATGAACGTAACAAGGTGGGCACTTTCGTAGGTTATCGTATTTACGATACCGAAGAAGTTTCTATTCAATACCCCTTCGGGTTTGGCTTGAAATACTCCAACATTGAAATAGCCAACGAAACGTGGAACCCTAGCGGTCTTAGCTTCACCGTATATAATAGAGGTTCCCGTGATATCGATGAAACGTTGGAAATTTACGTAGGCAAGGAAGACAGCAACTTGATTCGTCCTAAAAAGGAATTGAAGGCCTTCTTCCCTCTCCATTTAAAGGCAGGGAAGTCCGAACGGGTACTCATCAAAAACATCGATTTCAAAACCTATGACGAAAGTTCGAAGTCGAATGTGGTAGAAGACGGCCTCTACACCGTTTCTTGGGGTACTTCCGTTTCCAACATTCAAAAAACGATGCTTGTCAACGTACGAGGAAAAACGTTGCAGCAATCCCCCCATCAACTTTCAGACTACTTACAATCAAAATCAAACATTATTTCTAATAATTTCACTTTGGAGGCGAAACATAATAGAATGGCGAATTATAAGAGCTTAAAATATGCAGGATTTGTTAGTCTTGCCATTGCGGTACTTATCGGTCTCATGTCCATATCCGCAAAATCCCCGCTGATTCCATTGATTATTGCCGCAGTTATTTTGCTTGGCTCTATTGCCTTTTTCGTGGTTTCTAACAATCTTAAAAACCGCGTAAAGGCTGAGGAAGCGAAACTCATCGAAGAGAACAAAAAGCTTTTTGAACATGCGGATAAAACTGAGGTTGAACAGCTTGAAAGCCTCTTCCTTAAAGAATTTAAATTCGACGTAAGCGATTCCGCCTCTATGCTGGAAGACGAAGAGGAAACGTACGTAGATCCCACTACCGCTATGTTGAACGAAAACATGAGCTTTGCGATCGCCGCTGCCGATTTCAAAAAATCCGCTGGCGAAGGTGGTATTTCTATCGACAACCATTGTGCAGAAAACCTCATCGCGGCATTCGTTTCTTCAAAGCTTCTCTTTGCTAAGACTGCGGATAATGAAACGTTTGATTCTTTTGTGGGCGCGGTTGCAAATTATTTCGGTGCAAAATTATTCACCGAAACCATTACCGAAGGGCATAATCCCAACGATAGACTTTTGCGTGTAACCCTTGAGGACGGCTCTTTGGTTTCTACGGCTGTTACTAATGCCATTGTCTCCGCTGAAGAAGACCCTCAAACCATCCATATTATTCAGTTGAAGAATTTGCAAACGGAAAAGATTTCCGAGTATTTAATCCCTTACGTAAAATATTTCAGCAACCCTCATTCCAACGCGGAAATTTCCGCAAAGGGTTCTGATCACATTTACACGGTTCCCAACAACGTATGGTTTATTGCCGAACTTGAAAAGGGAACGCTTGTTGAAAATATCCCTGCTTATATGTTGGAATATGCCACGGTGCTTCCTATTAAACATGTGTTGTGCGAAGTTGCGGAAGTTAAGAGCGAATTCGTTCCTATTACCTTGACCGACTTCGAATACTTGTCCGAAAGATGCAGATCGAAATTCATGTTAAGCGAAGACGTTTGGAAAAAGATTGACTCGATCGAGGCATTCGCTTACAAATATGCTTCTTATAAGATCGGCAACAAGCTTTGGTTGAAGATTGAAACCTTCCTTTCCACGTTGTTGTCGATGGAAACGGAACAAGCTTTTGCGGTCGACAGCATGCTTGCTTGCGTTATCCTTCCCACCCTTTCCGCTTCTCTTATGGGCAAGCTGAACGACACCGATAAAACTCTTATCGATGAGATCGAACGTGTATTCGGGGAAGACAACGTACAACTTTCCCACGAAATGCTTGTCGCAAAAGCATAATAAAACAGCGATTTTTTAAACCAAGAAGAACAATCATCAAAAAACGCCGTTTCGTTTGGCTTTTCTACCTTTACGAAACGGCAAATCGGAGTAATTTTATGTTTTTTGAACAGCTTACAGCAAACTTTTTAACCGGTATGCGGTCAAACACTTTGCTTTCCCACTTTTTAGATGCTATTTCATCAAAAGGCGCAATCATCGGCTACGTCATGGTTTTATTGATATTGCTCGCCGTGCTTGTTGTGTTTATTTTAAGCGATTCTAAAAAGCGTTCGGAAAAAACAACCATCGCAATCACCTCCAACGAGGAAGACTTGCCCACTGTTAGCACGAGCCACACTGACAATGTCCAAGTGGTAGCAGCTAGCCCCGTAGCCGTGGCACCCGCCGCAGGTACGGCAGGCACCGCTACGGCGCAGGCATCGGCAACCCCGTTGGTTGGGGGAAGCAATGACGGCAAAACAAAGGCCAACAACGACGGAGCTTCCCGTTTTTGTATGCTTAGCCGTATCGACGCGAATAAATCTAAATACAAGGAAAAACGCCACCATTCGGATATTACCTTAAAGAAGTTTTGCGACGATTTTAGAAACTATGCGTCCAACAAACTCAACCTTTATTATCATATCAGTGATATCCGCGCTTTCGTTTCGGGCATGGCGGTCAGCCAAATCCTGATTTTGCAAGGTATGTCTGGTACTGGTAAAACCTCCCTTGCGCATGCAATGGGTTCCTTCTTGGAAAATACCTCTACCGTTATCCCCGTACAACCTATGTGGAAGGAAAGAACGGACCTTCTCGGTTACTACAACGAATTCACGAAGAGATTCAACGAAACCCTTCTTCTTGAAAAAATGTACGAG
>JAZKZY010000064.1:0-1613 GCA_045612895.1 Candidatus Scatosoma sp. | reverse complement strand
AGATTTTGGAGCATGCCGAAAGAATTATTGCTTCTGAGGATACGTTTTTTAAAAAATTAAAGGTGTAATATGGAAAAATCAGCTCATAAATTGGAACTGCTACGAAGAATTGAAGAACTTGAGCGGCAGGAGCTTTGGCATCTTGACGTTGAGGATGACCCGGAAACCTATCCGCTGATGCCTGATAAGGTGGATTATCTGAACGAAAAGCTGTCCAACAAAATCAAAAACAAGATCGCCAACAAAGCGGCGACCCGTTTCTTTGACAAAATGATCGCCAACCGCCAACTGATCATCAAGGAAGTACGCGGCATTGAGAATTTTACTGCCGTCAAGGGCGGAAGATTCGTAACCTGCAATCATTTCAGCGTAGGGGATAACTACGCCGTTTGGGTTGCGTTACGCGAGCACATGGACGGCAAAATGCTGTATAAGGTCATTCGAGAAGGGAACTATACCAATCCGCCCAAGCCTTTCGGGCTGTTTATGCGGCATTGCAATACGCTCCCGCTGTCAAGTCAGACGGCGACTATGAAAAAGTTTTTGAAGGCAGTGAAGGTTTTGCTGGAGCGTGGGGAAACGATTTTGATCTACCCCGAGCAAGGCATGTGGTGGAATTATCGAAAGCCCAAGCCAATGCAGGACGGCGCGTTTTCGCTGGCTGTAAGAAACAAGGCGCCGGTCGTTCCGATCTTTATTACGATGGAAGATAGCGACGTTCTTGACGGCGACGGATTTTGGGTGCAGGAATACACCCTTCATATTCTGCCCGCTATCTACCCCGACACGTCACTTTCGAGTGCTGCGGCAAAGGAAAAAATGAAACAGGAGAACTACGAGGCGTGGGTAAAGGTTTACGAGGACTTTTATAAAATGCCTTTGGTTTATGCGAAAAAATGAAGCTTTATCTTTCGATAATCGGTATTGCAATGGCGGTGATTTCCGCTATCAATATTTTGTGCCGGACGGAATCGTGGTATTATATCGTGATTGCAGTCATTTGGTGTACCGCGCTGCAGTTTGCACTGGACGGACTGATTGCAATTGTGATAAACAAGATGCCGGACCGATGGTTCGGGGTGAATAATAGGCTGTATGCCGTATCCGAAAAAGAAAAGACTCTTTATAAAAAACTGAAAGTGCGTCGCTGGAAGGATAAGGTGTGGGAGCTTGGCGGCCTTGGCGGATTCAGCAAAAAGAGGGTGCAGGAGCCGGGCAATCCCAAGTATATCGAAAAATTCATTATTGAATGTAACAAAGGGGTTTTGACGCACCGTCTGTCGTACCCCATCGGATTTTTGGCAATGCTGACCTTGCCCAATACTTGCGCATGGACGATTGCGCTTCCCGTTGCCTTTGTGAATTTGTTTTTGAATATACTTCCCACGCTGGCGCTTCGGTATAACACCCCCAAGTTGCAAGCAATGCTCAAACGGTTAAACAGAAATGTAAAAAAAGCAGAGGTCCTTTAGCGTGTTCTCCTTAACGGAGAACACGCTAAAACTAAGTTTGCCCTTCGGGCAAGTGAAGTTATCTGCGATAGTGAAGTTCACTTCGTGAGTGAAGTTTCGCCGTACGGCGAAGTAATGGCAAACTTAACTTCACTGTGAGCC
>JAZKZY010000063.1:0-32706 GCA_045612895.1 Candidatus Scatosoma sp. | reverse complement strand
CTTCAATTAAAGGAAGACTGATATGAAGAAAGGAATTTGACTTATCGTGCAAAACTAAGTGCTATGTAGTTGTTAATCTTCTAAAAAGATTATTTACAAACGTATGTATGCCGCGAAAGCGGAGTATATAACCATAGCGGTGACGATGGCAAAGAGGATCCACCTGTTCCCATTCCGAACACAGAAGTTAAGCTCTTTAACGCCGAAAGTACTTGGGGTTAACCCCTGCGAGGATAGGTAATTGCCGCTTTTATTGCCCCTTAGCTCAGTCGGTAGAGCAACGGACTGTTAATCCGTGTGTCGTCAGTTCGAGCCTGACAGGGGCAGCCAAACAAAGATCAACCTTGTGTTGGTCTTTTTTGCTGTTCTTGTCAATCTGGGAGAGAACTGCTTCAGTTCGGAAAATCTCATTTTCTTTGTGGCTTTACGCCACAAGCTCTGACAGGGGCAGCCAAAAAGATAGTGAAATTTGTCTAACGACGGTTTCACTTCTTTTTTTTGCATTTTTAGGGGTTTTTATGCCTTATTTGGTAAAATTCCCTTATAAAACAAAAATCAAGAGAAAATCGGCTCAAACAGGTTGTCTACAATTCAAAAAAGGGCGATTAAGTTTTTTATTAACTGACCTAGATAAAGTACAACATTTTACACTCCCACGACGGGACTTGAACCTATAAATTTAGAATTAATGCTCATAAAGTAGTCAATACGCTACATTATGAGCTTTATTTTTTTTGGGCAATATGTTATAATTAGACTACACCATTATAAGGGAAGGTATATAGTGCTTATAAGAAAATCAGTTTTTAGTAGGTGAAACATGGCAGAAAGCAAAAAGATACAAAAGAAAGAAAATGAAAAGAAAGTATTTTTCTATGTGTACAAACATACTTTCCCAAATGGGAAAATATATATTGGGATAACTTCTCAATTACCACATGATAGATTTGGCAAAGACGGACATGGTTATAAGAGTCAGCCAGTTGTGTATAACGCAATTAACAAATATGGATGGACTTCCATAAAACATGAAATTGTATACTCTAACTTGACTCAAGCAGAAGCTGAATTGATGGAAATAGAATTGATTAGAAAATATAAAAGTAATGACCCCCAATATGGCTACAATCTAGATTTAGGAGGGAACCATCAAGGGAAGACTTCAGAAGAAACCAAAAAGAAATTAAGTGTTATAAACATGGGGGAAAGTAGTCCCGTTGCACAAAAAGTTGCTGTATTAGATGAAAAAGGTAATATTGTTGAAATTTTCGCAACAATAAGCGATGCTGAAAGAAAGCTAGGGGTCGATGGGAGTTCCATATCAGCCGTATGTAGAGGGAAAAGGATAAGGGCAGGTGGCAAAAGGTTTGCCTATTACCCAATAACTGAAGAGTTTCAACCAAAGTCCCCGAAAGTTAGAATCGCGCATAATGCTAAAAGGGTGAAACAAATAGATAGGGAAAGCGGTGTAGTATTAAATATTTTTAACTCTGCAAGCGAAGCGCAGGAAATGTTGGATTTTCATCCAGAAGCGAAAAACATTAGGGCGTGTTGTCTAAAGAAAAGAAACTTGTGTTGTGGTTATAAATGGGAATACTTCGAGGAGTGATTTATGGGGATAACAAAAACCGATTTTACAGTTGAAACGTCCTTAAATTGGATGGTACTTAATTTAAGTAATTTTTCTAGTCATTTTGTTGTTCTACCCTATCAAAACGGGGTGATTTTAGAGATTTTGTTGTACTAACGCAATATGCAGGAATTTGTGTATAAACGCACCAAATTCCTGCATTTTTGTATTTTTATGCGTTTTAAGAATGTTAAAATAGCCGATATTTGCAAAAAGGTCGGCGAAAATGGTACGTAAAATTGTCACTGAAGAAATTCGGTGGCTTTTTTATTTGTACTCGTAGTGGTATTTTTCCATCTCTTGAATTTGCACTTCAGAGCGCTCTTGGAAGTGGGTATAGGCGGTGCTAGTAATCGAGCTGTCCGCTCTATGACCTGCCCAAAGCATTACAATTTATTGATTATACCCTGCTTCTTTCGCTCTTGTAATAAAGGTATATATGGAAGCTGTACTGGGCGCTACAATATGGTTGGAAGTTGACGAAAGATTTCGTGAATGAGCGTTATCAACATAGTGTTAATAGGGAACGTATAGAGTGGATGCAAAGGCTGAACTATGTTTTTACTTTTACCTACGATGACAAAAAACACACAAAACGCAGTTTTTGCAAAAAATTAAGGCGTACACTTAAGCGGCTTGGGTGGCAATATATAGGCGTTTGGAAGCGTAGTAAAGGAAGCAATCGGCTGTACTTTTATCCGGCAATTAGGATAAATGAAGGGGGCATGGTCGGGATGAACATAAAAGTCAAGGAATATCAGTGCAAAAAAGGCAAGCGTATAAGCGTTATCAAAAACACGTATTTTAGCGAACGATTTGGCAGTACGGTTGTGAATCTTTTGCAACGTGCGAATAGAAAGCTTTGGAAAATTGTTCTTGGGGAACTAAATAAAAAGCACGCCAAAATTGACGCGCGGGGGATAGATAAAAAGACGTTTATCGGCGATTACGAGCAATGGTTTCGAAAAAAGAAGCAACGAAGAAGAACGTAGCCCGACCTGCCTTGCTAGGGCGGAGTTCTTCTTCGGTGCGTTTCGCTTGATTTTTGGGGCGTGTGCTTGGTACGCGCGCGTAGCGCGCGTCTCGATAAATAACCAAGCACACGCCCCACAGCCAGTCATGACCACAAGCGGACAAAAGCGGTCTTTTAAATTTTTTAAAATAAATATTTTGGTAAATTTGAATATTTCATCGCGTACATGGTACCGCCATATTATTTCATCGCGCACATGGGGCCTGCTTTTTTGTTGAAAATGTCTTTATTTTTTACTATGATAATATGAAATATTATCAACTTTACCATCAAAACCCCATTGACAACGCATTTTATTAGTGGTATAATATATTTATATATTATAAATTCACGAGAAGGATTTGAGTATGGAATTTAAACCTTTTGAGAAAAAAGTATGGCTTTCTTCCCCAACTATGCACGGCGAGGAAATTAAGTACATGACGCAAGCGTACGAAACGAACTGGATGTCTACGGTTGGTGAGAACGTAAACGAGACGGAGCGTTTGACTTGTGAAAAAATCGGTTGCAAATATGCGGTTGCTCTCTCTTGTGGTACGGCGGCATTGCATTTGGCAACAAAACTTGCTGGGGTAAAGACTGGTGATAAAGTCTTCTGCTCGGACGTTACCTTTGATGCGAGTGTAAATCCTATTATGTACGAGGGCGGTACACCGATTTTTATCGATACTGAATACGATACTTGGAATATGGACCCCGTTGCGCTTGAAAAGGCTTTTGAGTTATATCCCGACGTAAAAGTGGTTGTAATCGCAAATCTTTATGGTACGCCTGGAAAAATGGATGAACTTGCCGCTATTTGCAAAAAGCACGGCGCGATTATCATCGAAGATGCTGCGGAATCGCTTGGCGCTACGTATAAGGGACAACAAACGGGTACGTTTGGTGCATATAATGCGATTTCGTTTAACGGCAATAAAATCATTACGGGGTCTTCGGGTGGTATGCTTTTGACGGATAGCTTGGAAGCGGCGAACAAGGCTCGTAAATGGTCCACGCAGAGCCGCGAAGATGCGCCTTGGTATCAACATGAAGAGGTCGGCTACAATTATCGTATGAGCAATGTAATTGCGGGTGTTGTACGTGGACAATATCCTTACTTGGATGAACATATTGCGCAAAAGAAGGCGATTTACATGCGCTATAAGGAAGGCTTTAAGGGCTTGCCTGTAACCATGAACCCTTACGATGAAGATATTATGGAGCCGAACTTCTGGCTTTCTTGTTTGCTCATCAATGAAGAGGCTATGTGTAAGCAAGTTCGTAGTGACAATGAGGCTTGTTATATTAAAGAAAAAGGCAAGAGTTGTCCGACCGAGATTTTGGAAACGCTTGCGAAATATAACGCAGAAGGTAGACCGATATGGAAACCGATGCACATGCAACCTCTCTACCGTATGAATCCGTTTGTGACGGTTGAGGGTAACGGTCGTGGGCGCACGAATGCGTACATAGCGGGCAGGGGTGTTGATGTGGGCGCGGATATTTTTGCGAGAGGCCTTTGCTTGCCGAGCGATAATAAAATGACGGTGGAAGAGCAGGATAAGATTATTGCAATTATAAGAAGTTGTTTTGAGTAAGGATTATGGAAGAATTTTTTGAGAAATTGATTTCAGAATGGTGGGGAATAACGATAATTGTCGTTGTTGCACTTGCGGTATGGGTGTTGTTATCGGCACTTTTGTACCGTCCATTTTTCAAGCGTTTTTACGATATTGTATTAAGTGGTTTGGCATTGATCGTTTTATCGCCTATCTTGTTGATTTTGATCATTCTTGGTGCGATTAAAATGAAAGGGAATCCTTTTTTTACGCAAATGCGTCCAGGGAAGATTAATAAGCGGACGGGTAAAGAAAAGATTTTTAAATTGATCAAATTCCGCACGATGACTTGTGAAAAGGATGAGAATGGGAATCTTTTACCCGACGAAAAACGTTTGACGAAATACGGTAAAATTTTGCGTAGTACGTCACTTGATGAATTGCCAGAGCTTTTCAATATTTTCATCGGCGATATGTCAATTGTCGGCCCTAGACCACAACTTGTACGCGATATGGTGTTTATGAGTGATGAGCAACGGCGTAGGCATAGTATTCGTCCTGGTTTGACTGGTTTGGCTCAAGTAAGCGGACGAAATAATATCACTTGGGAGCAAAAGTTTGCATTCGACTTGCGATATATTGAAAAAATAACAATTTGGCAGGATATAAAAATCCTATTTTTAACGGTTTATAAAGTGTTTAAACGTAGTGATATTGAGCGTGATGGAACTGTGAGTGATATCGATTTTGGCGACTGGCTTTTACGGAATAAGGTTATTAGTGAAACAGAATATAAACAAAAACAAGAAGTGGCAAAAGATATTTTGTTGAGGTGACAAATGGAATATCCCAAATATAGTGTATTGATGTCTTTGTATATCAAGGAAAAACCAGAATTTTTAAAATTGGCCATTGATAGTATGTTATCTCAAACCGTTAAACCTGATGAGATTGTTATAGTTGAAGATGGGCCGTTGACACAACAATTATATGATATATTAGATGAATATGAAAAGGAGCATCAAGGGCTATTTATTCGTGTTAAAAATGAAACAAATATAGGATTAGGGTTGGCTCTTAACGAAGGACTAAAAGTATGTAAAAACGAACTCGTTGCTAGAATGGATACGGACGATATTTCGGCAAGTGATAGATGTGAAAAGCAATTATCCGCCTTTTTAGAAGATGTGGATCTTGATATTGTAGGTGCATTTGTTGGGGAATTCTTGTCAAACCCTGATGAGATTATATCTATCCGAAAAGTGCCAATGGGACATGAACAAATTTACAGATTCGCAAAGCGTCGAAGTGCCTTTAATCATCCTGTAGTAATGTATAAAAAAAGTAGGGTAGAGGCATTTGGTGGGTATGCTGATTTGCGCCGAAATCAAGATGTTGATCTTTTTGGTAGAATGCTGTATGGGGGGTGTAAAGCCCAAAATATTGGTGAGAGTTTATTGTATTTTCGTTGCAATGAAAGTTTAGCAAAACGTAGAAAAAGTTGGGAGAATACGAAACTTTATATTCAAACGATAAAACGCTTTTATAAAATGGGATATTCAAGCTTTGGAGATTATTTTATTGTCGCGTTTGCCCAAACAATTATGTTTTTGCTTCCAATTAAAGTGCAACAATGGGTTTATAAAAAGTTTTTAAGGAAATAAAGATGGAACAAACATATCCTCGTGTATTGATTGTTGGGACGATCCCGTATAATAAAAATACGTCTTCTAGGGCTTTTGATGCTTATTTTCATAATTGGGAAAAAGAAAATCTTCGACAGATTTTTTCTAATACGAAAAAACCAGTAAAAGGTCATTGCTCTTCATTGTATCAGATTACTGACCAACGCTTGCTTAAAAGACGTTTTGGGCGCGTGAAAGAAGTGGGGGTTATTTTTAATGATGAAGAATTGCCTATCGATTGGGAAAACTCCAATTTGGAGGTTGGAAATAAGTTCGTTGAATGGTTATATCAATTAGGGAGTAAGGAATCATCATTAAAGCATTTAGGTAGAAAATGGGTTTGGAAGAAGAAATATTGGGATACGGAGCAGTTAAGAAGTTGGTTGGATGAATTTAAACCAGATTGCGTTTTTCTTGCCTTTTCCGATGATTTTTTTATTTTAGAAATAGCACTTTTCGTAGCTGAGCGTTACAATATTCCTATTATGTCATGTATCGGAGATGATTATTACTTTAACGATCAAAAAAGTATTTCGATATTATACCATATTTATCGTAAAAAATATAAAAAACTTGTTGATAGGGTGTTAAAGCGAAAAGGCAGTAGCGCAATTTATATAGGCGATAAAATCAGGGATAAGTATAATGAATTTTTTGGCTTAAACGGACAAACAATTTATCTTTCGTCGGATATTGTGCGGCACGAATTTCGTTATATCAATAAGGAGAATTTGAAAATTTCTTATTGTGGGAATATTCGATTGGGTAGAAATAAATCGTTGGTGGATATTGCGAATGCTTTACAAAGCATCAATTCTCAATATAAGCTTGATGTGTATTCAGCAGAAAAAAATACGGAATATACTTCCATTTTATCTGCCTGTGAAGGGATAAATTATTATGGCGCAATTCCATATAAGCAAGTAATGGGGGTTATGCGAGAAAGTGATATTGTAATTATAGTAGAGGGATTTGGAAAAAAAGATGTTTCCACTGTTAAGTATTCGCTTTCAACTAAAGCTGCCGATTCAATGGCTACGGGTGGGCAAATTTTAGTCTATGGAAGCGCTAATGCAGGTGTGATTGAATATATGAAATCAACACAATGCGCAGTTGTTTGTACTAATCGAATAGAATTGAAAGAAAAAATCGAAGAACTTCTTTCTGATTTAAAGCTTCAAAAGCAACTTTATGATAAAGCAGTTGAAGTGTTTCAAGAAAATCACAACAAGGAGAAAAATCTTCAATTAGTAGAAAATATGTTTGAAGATTTAGTCGATAGTTATGCAAAATGAAGAAAGAATAGCCCTGTTAATAAGCTCTTGCGATAGTTTTTCGGATTTATGGGAAGAGCATATACGATTATTAAAAGCAAATTGGGTAGGCGAGAGATTTAAAACTTATTTAGTTACAGATAAGCCAACGGATAAAATATTAGACGGTGTTGAAATTATCATAGCGGAACCAGGATTGGATTTTCCTATGCGAATTAAATGGGCGGCTAATTATATAGGTTGTCAATATATACTTTTAACCTTAGATGACTATTTTTTGATTGGAAAAACGAAAACGGAAGAATTGCAATATTTAATTGAGCTGATGGAGTTGGAAAAAATTGATTATTTAAGTTTATATGATCGTAGGCAAACGAATCCAAAAAAATATACAGCTCTTGAAAAAATTCAGTCTATTGACTTAAATCAGAAATATGCTGTAACGCTATATCCAGCAATCTGGTCGGCAGAATTTTTAAAAAAGACAGCATTAAGCGACATGAATCCATGGCAATATGAACCTACTTTAACTGCTACGGCTTTACGCGAAAATGCAAATTGCAAATTTAGCGGTGCTGGGACATTTGTGATTTTGGATGTTATAAGAAAAGGAAGAGTATTGAGAAAAGCTAACAAGTACTTTAAAAAGCACGGGATTTTCATAGGGGATAGAGCGCTTACTAGCAGATGGATGGAAATGAAATTGGCGCTTATGGATTTTATAAATTGGCATACGCCGCGTTGGTTTTCCAAAATGCTGAAAAAGATTGCAAAAAAGCTTGGAATGAAATTTTATAGTGAGGACTAACAATCATGGAATCGTTAAATCAAAAGCAAAATCGGAATACATCCATAGATTTGATTAAAAGTTTTGCAATAGGTCTTGTTGTATTAGGTCACGTTATTGCAGGTTCTGTAACAGGCTCTGGCAATACTATTTTAATGGATATCATTTGGACGTTGCAAATACCGCTTTTTATGATTGTTGGCGGCTTTGTCGTTCAATTTAGCAGAAAAGTCAATAATGCAAAAACTTTTTTTCAATATATTGGGCGCCGTTCCTTGACGTATTTATTACCATGGGCAATATGGACATTTCTTATTAGAGGTTTAATTTTTGGACAACAATTCATGTTCGATATTAAAGGATTGTTGTTTAATATGGATTGGGGATATTGGTTTTTATTTAGTTTATGGGTAATAAGTAGTATTTTTGGGATAGCGGAATTATTTGTAATTAAATGTATAAAAAAAGCAAATAAAATATGGCAGGCAATACTAATTTGTATTTTTTCGGCTATAATGGGCGCTATGCTTTTAGGTTGCATTTGCTATTTTATTTCTCCTGATTTTCTTGGGGCGAAATTGACTTTATATTATTTGCCTTTCTTCCTGATTGGGTATTTTGTTGGTGAGTGGCAAAAGCAAATTAAGTGCAAAATTAAAAATGTAAAATTGATTAAAGATATGATTTCTATTTGTGCTATGTGTGTATTTTTCGCCTTGATTAACTACAATAATTTTTATGAGGGAGGAGATGAGGTTCTTTTTACAATATTAAGGGTTCTAGCCTCTCTTTCAGGTTCTGTTTTGGTTTGCTGTATTTTTGAGAACTTTAACAGTGTTAACAATAAAATTATTGATGTGTTCACATACATAGGTCGTCATTCGTTGGAGATATACGTAAGTCATTATTTGTTTCTTTTAACGGCTACAATAAAAATGCAAGTATTACCCGGCATGAACACACTTTCGGGAACTGTAATTATCCTAATTAATTTTTGCATAGTCTTTTGGGGCGCAATTTTAACGTCTTATTTGTTGAATAAAAATAAAGCAATAAGACTTTTGTTGTTTGGGAAACTCAGATAAGGGAGATATTTATGAGAGTATTATGGGTATCAAATTCTGCAATAGGTCCGGCTGCTGCAATTTTAGAAAGAAGCTATGCAGGGTCTAGTGGCGGATGGATACAAACAGTATACGAGGAAATTCAAAACGAAAAGCATGAAATGTATTTTTTGTGCACAGATAGTATTGCGAACAGAGGTCAGTATGTACATAAATCTGGGGCCATAGGTGAATTGTATTGTTTACCTGTTTTAAAGCTTTCTTACGGGGTGCAAGCACCTAAAAAATGGCAGGCATTAATTAAAAAAATCCTTGAGGATATTCAGCCTGATATAATTCATATTTGGGGGACGGAAACATTACTTTCTAACGAAGTCGCAAAAATTAGTGGAGATATTCCTAAAGTTTTATTTATACAAGGGTTGTTAGGTATCCATCAAAGATATTTGGGTGGGCGCTTCGGGGACGTTGAAAATAAAAAATATATAGCGAGCGCGAATGTTTTAGCAAGGGTGAAAAAATACATTCAAAATAAATTATTTAAAAAGCAAGCTTTTATAGAGCAAGATACGATTTTAAGGTCTAAAAATGTAATTATAGATAATGTTTTTTCGGAAGCATATTGCAAGGCGATTGCTCCAAATATTCACTGCTATTATTACCTATTAAGACCTAATCGACTTTTTTCAAATTATATGTGGGATTTGAAAAATGTGGAAAAAAATTCTATTTTTACTATTTATGGGGGGAATGCGGAAAAAGGCTTGCAACAATTATTCAAGGCTTTGGCGATTGTTAAAAAAACAATTCCGCAGGTTAAACTCTATATTCCTGGACCGTTTAATATAGATCAAAGTGGGAAGTTAAGTCCGTCAAAAAATGATTTATTTGAATGTGCGTTAGAGAAAATAATCGCGGATTTACATTTGGAGGATAATATTGTTTTTTTGGGAAAACTAAACCCGAAGCAGATGGCAGAAAGATTATCAAAAACGCATATATTTGTCAATCCGTCTTGTATGGAAGTGCATTCTATGGGGGTGAGAGAGGCTTTAACAGTAGGCGTTCCAAGTATTTCTTCGTGTTGTGGTTCCATTCCAGAATATATTCAACATCAAAAAAATGGATATCTATATCGTTATGAAGAATACGAGCAACTAGCTTACTATATGCAATTATTATTGAAAGACGAAAAGCTTTGTTTGGAATTTTCTAAGCAGGGACCAACAGCCTTGGACAATATGCGACAAAGATTAATAGAGGAACAGGATGCGGAATTTGGGTTGGTAAATAATGTTTATCAAAAAATTTCAGCAAAAGAGGATAATGATGAGGGATAATGGGTGGAAGTTTGTAAATGGAGCGATGCTGCCAACATGTTTGCCGTTGGAAGAGGCTGATACAACTATTTTAAAAGACAAAAACCTTTGGCGGAGGCCTCTTTGGAAAAAGGCATATTTTGCGCGTTATACAACTCAAGTTGGGCAAGGGAATGGAGAATGGTATTGGGTGATAAAAGATACCCCATTGGATCTTGATTCTATAAAAGGGAAATATCGATATGAAATCAAAAAGGGAATTGCTTTTTTTCGAATAGAAGTAATAAAGCCGTTGGAATATGAAGATGCATTATACGAAGTTATGGTGAACGCATATGCTTCTTATCCGAAGATTTATCGATTTATACCGACTCGTGAAGCTTTTTTAAAAAGTTTGCCCACATGGAAAACGCCTTGTTTTGCTGCGTTTCATCGCGAGTCTGGGAAATTGTGTGGCTATATTAATATTGTGGAACGCGAGCATATTGTTTTTTATAGCGGTCAAGCAGTCTTAAAAGAATTTGAGCGGCACTATATCAACGCAGCGTTGGTATATGGTATGCTGTGCTATTATAAAGAACAGCTGGAAAAGAAACAAGTAGTGATTGTTGATGGCGAAAAAAATATTTTACATAAAACAGCACATCAAGAATTTTTAGTTAAAAAGCTAGGTTTTAGAAAAGTGCCGTGTATATTAAAGGTAGTGTACCGTCCTATAATAAAAACATTGGTATTTTTATTATTTCCCTTGAGAAAATTGTTGCTTAGATTTGATGAAAAATCTAAATTGATACATAAGATTAATGGCGTTTTAGAGATGGAACGGGTCGTTAGATTGCAAAAAGGATGCGCGAAAAAGGAATGATCATTTATATTATATTATTGATAACAATTATAGGATTATCAATAGCGATTCCAAAAATGAAGTTGGGCAAAAAATCAACCCAGAAGATATTTATTATAGGAAGTTTTTTAATTATCTTCCTCTTGTTTGCATTGCGAAATGTTTCCGTGGGGCGCGATATTGTAGCCTATGAGAAAGCCTATAAAATGACGCAACAAGTAAAATGGAATGATTTTGATTATATTTATTTTGAAGTAGGATACATATTGCTGATGAAAATATGTATTGGATTGGGGATGCCGTTTCAATTATTTTTGGCGATTGTGTCGTTAATGATTATAGCACCTATATTCTTATTTATTAAACAATTTTCAAAGAATCCTACGTTTTCTATTTTAATCTGGATTTGCTATATGTATTTTGAGTTTTGCTTAACAGGTTTAAGACAAGCGCTTGCAATCTCTATCGTTCTAATAGGAATTAAGTATTTATTATCGGCGAAAAAATATCCGCTTATTAAGTTCTCATTGCTTGTGATTTTAGCTTCCCTTTTTCACAAGAGCGCGCTTATTGTTTTCGTAATATTGCCTATTTTGTATATAAAAAAATTATGGAGTGTAATAATAGCGCTATTAGGTGCTTTAGTGGTTTTGTTTGTATTCCGTTCTTCTTTATTCGTGTTGATGAAAGATTTATTTGAAAAAGACTCTTTTAATACGTCGGCGGGGGTGTATATTGGCGCAAATATTATTTTCTTGGTGCTAATAGCAATTTTTATGGTTTTTGTGTTTACATTGAACAAAGAAGAAAATCATTTATACCAGGATACGCTTCTTGGGGACGGGCAAGCAAAAACGAAAAGTAATTTTAATATCAATTTTCTACTTTTAAAGATGTATCTTATGAGTATTGTCTGCGCTTTGTTTTTTGGTGTGGAAACATCGGCAAGAAGTTATATGTTCTTCAACCAAGCAATGATTGTATTACTGCCAAATGGTATTGAAAAAATGGATAAAAAGTCAAAAATACTTTCATATATTTTGTTTGGTGCATTTTTTATCGCATTCTTCATATTAGAAACGTTAGTGTCAAATAATTTCGATATAGTGCCTTATAAGTTTTTTTGGGAGTAATATTGTTATGAAAATTGTATTTGTTTCAAATTATCTTAATTTACATCAACTCCCCTTGACTCAGAAATTATACGAACGGTTAGGGAATAATTTTGTTTTTATAGCAACAGAGCCAATGGAGCAAGAAAGAATTCAATTGGGATTTCTTGATTTAAACAAGAGATACTCATTTGTCCTTTCGGCGTATGAGTCCAATCAAGCAAAGAAGGAGGCCTTAAAATTATTGAAAGAGGCCGATGTTGCGATTATGGGTTCCTGTGGCGCGAAGTTTTTGAAAACTCGTTTAAAGACAAGGAAATTGACATTTAAATATAGTGAGCGTTTTTTTAAAGGGGATAATACATTATGGACACGATTAAAATATTTTTATATTGCAATGCGTTATTTGAAACCTTTAGAAAAAAAGGATATTTATTTTTTATGTGCTAGCGCTTATACGGCAGCTGATTTAAATAAATATACCGATATGCGGGGGAGGCATTTTAGGTGGGCATATTTTCGCGAGATACCAAATATTGATTTATCCCAATGTTTACAAGCAAAACAGGACAAGACTCTTTTGTGGGTTGGAAGAATGGTTAAATGGAAACATCCTGAAGAGGCAATCAATTTGGCGAAAAAATTAAAAGCGCTTAATTATAATTTTAAATTAAAAATGGTTGGTGATGGTGAATTAAAGGAAGATATCCAAAAACAAGTATTGGAAGAACAGTTAACGGATTGCGTTGAGGTTTTAGGTGGATTGTCGCCGCAAGAAGTAAAAGCATGTATGGAAAAGTCCCAAATTTTTCTTGCAACGAGTGATTTTCAAGAAGGTTGGGGGGTTGTGATTAATGAAGCTATGAGTAGTGGCTGTGCGCTAATTGCGAGCCACGCGATGGGATCTGTGCCTTTTTTGATTAAAAACAAGGAAAATGGGTTGATTTATGAAAGCGGTAATAGTACAAGCTTGTTGAATAAGGTGCGGCTGGTATTAGACGATAAATCTTTAGCAAAGTTTTTGGGTGAGAATGCATATAAATCATTAAAAAATGAGTGGAAGGAAGACATAGCAGTTGATAGGTTGTTACAATTAATTGATCACTTGCTTGCAGGAGGGACAAGTGGGCTGTTTGAAGAAGGACCGTGTAGTAGGGCGGAAATTTTGGCGAATGACTGGTATAAGGAGACTTAAAATATGAACGAAGGGCAAATAACGGTAATAGTTGCGATATACAATACGGGAGAATATTTGCGATATTGTTTAGATTCCATTATTGGCCAATCTTATCAAAAATTACAAATAATTTTGGTTGATGATGGGTCCACTGATCATAGCGGTGAGATTTGTGAAGAATATGCAAGAGTTGATGATAGAATTTTATTGATACATAAAGATAATGAGGGATTGTCAGTTGCGCGAAATTTGGCACTAGCATATGCGACGGGTGAATACGTTTCATTTATCGATAGCGATGATGTATTACATCCCCAATTATTTGAGATTGCAGTATTGACTTTGCAAAAGAGCCATGGCGATTTTTTGAGATATAGACATTGCGTAAAAGAAGAGGATTTACCGCAAACGATAGAAGAAATTAGTTGGAACTTTATAGATAAGCAAGAGGCAACAAGACGGATTTTAACTGACGAATGGGGGAGCCAGTTGTGGCAGTATTTGACTAAACGTACCCTATGGGATGGGATTATTAGCCCGCCTCAAAGGTTCGCGCAAGATATGATGGTTTTGCATCGAGTTGCGCATCGAGCACAAATATGCGTAGAGCTAAATCATATTTTATACTATTATTATCAATGTCGAACAAACAATGTTTCAAATGGGAATAAGCGTAAAGTAAAAGGAACTGCGGATAGGGCATTTGCTTATTGGTTGAGGTGCGAGTTTTGTGAGGAGAATAGAAAAGATATTTTGTTAGAATGCCTAAAAAAAGCAACGACATATACTTTATCATCGTTTTGCTCTCGCGAATTTGTTAAGACGGATAAGTATAAAAAAGACAAGAAATATTTTTCTTTACAATTAAAAAAATATAGACGTTCAATTTTTAAACGATTGAAACTACCATTTGTTAAAAAAATAGCGGTACAAATGATTCTCATGTTTCCAAACCTATTAAGTCTTCTTAAACGACGGGAATAATAGGCTAAAAAGGAGTTGCGAGTTTAATACGATGAAAAAAATAAAAAATGACAGACAATTAAAAATTGGAATGATTTTATCTTATTTGTCAATTGGGCTCAATATTGTTTCTGGATTAATCTTTACTCCATGGATGGTAAAATCTGTGGGACAAAGTCAGTATGGGCTATATACTTTGGCCAATTCGTTGATAACGCTATTTTTGTTGGATTTTGGGTTGAGTGCTGCGACGACGAGGTATTTATCAGCATATAGAGCGAAAGGGCAAGAAGAAGAAATTAATAATTTTTTAGGTGCGATATATAAATTATACTTAATTATTGATTTTATTATTATGCTTTTACTGGTAGTAGTTTATTTTCTATTAGGTGAAATTTACGTCAAACTTACGCCCGAAGAGTTAAATCAATTTAAGATTGTTTATATAATCTCAGCCACATTTTCTGTGCTCAATTTTCCGTTTATAACGCTTAATGGTATCTTAACAGCTTATGAAAAATTTATACCATTAAAATTAGCTGATATTATTTATCGAGTATTGCTGATTGGGGCAATGGCAATTGCTTTGTTGTTGGGCTACAAATTATATGCAATAGTGTTGATTAATGCCGTTATTGGTATGATTATAACAATATTTAAATTAATGGTAATTCGTTCGACAACAAATGCAGGAGTTAATTTTAAATATCACGACAAGCTTCTTTATAAAGAAATTTTTTTATTTTCAGCATGGACCACATTATCAACAATAGCGGCAAGATTGGTTTTTAATATTACACCTACAGTATTGGGGATAGTATCGAATTCTGCACAAATTGCGATCTTCGGGGTTATAGCAACAATAGAGGGTTATGCTTTCACTATTACAAACGCTATCAATGGAATGTTTATGCCAAGAATTGCGGCTATAAACGAGGGTGAGAAGGATGAAAGTAAAATTACAGAGCTGTTTATAAATGTTGGGAAATTTCAATTTATACTTAATGGCTTACTTGTTGTGGGTTTTGCGCTAGTCGGAAAAGATTTTATATATCTATGGATGGGGCAAGAGTATGTTGGTGCATATTACGGGATATTATTGGTTTTAGTGCCTGGAATATTTTATAATGCGCTACAAATTGCTAACACAACAATGATAGTAAAAAAGCAAGTGAAGGCACTAGCCTTGGTGAATTTAGCAACCGGAGTAATCAGTCTTACGTGTTCCTTTGTATTATCACATTTTTATGGGGCCATAGGTGCAGGGATTGCTATTTGTATTGCATACTTTTTTAGAATAGTAACTCTCAATATTATATTTCATAAAAAAATGAAAATAGGAGTTTTACAATTTCTAAAAGAGGTTTATTTACGGATGTCTTTTCCTTGTTGCATAACTATAATTTTAGGGATAGGATTAAATTATTTGATTCAGGGTAATAGTTGGTGGATAATAATACTTAAATGCATATTAGTTGCATTAATCTACATATTTAATATGTTTTTATTCGGATTGAGCAAATTAGATAAGCAAGAGATAATGAAATTAAAGAAGAGGAGAAAGAAATGAGTTTATTTAAAGAAAAAACGTTATTGATTACAGGTGGGACGGGTTCATTTGGGAATGCTGTACTCAACAGATTTTTGAAGACGGAAATTGGTGAAATCCGTGTTTTCTCGCGCGACGAGAAAAAGCAAGACGATATGCGCCACGAATTCCAAGCGAAAATGCCCGAAGTAGCAGATAAAATCAAGTTTTTTATCGGTGACGTAAGGGATATTCAATCCGTTCGCAACGCAATGTACGGTGTAGATTACATATTCCACGCGGCGGCATTGAAACAAGTGCCTTCGTGCGAGTTTTTCCCTATCGAAGCGGTAAAAACCAACGTTCTCGGTACGGAAAACGTGCTTACGGCTGCAATCGAAGCAGGAGTTAAAAATATCGTTTGTCTTTCGACGGACAAGGCGGCGTATCCCGTAAATGCAATGGGTATTTCCAAGGCGCTTGAAGAGCGCGTTGCCGTTGCAAAATCTCGTACGGTTTCGCCAGAAAAGACGAAGATTTGCTGTACCCGTTACGGCAACGTCATGTGTTCTCGCGGCAGTGTTATTCCGCTTTGGATTGAACAGATAAAAAATGGACAACCCATCACCTTGACGGATGGGAATATGACTCGTTTCATTATGTCCTTGGATGAGGCGGTGGATCTTGTATTGTTTGCTTTTGAGCATGGTGTGAGCGGTGATATTCTTGTGCAAAAAGCGCCGGCTTGTACCATTCAGACGCAAGCAGAAGCGGTTTGCGAATTGTTTGGCGGTGACAAGAATGCGATTAAGGTAATCGGTATTCGTCACGGCGAAAAGATGTATGAAACCCTTTTAACAAATGAAGAATGCGCCAATGCCATTGATATGGGCAATTTCTACCGCGTGCCTGCAGATAACCGTGGTTTGAATTACGATAAATATTTCAATAATGGCGACGTGGAAAGAAATCCGCTGACGCAGTTTGATTCCAACAACACAAAACTCTTGACTGTGGAAGAAGTAAAGGCGAAACTTTTGACGCTTTCTTACATCCGTGAAGAACTTGATAAAATGGGCATTAAATATTAAAGGGCAAGCTATGAAAATACTCATTACGGGGGCGAAGGGGTTTGTCGGGAAAAACCTTTGCGCTGCTCTTAAAAACTTAAAAGACGGGAAAGATAAAACTCGGCCTGCGCTTTCCATTGAGGAGATTTTTGAATACGACCTCGATTCAAATCCTGCGGATTTGGAAACGTATTGCGCACAAGCAGATTTTGTATTCAACCTTGCGGGGGTAAATCGTCCGCAAACGCAGGAAGAATTTATGCAAGGCAATTTCGGCTTTGCATCGACGTTGCTTGATACGTTGACAAAGTATAACAACAAATGTCCCGTTATGCTGTCTTCGTCTATTCAAGCGACGTTGATTGGTCGTTATGCGGATGGCGAATACGGCAAAAGCAAGAAGGCGGGAGAAGAGCTTTTCTTTGATTACGCAAGCAAAGGTGGGGGGCAGGTATGCGTTTACCGTTTCCCCAACCTGTTTGGCAAGTGGTGTCGCCCTAACTATAACAGTGCCGTAGCAACCTTCTGCAACAACATTGCAAACGATTTGCCGATAACCATAAACGATAGAGCGATTGAGCTTGAACTTCTCTATATTGACGATTTGGTGACGGAAATGCTTGACCTTTTAGAAGGGAAGGAGCACCGTTGCGATTACGATGGTTTAACGCCCGTAGCGAGTGAAAACGGCAGATATTATTATGCGCCGATTACGCATAAAGTAACGCTTGGCGAAATCGTAGATTTATTGTATAAATTCCGTGGACGGAGTGAAACGCTTGTTGTTCCCGAAATTCCAAATGGCAGTTTTGCCAAGAAGCTTTATTCGACCTATTTAAGTTATTTGCCCAAGGAAAAAGTAGCGTTTGATTTGAAGATGAACGTGGATGCGCGTGGCAGCTTTACCGAATTGTTGAAGACGGAAAAGTGTGGACAAGTATCCATCAACATTTCAAAACCGGGTATTACCAAAGGTCAACATTGGCATCATACGAAATGGGAATTTTTCATTGTTGTTGCGGGTAAGGGGTTAATTCAGCAACGGAAAATCGGCACGGACGAAGTGTTAAATTTTGAAGTAAGCGGAGATAAAATCCAAGCGGTGCATATGTTGCCTGGATATACGCACAACATTATCAATCTTTCCGAAACGGAAAATTTGGTGACGGTGATGTGGGCGAATGAACAATTTGATCCCAATCATCCCGATACGTTTTTTGAAATTGTAGAGTAAGACATATACCATGTATGAGGTGAAATAATATGGAAACGAAAATTAGATTGGATTATTCTGACGTAAAATTTAAGGATAACGGCAAGTTGAAGTTGCTGATTATTGTGGGAACGCGCCCCGAAATTATTCGTTTGGCGGCGGTGATTAACAAATGCCGTCAATATTTTGACTGCATTTTAGCGCACACGGGGCAAAACTACGATTATAACTTAAACGGTGTATTCTTTAAGCATCTCCAGCTTGGGGATCCCGAAGTATATATGGATGCAGTGGGTGATGATCTTGGTGCAACGGTAGGTAATATTATCAACTGTTCATACAAGTTGATGGCGGCTTGCAAGCCTGATGCGCTTTTGATTTTGGGCGACACGAACAGCTGTCTTTCCGCTATCCCTGCAAAGCGCTTGCATATTCCTATTTTCCATATGGAAGCGGGGAATAGATGCAAGGATGAGTGCTTGCCCGAAGAAACCAACCGCCGTATCGTCGATATTATTTCCGACGTAAACTTGGCATATTCTGAACACGCGCGCCGTTATTTGGCGGATTGCGGTTTACCCAAGGAAAGAACGTATGTGACGGGTTCGCCGATGGCGGAAGTCTTGCATAACAACTTGGCGGAAATTGAGGCAAGCGACGTACTTTCCCGTCTTGGGTTAGAGTCGAAAAAATACATTTTACTTTCGGCGCATAGAGAGGAAAATATCGATACGGAAAAGAACTTTGTTTCTTTGTTTACGGCTATCAACAAGCTTGCAGAAAAGTACGATATGCCTATTTTGTATTCTTGCCATCCAAGAAGTAAAAAACGTTTGGAGGCAAGCGGATTTAAGCTCGATAAGCGCGTAATTCAAAATCAACCTTTGGGTTTCCACGATTATAATAATTTGCAAATGAACGCGTTTGCGGTTGTGTCCGACAGCGGTACGTTGCCTGAAGAAAGCTCGTTCTTTACTAGTATCGGCAAGCCCTTCCCTGCGGTATGTATTCGTACTTCTACGGAACGTCCCGAGGCGCTTGATAAGGCGTGCTTTGTGCTTGCGGGCATTGACGAAAAGCATCTTTTGCAAGCAGTGGAAACGGCGGTGGATTTGACGAGTGACGAAAATCACGGTATCCCCGTGCCCGATTACGTGGAAGAAAACGTATCAACGAAGGTCGTAAAGATTATTCAATCCTACACGGGCGTTGTCGATAAAATGGTTTGGAGAAAGTTCTAAATGCGTTGTATAAAAAGGTTTGCAGAAACGTACAAAAAAGATCCCGCGTCGGTAGCATTTTGTCCATATCGCGTTTGTCCAATGGGGGCGCATAGCGACCATCAATATGGCAAGATAACAGGCTTCGCGATTGACAAGGGGATACATATTGCGTATTCACCCAAGCAAAACGGCGTCATCGAGTTGTCCTCGTTACAATTTGATAAGCGTGCACAGTGGCATGTGAAAGCTATTCCTGAAACAAAGGAAAACGATTGGGCGGATTATTTGCGTGGGGCAACGCTGATGCTTTCGCAAAAATATCCCTTAAAAATAGGGCTTTGCGGGGTGATTGAAGGCAGCCTTCCCATTGGCGGGTTGTCTTCGTCTGCGGCGGTTACGATTGCTTTTTTGTCCGCACTTTGCAAGTTGAATGATATTCATCTTACTGAGCTGGAAATAATTTTGACGGCGCAGGCGGCGGAAAATAAATACGTCGGCGTTTCGTGCGGAAAACTCGATCAATCCTGCGAGGTTTTTTCCAAGAAGGACAAGCTTTTATACCTTGATACAAAAGACGATAGTTATGAATTGATTCCGACCAATCCGAACATGAAGCCGTATAAAATTGCGATTTTCTTTTCGGGAATTGAGCGTACTCTTGCGGGCAGCAAATTTAATATGCGCGTGGACGAATGCCGTAGCGCGGCATATGCATTGAAAGCATTTAGCGGTATGGAATACGGTAAGTTTAACGAAACATTTCTTCGTGACGTTCCTTATGAAACGTATTTGCAATACAAGGATAAATTGCCCGAAAATTGGCGGAAGCGTGCGGAGCATTTCTATACGGAATTTCAGCGTGTGGAAGCAGGTGCGGAGGCTTGGCGCAGAGGGGATATCGAAACATTTGGGAAGTTGTCTTTTGGGAGTGGATATTCTTCCATCTATAATTATGAGACGGGCTCGGATGAGCTGAAAACGCTGTATGAAATCATGTTGCATACGGACGGCATTTACGGCGGCCGCTTTAGCGGCGCAGGCTTTAAAGGTTGCTGTATGGCAATCATTGATCCTTCCTTTGCATGGGATATAGAAAAGCACGTAACGAACGAATATTTGAAAGCATTCCCTGCTTTGGAAGGGAAATTCTCCGTACATATTTGTGATACAGCGGACGGGGTGGAATTATGAAATGTTTGATTTTAGCGGCAGGATACGCGACAAGATTATATCCTGTAACGGAAAATTTTCCAAAACCTTTGTTAAAAGTGCAGGATAAAACAATTCTCGATTGGTTGATTGACGATATCGATTCACTTGGTTTGGTGGACGAATACGTGGTGATTTCTAACCATAAATTTGCCGATTGTTTCCGTACATGGTGTACCCAAAAGGCTCAAAAGATTACCGTTGTTGACGACGGTACGAGTACAAACGAAACTCGCCTTGGCGCAGTTTGTGATATTCAATTTGCGATTGATGAGCTTTCACTTGACGACGATATGTTGGTAATTGCAGGGGACAATCTTCTTGATTTCAGCTTGACGAAATTTATTGTTTATGCGAAGGGGAAGGGCACGTCTTGCATTATGCGGTACTATGAAGCATCGATGCAAAAATTGCAAAAGTGCGGCGTGGCGGAAGTGGATGAAAATGATAAAATCCTTCGTTTAACGGAAAAACCCGCTGAGCCTCAATCTCATTGGGCTTGCCCTCCCTTCTATTATTACACAAAAGAAGACGCAAGGCTTGTGAAAAAAGGCATTGAAAGCGGTTGTGGCGTAGATGCTCCTGGCAGTTATATCGCTTGGCTTTGCACACAAACGGAGGTGTATGCGATGGAAATGCCCGGGAAACGCTATGATATCGGCAATTTGGAAAGCTATGAAAGAGTGCAAAAGGAGTACAAGGGTATATGTTGAATCAAAACGTAGACTTGAACAACAAAACAATTCTTGTGACGGGCGCAGCTGGGTTTATCGGCTGTAATCTCGTCTTGGAACTTTTGCGCTCCTATCAAAATATTCATATTGTCGGCATTGATAATATGAATGATTATTATGACGTATCCATTAAAGAATATCGCCTTTCGGAAATCGAAAAAGCGGTGAGTGAAAAAGAAGATTGCGAATGGGATTTTATTCGTGGAAGTATTGCGGATAAGGTACTGATTGACAGCATTTTCACCGAACATAAACCTGCAGTGGTTGTCAACTTGGCGGCGCAGGCAGGGGTTCGATATTCGATTACCAATCCTGATGTATATATTGAAGCGAATTTGATAGGCTTCTATAATATTTTGGAGGCGTGCCGACATAATCCAGTAGAACATTTGGTTTACGCATCCAGCTCGTCGGTGTACGGCTCGAATAAAAAAGTGCCTTATTCGACGGATGACAAAGTGGATAATCCCGTATCTTTGTATGCGGCGACGAAGAAATCCAACGAGTTGTTGGCGCACGCGTATAGTAAGCTGTATAATATCCCTTCAACGGGGCTTCGCTTCTTTACTGTTTATGGTCCTGCTGGACGTCCTGATATGGCGTATTTTGGGTTTACGAATAAGCTGTTGAAAGGGGATAAAATTGAAATTTTTAATTATGGTAACTGCAAACGTGATTTTACGTTTGTAGATGATATCGTAGAGGGCGTAAAGCGCGTTATGCAACACGCGCCCGAAAAACAAAACGGCGAGGACGGTTTGCCTTTACCGCCGTATAAAGTGTATAATATCGGCAATAGCAGTCCTGAAAATCTGCTTGATTTCGTGGATATTTTACAGCAAGAGCTTATTCGTGCGGAAGTACTTCCTGCGGATTATGATTTTGAGGCGCATAAAGAACTTGTGCCTATGCAAGCAGGGGATGTGCCTGTAACGTATGCGGATACTTCCGCTTTGGAAGAGGATTTTGGCTTCAAGCCTGCTACGCCGCTTCGTAAGGGGCTTCGAAAGTTTGCTGAATGGTATAAAGAGTTTTACAAGGTCTAAACAGTAATTAAATGGGGGCAGGTATGCAACGAACGGTTGAAAAAGTGTTTTTTGCGTTGATTCGTTTTGAGATAAACGGCGACGAGCTTTGCGATGAAATAAAAAACTTAATAACGCTTGAAATGCTACCTGCTTTGTTTAAGCTTTCTAAACGGCACGATTTAGCGCATCTCATTGGCGATGCGCTCGATAAACACGGCTTATTGCCCGATGGAACAGAAGCAAAAAAACGCTTTTTGCAAGAGCGTAACATGGCGGTGTATCGTTATGAGCAGATTCAGTATGAATTTGAGCAAATTTGTGATACGTTAGAAAAGGCGAAAATTCCGTTTATTCCGTTGAAGGGAAGTGTTATTCGTAAATACTATCCCGAACCTTGGATGCGTACGAGTTGCGATATTGATATTTTGGTGGATAAATCAAATTTGGAACAAGCGAAAGAAAGTTTGGTTCGTGATTTAGAATACCAAGTTGCGATGGTGGAATCTTCTCACGATATATCGTTGTATGCACCTAGTGGAGTTCATTTGGAGTTACACCATAGTTTAGTGGAAGAAGGACGCGCGCAAAATTCTAGCAATATCTTATATAGTGTTTGGGAAAACGTTGTGGAAAGTCAGTTTCATAATAAAGCGATGACGGATGAAATGTTCTATTTTTATCATGTAGCGCATATGGCAAAGCATTTTGAGATTGGCGGTTGTGGCGTCAGACCTTTTTTGGATAGCTACCTTTTGTTGCATCATGCGCAATATCGTACAGAAGCTTGTTATCGACTCTTGCAACAAGGCGGATTATTGGCATTTGCAAAAGCGGTGGAAGAAACGGCGAACATATGGTTTGGAAAAACGGAAGAAACGAGTCTTTCAAGAGAGATGCAAGATTATATTTTGTATGCAGGTATGTATGCGGATACTGAAAACCGCGTGGCAGTGCAACAAGTCAAAAAGGGTGGCCGCATCAAGTATTTGTGGTCAAGAATTTTTTTGCCTTATGAGCAATTAAAGACACAATATCCTAATTTAGCAAAGCGAAAAATATTGGTCCCTTTCTATCAGATAAAACGTTGGTGCAGATTGTTGTTTGGAAAGGATTCTAAAAACGTATCACGCGAATTGAAGGCAAGTATAAATGTACAAGCTGACAAGAAAGAGCGAATTGCAAAATTATTTAAGGATTTGGATTTATAGATGGGTGAAATATTACTCAAAAATGAGTTTTAAACCTCTATTGAAAAAGTGGTACAGTGGTAAAAATGTAATAAAAATCACATAGAAAAAAGCGCGGAAGGGCCAGTAAAATAAGGCTTTCCGCGCTTAATTTTTACACAAAAAAGTGTTCCTGTTAATCCGTGCGATGAGATTGTTCATTACGGACATGGGTATGTTTCTTTGTGTGTAAAAGTGATATCGTTATAAGAAATATGGTGTGTGAATTTGAGGAAAAGTGAATGGTTTCGATGATTTTACCTCCATAAAGAAGCGTTTTACAGTAAAATAAAATGAAATGGTGTGGGCAGGTATGTGTTGATATATTTTTTATGTCGTTGCTATGGGGCAGGTGCGCGATGAAAAAAGAGCGTTATAAATAAACGAAGTTGTATTTTTACGCAAAAAATAAGGAGGAGGGCTTGACAGCGCGAAAAAACGGTGCTATAATGCATACAAACATTTTATATGGAGAAAATTTATGGCTAAAAAATATATCACTTTTAGTTTTGATGACGGCGTTACCCAAGACGGCCGCTTGATTGAGTTGTTCAATAAATACGGTTTGAAAGGGACGTTCAACCTCAACTCTGCGCTGTTTGGTTTGAAAGGCGGTTGGGATATTGGCGGCAAGTGGATCAGCCACAACAAAGTTTCTCCTTTGATTGTGAAAGATTTGTACGTTGGCCACGAAGTAGCGGTGCATACCTTGTCGCACCCTAACCTGACGGGGGAATCGGATGAAGCGGTAGAATATCAGGTGGAAGAAGATAGAAAGCAGCTTTCTCGTTTGACGGGCTACGAAGTAGAGGGTATGGCATATCCCTGCGGCGGCGTAAACAACGACGATCGCGTTGCGGCAATCATCAAAGAAAAAACGGGCGTGCGCTATGCGCGTACAATCACCTCGACCTATTCGTTCGACTTACCCAAAAATATATACCGTTTAGATCCCACCGTACATATCGGGGACGCGGATAAGATGTTCGAGCTTGCGAAAAAATTCCTTGCATTGGAAACGGACGAACCGCAAATCTTCTATATTTGGGGGCATGCTTACGAGTTTGATATGTTCCCTCATATGACGTGGGAGCGTTTTGAAGAATTCTGCAAACTGATTGCAGGGAAAGAGGATATCGTTTATGCCACGAACATCGACCTCTTCAAACAGCTTAATTTGGTGTAAAAATAGAAAATGATAGGGGCAGGTACGCGTTTAATGGCGAAAAATATGCATTGTTGACGGTGCGACAGCCCTGCAAAAGAAGAATATTTGCGCAAATCTGGTGCTTATCGGCATCAGATTTTTTTATATGTAATAAAAAGGGTAAATCGCAATCTTGGGGTGAATGAGGAGAGGTGTCGAAAATTAGGATTTTAGAAAAAATCAAATTAAAAAATGGCATTTTCTTACTTTTTGAAACAAAACAGCTCCTTTTGTTGGTAGTATTGTCCCCTTTTAGATGATATAATGAAACAAAAAGTATTTCAATGGGAGGGGTGTTCTATGGAAATGAAAGAAAAATATGAGCAACCTATGATAAAATTGGTATCTTTTGAGCAAACGGATGTTATCACCGCAAGTTTAGGTGATGGCGATAACACGATTGACGATAGTTTCTTTGATTGATAGGGAGGTAGCGATATGAAAGTTTTATCTATGATGAAAAAAGCGGCGCTTAGCGTATGCGCAGTTGTGCTTGGCGCATGCTGTTGGAATATTGCAACGGCGCAAGATGTCCCTGTACAGGAAAACTATATCGAAGCGAAAGCGGAAACGACTTCAACGGCAAAAGTAAAAGCGGTTGCAAATGACGCTACCGCAACGTTGGATTATGTTTATATCTATTTCGATGGGTTTAATACCAAGGTGAGTTATGATGAACCTGCGGCGGATGATTATGTTTTCCGTAATATCTTTATTAACGGTACATCTATACATGACATCAATAAAAATACGGACGTTACTGGTTGGGAATGGGACATTTTCCCTCAAACGGAACAGGCGAATTATCGAAAGCCTGTTATTACATTTACTATTGCGGATATCCCCAAGGGGCAATCGACTGGAGTCAATGGATGTAAGAGCCGAAGATACGGTTTTACACTTAAAAATTTAAGAGAAAGAGAAACAAACGCCTAACGGGTATTCGACCGTTAGGCGTTTATATTTTTCTTGCGTAGGGACGACTTTGCAGTGGATTTTCTCATTTACAATAGGCAGGGAGAGCGCGAGGGGATAAAAATTGTTTCTTGCGCTTGACAAGAGGGGTTTGTGGTGTTATAATATAGAAAACTGAAAGGAATATTTTGTCAGTTTATTAAAAATGAGAGGGGCAGGTATGGAACGAAAGTATTTTGGCGTCATGCTGGATATGTCAAGAAATGCGGTGATGAAACCGTCGGTTGTGAATAAATTTGTAGATTATATTTCTTCGTTTGGCTACAATATGTTACAGCTTTATACAGAGGATACGTATGAGGTGAAAAACGAGCCTTATTTTGGGTATCTTCGCGGTGGGTATAAGAAGGAAGAAATTCAAGAGATTGACGCGCATTGCCGTGAAAAGGGGGTAGAGCTGATCCCTTGTATTCAAACGTTGGCGCATTTGCGCACGATTTTCAAATATCACCCCTATCGCGCAATCAACGATTACGACGACATTTTGTTGATTGACGAGCCGAGAACGTACGAGCTGATTGATAATATGTTTGCGACCTTGGCGGAGAGTTTTTCCTCCCGTAAGGTGCATATCGGTATGGACGAAGCGCATATGGTAGGGCTTGGTAGATACATGGATAAGCATGGCCTTTGCAATCGTTACGAGCTGTTAAACAGACATCTTGCTAAGGTGGTGGAGATTGCGAAAAAATACGGGTTCGAGCCGATGATGTGGTCGGATATGTTCTTCCGTATGGGGAACAGCGGCGCGTACTACTTGCGCAACCCCAAAGTGCCTCAAGAGGCGATTGACGGCGTGCCTGACGTTGGCTTGGTGTACTGGGATTACTACCACAAGAAAAAAGAGGACTACCGCGCGATGGTAAAAGCCCATGAAAAGTTCGGCAAAGAGCTTTGGTTTGCCGGCGGCGCGTGGTCTTGGGTGGGTTTTGCGCCTGCAAACCGCTACACCCTGCAAACGATGAAACCTGCCATGGACGTTTGCCGTGAAAGAGGGGTGCAAAATATCTTTTTCACCCTTTGGGGGGATAACGGTAAGGAATGTTCCTATTTCTCCTTGTTGCCCTCGTTGTATTATTTGAAACGTTACTACGACGGTGTAAAGGATAGAAAACAAATTGCGAAAGAGTTTGAAGAATTAACGGGAGAAGCCTTTGAACGTATGATGAATACGGATGATCCCAACTACGTTGGCGGTAACCGTGAGGGCATTCGTGACCCGAGTAAGTATATGCTTTACAACGATCCCTTCTTCGGTTGGTTGGATACGCAGGCAAAGGACGGTGTGGATAAGGAATATAAAAAGCTGGCAAGACGTTTTGCGACGTATGCGAAAGAGAGCGAAAATTTCGGCTATATCTATGATGCGTATGCAAAACTTTGTAAGGCGTTGTCCTACAAATATGACCTTGGTGTCCGCGTAAGAGAAGCGTACCAGGTACGCGATGAAATGGCGTTGCGCGCGATTGCAGGGGATATGAAAAAGGCGGAAAAGGCAATAAAAACGTTTTATGAGTCGTTCCGCGTTTTATGGCATAAGGAAAACAAACCCAACGGCTTTGAAATACAAGATATGCGCCTTGGCGGTTTGATGCAACGTATGAAGCATTGCAGAGAACGGTTGGAAAATTATTTGGCAGGCAAAGAGGAAGCGTTGCCGGAATTAGAGGAGGCATTGCTTGATTTTTGGGGCAACGGCAGAAGAAAGGATTATGATAAAAAGACGCCGGGATATCCTTGCTGGGGCGGAATTATTACGCAAAATCAGTTAAATTAACAAGCAAAGAAAAAGGATACGCCGGATTATTTTTCGGTGAATATTTAGATAAAAAGCCGCCTTGTGACCGCAAGGCGGGTTTTTCTTAGGAAATATATGAGAAAAAGTCGCTTTTGGAGGGAACTTTTTTTGAATTAGGCATTGACAAAAGGGATTTTCTACCTTATAATAGAAGGTAGATTATCGCGCGCATTGTGCGAAGAGATAGGAGAAATGATATGAAAGAATTACATTTGATTTGTAACGCGCACCTTGACCCCGTTTGGCAATGGGACTGGAATGAGGGTGCAACGGCGGCGCTTGCTACCTTCTATGCGGCGGTAGACATTGCGGAAGAATACGATTATATTTTCTGCCACAACGAAGCGCTTTTGTATGAATATATTGAAAAATACGATCCCGAGTTGTTTGCTCGCATCCAAGATATGGTAAAGAAGGGCAAATGGCACATCATGGGCGGTTGGTACGTTCAGCCCGACTGTAACATTCCTTCCGGCGAAGGTTTCGTGCGTCAAATTGAAAGCGGTTTGACCTACTTTAAGGAAAAATTCGGCGAAAGACCTACGGTTGCTGTAAACTTCGACTCCTTCGGCCATACGCAGGGTCTTGTACAAATCTTGAACAAGTGCGGCTACGAAGGTTACGTTTTCTGCCGTCCTATGAACTGGATTTTTGACCTTCCTAAGATGTTCTTCAACTGGATCGGTTTGGATGGCAGCACGGTAAAAGCGGCTCGTTTCCAAGACGATACCATTTACTGTTCTGAACTCGGCAACGCAGTAAACGCAATCAAACGTAAGATGAAGCCTTGGGAAAACGAAGAGGTTGCTTTCGCCCTTTGGGGGGTAGGTAACCACGGCGGCGGCGCGTCCAGAAAGGACTTGACCGATATCGCTGAATTCGCGAAAGAACAGGCAAAAGACGGCGTTACCATTTTACATAGCACCCCCGAAGCATTCTTTGGCAAAGCAATTCTCGATGCGGAATTTAACGCGGCTTTGCAGCCTTGCTTCGTAAAATGCTACACCTCGATTGCACGCTTGAAGATGAAGTATGCTGAATTGGAAAACAGCCTTCTCAAGACGGAAAAAATCTGCGCGTACGCGGCAAAAGAAGGTATTTACGATTACAACCTCGAAGCCTTCTCCGAAGCGCAAAAGAACATGGCGGCTATGCAATTCCACGACGTATTGTCGGGTACCTGCATCATCGAAGGGGAAAAGAGCAGCTTGAGAAAGGCGGATTACGCTTTGGAATTGTTGGATCAGGAATTTACGAAGGCGTTTATGGCCCTTTGTAAAGATTACAGCAAGGCAAAACCCGGCGATTATCCCATCTTCGTTTACAACCCTCATCCTTACAAAGAAGAACAAATCTTCAACGGCGAATTCTTTATGGTGGATCCCATCGTTTCCGATACGGACGGTTACGAATTTATCATCAAACAAGACGGCAAAGAAGTACCTTATCAAAAAATTAAGGAATCTTCCTGCATCAACATGGATAGAAGCGAACGCCTTGCGATTAAGGCGGAATTGAACCCTATGTCTATCACTCGTTTCGACGTGGAAGTGAAGAAGGGCAAGCGCGTTTACTTGGATAAGACGACGATGACCGAGGTAGAATGCGGTAAGGGCGCAAAAGCTGGCTTTAACCTTGAAAACGGTGGCTTGACCTCGTACATGGTAGGCGGTAATGAATATTTGAATGGCGCTGCTTTCCAACCTGTCGTATATGATGATAACGCTGACCCTTGGGGCTGGCATATGAAGAAAGTGGGCAGCAACTACCGCAAGGCACCCGTGAAGACTTCTTTGCGTGTGATTGAAAAAGGCGACTTGTTGACCACGATTGAAAGCTTCTACGATACGGGTAAATCGGATATCCGCGTGGCGTATACGATGTATAAAGACTTTGACTACGTTGACGTAACGGTAAACGTTTACTGGAACGACGCAGGCAAGGGTTTGAAGTTGGAAATCCCCGTAAAAGAAATCGGCCGTTTCATCGGTCAGACCTCGTTTGGTACGCAGGAATACGGTCAGGAAACGGAAGAATGTTCGCACCGTTTCGTGGGCGTAGAAAAGGACGGCAAGGTATTGACCTTGTTCAAAGACGGTACCTATGGCTGTTCGATTGAGAACGGTAAGCTTTACATCGACCTTTTGAACGGTTCGGTATATTGCGCGCACCCCGTAGATCAGTTGCCTATTATCGATGAAGACCGTTTCAACTACTACATCGATCTCGGCAGACATACCTTCACCTTCCGTTTGCAGGTATGTAAGGAAGAAGAACTCGAAAAGAAGGCGACTGCGTTCACGCAGAAACCCTATGCGCTTAACTTCTATCCTCACGGCAACGGCACGAAGAAGGAGACCAGCCCGATCACTCTTTCCAACGAAAACATTACGTTGTCCACACTCCGTAAAGTATCGGCAGACACGTACATGGTACGCTTGATTAACAACTTTAATCAGCCCGCTGAATGTACCTGCACCGTATTCGACAAGACGATGAACTTGGCGTTTGGCAAGTACGAAGTTAAGACGTTGCTCTACAAAGACGGCGAATTGAAAGAACACGATTCGATGTTGAATTTATAATTGTAAAAAGAGAAATCCCACGCCTTTGCGCGTGGGATTTACTTAAAAGAGAGGGAATATGCAAAATCCATTGAAAAGGGTCAAAATTACCGTCATGAAAATGTCGAGGTATGACGATTTGATCGCGCAGTTTGAAAATCCCATAGAACACGCCTGCGATATGTGTTTGGGGCAAACCTTTTATTCGGAGAATGGGGAAAAGCCCGAGGGAATGTGCGACAGCGCGTGGGAAAGCATGGCGTATTTTGTGAAAACGCTCGCCGAAGGGGGCGGAAATTTTTACGATGGATGGATGAAAAATCCGAACTCCGCGATGATTTCCTGCAACGATGGCTTTCGTCCCGTTAGCTTTTATATAGAAGCGGTGTAAATGAGAAACCGCCGACAAGCGGCTTGCTTGTCGGCGGTTATTTTATTCTAAAAAATTATCTATCGTTGAATGCCAAGCGGATGCCCATGTCTTGGATTAACTTGCAAGCCGACTTTACGCGGTCGGGTTTGTATTCGTTTGCGATATGCCCGTCAAAACCAACGGAAAGGCGTACGCCCGATTTCTTCACAATTTCTTGTTGCTGTTTATTTTTGAAAAACTCGGTTACGTAGTTGTGCGATTTGAAACCGTGCAGGCTATCGTAATTGACGTTCATTTCCCAGAAGATACCTGCCTCCGCCATTTTACGGAAATAGCGGTAAGGTTCTTCTCCGATGCTTTCGATAAAGGCAAACATATCGGTATGCGCCACGCCGACGGGACAGCCCAAACGTTTTGCGTAGGCGAACAAATCCCCGTTTGTGATCGATTGCGGGTGGTCAAGATTTTCCAGCAATGCAAAATCAAAGAAGGATACGTCCGCGTTGTGGGGGAGGGCGTAGCTGTCTTTCGCTTTCAAAGTGCAAACCTCAATACCGCAAAGGATTTTGATTTTTCTTGCATACTTATCGCGGAGCAAGTTCATGTGGTCGTAGTAGCGGTGGAGGGTTTTACCATAATCGGCGTCCAACTTCGCGCCTTGATTCCAGCAAAATTCCGTGCGTGCGCAACCCACGCCATAATTGTGGTCGCAAATACCCAGCTGTTGAATTCCACCTGCGATTGCCGTTTCAATCATCTTTTCCGGTTTGTCCTGCGAGCAGAAGGAATAGTAGGTATGCGCGTGTAAATCCTGTATCATAGGAAACCTCGTGTCTTAAAATTCTTTCTTATTATAGTACAAGTTACGCAATAATGCAAGCAAATCGTGAAAAAAACTTAATAAATAATTTTCACGCCGCCAAGCTCCGTCCCCTCGGGGGGAGGCGCGTCGGTGATGACCAAATCGTAATCGGACAACGCCGCCAAACGGTAAGTACCGTGCGCGCTGAATTTGGTATGGTCGATGAGTAGAATTTTTTGCTTACAACGCATAAACGCCGCGCGCTTGATTTCCTTTTGGTCGAGCGAGCGTTCAAAGGTGGCATCCCCGATGACCGCCGCGCAGGAAGAAATCATCAGGTCAAACGCAAAATCTTCCAGCTGCCTTGCCGTCCAGCTCCCCGTTGCGGAGTTGGTGTTAAAATGCACGTTACCGCCGAGTAGAATGAGGTTGAGGTTAGGTTTTTTCGACAGCTGAATGGCCGTTTGCAGGTTGTTGGTAACCACCGTTTTGAAACTCAAATCCAACCGCTCCGCAAGGGCGAGGGCGGTGGAAGAGCTGTCGATGAAAAGGGACTTGAAAGGTGGAATATAGGGGAGGGCTTTCGTGGCCGCGCGCTCCTTTTCATTTGCATTCTTTTCCATACGGAAGAAAATGGAAATTTCTTCCGCGTTTTCGGGCAGTAATGCACCGCCGTGGCTACGTTCGACAAGCCCCATACTTTTCATTTCCGCAAGGTCGCGGCGAATGGTCGCTTCGCTGACGTACAGCTCTTTTGCAAGTGCCGTCACCACCGCCTTTTTATCTTCTTTTAACCGACGTAATATCTCGTTTTGTCTTTCTGTGAGCGCCATAGTGTTCTCCAAATTGCATTTTTTGCGCGTTAGATTGGCATTTTTTGCGCGTTTTTGCGCATTTGTGTTCATATTGTATCATAAAAATTTTTTTTTGTCAATATTTCGAACATATGTAGACAAGAGAAAAATTATATGATATAATATAGTCGTGTAGAAATGCGCGGGTGTGGTAAAGTGAACAAAATCGCGCAAAAACGAACACGAAAGACGTGAAAAATTGCAAAAGGACGGAAAAATATGAGATATTATCTTGCAGTCGATATCGGCGCATCGTCGGGTAGACACATCGTAGCGCATTTGGAAAATGGGAAGATGGTCACGGAAGAAATTTATCGTTTCCAAAACGGGCCTGAGGACGTTGTAGGTTACGACGGGAAGGAACACCTGATGTGGACGCACGAAAGATTGTTCACGGAAATTTTGAACGGCTTGAAAGTAGCGAAGGAAATCGGGAAAATCCCTTATTCCGTAGGTATCGATACTTGGGGCGT
>JAZKZY010000062.1:0-2893 GCA_045612895.1 Candidatus Scatosoma sp. | reverse complement strand
GCCGAAGATTAAATTCTACTTATTGAACACGAATGGCGTACAAATCACCGATCCTGCGGATCATGGTTGGATTACCGTTGCGGAAGGTGAAAACACGCTTACCGCAATCTTTAAGTGGGCAACGGGTAACTGGGACGTAGGCGCAATTAAAGTGATTGCAGAAGACGGTACGTATAGATTAGGCGTAAACGTTGTAGACGTTAAAATCGTAAAAGATACCACGGGTGAAAATTACGATTTGTGGTACGTGGGTACTACGGAATCTATCGAACAGACTTACGAATTGACGGAAGCGGTAACGGGCGGTGTTCAATACGATACGGCAGAAGTGAAATTGTCGTTTGATCTTCTTAATGGTACGATGCCTCGTATTAAGTTCTACTTATTAAATACGGACGGTCAGCAGATTACCGATCCTGCAGATAACGGTTGGATAAGCGTGGTAGAAGGCGAAAACACCGTTACGGCAACCTTTAAGTGGGCAACGGGCAACTGGAACGTTGGCGCGATTAAAGTGATTGCCGAAGACGGTACGTATAGATTAGGTGTAAACGTTGTAGACGTTAAAATCGTAAAAGATACCACGGGTGAAAATTACGATTTGTGGTACGTAGGTACTACGGAATCTATTGAACAAACCTACGAATTGACGGAAGCGGTAACGGGTGGTGTTCGTTACGATACGGTAGAAGTAAAATTATCGTTTGACCTTGTCAATGGTACGATGCCTCGTATTAAGTTCTACTTATTGAATACGGACGGTCAGCAAATCACCGACCCTGCGGATAACGGTTGGATAAGCGTGGTAGAAGGCGAAAACACCGTTACGGCAACCTTTAAGTGGGCAACGGGTAACTGGAACGTTGGTGCGATTAAGGTGATTGCAGAAGACGGTTCGTATCGCTTAGGCGTAGATGTGAATGAAATTGAACTTCAAGAAACGGCATATCAATTAGAATATTCTTTGGCGAGTGGCTCGCAGGCGAAAGTATTTGCTTTTGATACAGTTGCAGGCGGCACGCAGAACGGCTACGTAAAGGTTACGTTTGACGTAGCGGTATTTTCTGGAACGCTGACGAATATTCAATTCAATCTTTGTACCGATACGGCTGGTGCGACAACG
Organism: Candidatus Scatosoma sp.; assembly: GCA_045612895.1. Classification (GTDB taxonomy): domain Bacteria; phylum Bacillota; class Clostridia; order Christensenellales; family Borkfalkiaceae; genus Scatosoma. Next base: position 1,770 of record JAZKZY010000062.1, on the reverse strand, counting down.
GTAGCCAACTCGAATAAGGCTTGGGATGAAGACGGCACGAAGATTACCACCTCTAATGGGCAGATTTCGATGAATAACTTAGCGGGCAAGAAAACCGTAACCATTGTAACGACATTCCCTTGGGCGAACGGCAATTGGGATTTGCAATCGATTCGTTTACAATTATATGGAACGGATTTGCAAGCAGGCGTTTCCAACATTCAAGTTGAATTGCTTCCCAATTTTACGCCTGCGGTGTAAACAAAGCTATGCCATAATCAGGAGGAATTAAGATGAAAAAAAATTACGATTCTTTTGAGCTAACAATAATTACGATTAAGGATGACATTGTAAGGACGAGTGATATATTTGCTCCAAATGATGCGCCTGACGTATATGAACCAGATCCGTTCACAAAAAATTGAAGGAGGCAAAAAGATGAAAAGTATGAGAAGTAAAAAAGTATGGTTAACAGCTTTTCTTGCTACTGCATTCACGCTGTTTGGCGCAGGGTTAGCGATGGTTGATACAACAGTCGTATCCGCTGATAATACCGTAACGGCTGAAAGTGTTGGGCTTGTTATGGATAAAGGCGCAGGCGTGCGTATAGGCGCGGTTGATGGAAATAACGGTATTCGTTTTGTCCTTACCATGAACAAGACGGAATACAGCTCGCTTATGGAAAAAGTGGGTACCAACGAGGATGACCTTTATTCGGAAATCTCGTTCGGTATGCTCATTACAAAGGCAAGCTACGTAACGGACGCTAAGGATTTAACAGTAGAAAACGTATTCGGTGATAAAGCAGTATTTGAATGGAAGCCCGAAGGCGCAGACGAAAACTGGACGGTTTCGGAAGGGAAAACCTTAGTGGTAAATCAGACGTTTGGGCATTTAGGCGCGGCGGAATATTACGAAAATGATTACGTAGGGTTTGCGTCGTTGGTGAGCCTTCACGATTACAATTTAACGCAAGAATTTATCGGCCGTGGTTATATGAAGTATACCGCAAAAGACGGTAGCGTAAGTTATCGTATGGCTAATTATTATGAAGACGCGCGCGCAAACAACGTGCGTTCGATGGCGTATGTGGCGCAAAAGGCGGTGGAAGATCCTGAAATGGCAGAGTTCGTAGGCACGCTGAACAGCTTGTACATAAATCATTCGGCTGTACAAGCACAAACGGTAGACGCTACGGTAAATCACCATAAAGTGGACGTACATGGCGAGGAAATAAGTGTTACGCCTGAAATTTTGACAGGTAAGACGATTGGCGAGACGGTTACGGCAACGCCTTTGACGGAAGAGGGGTGGATTTATGACGAAACAAAATCCACGGTTTCGGGCGTAGCGTATGCAAACAACAAAACTGTATTGGATTTGTATTACAATCAAGATCCTGTAACTGTTTATGACTGGTATCAAGTTGGCACGACGGCGGCGGCAACCAATACGCTTGCGCTTGACGAGATTGTGTCGGGCGGTATCATGAACGATGAAGCGGAACTTGAATTGTCGCTCGATTTGCTTTCGGGTACGATGCCTCGTATCAAATTCTACTTCTTAACGGCTGGCGGTGCTCAAATCACCGACCCTGCGGTAAACGGTTGGATAAACGTTGCAGATTATTATGATGAAACGTCGGGTACGTATAAATTTAAAACGTATTTCAAGTGGAATAGTGCAAGCTGGGATATCGGCAAAGTATTCTTGCAGCTTGAAGACGGCGAATATCGGTTAGGTATTGACGTCAAATCAGTTAAGGTGCTTTCCGATTATGACCTTATCATC
>JAZKZY010000061.1:0-1818 GCA_045612895.1 Candidatus Scatosoma sp. | reverse complement strand
TGGCTACTACGATGATGCGGCGCGTGATTTGTACACCGATTTGGGCGGTACGGGATTTTGGCCGATGACCATCATTGTGGATGAGGATGGCATTATTCGTTATTCCGCAGCGGTGGAGATGGATTTTGCCAAGCTGGAAAGCGAGGTTCTTCCCTTATTAAACGATTAAACGAGTAAAATAAAAATGCTGAATGCAAATCGCATTCAGCATTTTTGTTATTTTGCATTTTACAGAATATCCGTAACAGTCAAAATGCCGTTTTCTACGGTGAATTTAATATTAAAATCGGCAAAGCGCATGCCGTAAACTCTACCCTCGTCTTGATAGGAAGGACGGGGGTCGTCCTTTAAGCAATCAAGCAAGCCCTCCCGTTTTCCCATGGGGATTTTTTCAAGCAAGGCAGGGGGGAATACCACCTCCACACCGTCCTTTTCGTGCTGTCCTGCGTATCCAGCCGTGGCTTCGGGGATGCAATCCGCAAAGGGCAGGTAGGGTTTAATATCAAGGATAGGGGTGCCGTCTAAAAGGTCTGCGCCCGACACAATAAGCACCGCGCCTTCCGTTTCCGTTTGCTCCACACCGACAAGCTTTACGCAGGAAAGCCCGATGGGGTTGGGACGGAAAGGGGAACGGCTGGCAAATACGCCTACGCGCTTATTTCCACCCAAACGAGGGGGACGGACGGTGGCGGACCACTCCGTTTTATGCGCCAAAGAAAAATCAAAAAGCAACCACAAATGGGAAAATCCCTCAATCTCCCGTAAGGCGTCCGCGTTACGATATTCGGGGGTGAAAACAATCCTCGCCTGTAAAGAGGGCGCTCGGCCGCTTTGACGGGGAATACCGAATTTTTCTTTGAAATCGGTTTCGATATAGGCAATCGGTTTTACGGTAAACACTTCGTTCATCATATCTATATTATATACCCTTTCGGCGTGTTTGTCAAGCTGTGGAAATACGGCTCAGTTTCCTTTATAGATAGGGGCAGGTATGCGTTGAATTATAAAAGTATCCACATTTGTATGCCCGTCAACAAGAATAAGAAGGCAAAGTTGAACGCGGAAAATTGCAGAATATAACGCTTTACCTTATCGGGGTTGTGCTTGCTGTATTCACGGAAAGTGATCAAGCTAGCAAGGGAGGAAATCAACGTGCCGACACCGCCGATGTTGACGCCGAGCAACAACTCGGTGTAATTCCCTGTAAATTGCGACAACAAAATCGCGGAGGGGACGTTGCTGATGATTTGACAAGAACAAATGGAAACGAGCAACGTACTCTTATTCAATAAACCCTCAAAAAGGTTTTGCACCAAGGTGATGCGCGACATATTTCCTGCGAAAATAAAGAACGCCACAAAGGTGAACAAAAGACAATAATCAACGTCCTTTAACGCCTTTCTATCCAAGAAGAAAAGGGCAACGGGGATAACAATCAACCCAACCACAAAAGGAATGACGCGGAATACGATGACGATTGACAAGGTGAAAAGCAAGGCGTAAATCAACGTGCGCCACTTTGGCAGGGTGATTTTTTTGCTTTCGATTTCAAGCGGCTCTTTCTTCACAAACAATAGACAGCTGACGGTGATTAAGGCAACGGAAATCAAAAACGGGGGGAGCATGGTCGCGACGAACTCGCCCGTGGGGATATTAAACTTGGTATAGAGGTATAAATTTTGCGGGTTTCCAAAGGGGGTAAGCATACCGCCGAGGTTTGCCGCAATGTTTTGCATGATAAAGGTGAACGCCATGTATTTCGTTTTGCCCGTTGAGGAAAGTACGAAATAGCCAAGGGGGAGGAAGGTCAAAAGCGCC
>JAZKZY010000060.1:0-4776 GCA_045612895.1 Candidatus Scatosoma sp. | reverse complement strand
TACAACGCACTGCTAGGTACAGAAGCGGTGTTCGTGCTGCCTGCATTCAAAGACAACTGCTCGTAGGTATAGCTACCCGTGTAAAAGTCATTCGCGTAGCTGGTCAAGAACACGCAAGCTTCATCACGCGCACCCCAGTTTGCAAGATATTTACCGCTGGTATTGTATTTTACGTCAGATGCCTTCGTATAGCCCGTTGCAGTGCCCTTCCAAAGGGTTGCCGCGGATGCCGTTTCCACGTCATTTTGCGCAAACGCAGGCATTACCGACGCCGCAAACAACGAAAGAGCCAAACAAAGCTTTGCAAGTTTTTTCATTTGTAAACTCCTTACATTATATATTTACGCACATAATAGTAACACTTTCAAAAGGATAAGTCAATCAAAAACCGCGCCCTTTTACTTTTTTATTACAGCATACGCCATACCATTTGCAGGTATACGCAAATCATTTCCGTTCAACACGCCATCGCCGCCGATAGACACGATTTCTCCTTGCAAGGGGAAAGTTTTGTCCTTTTCGCCATTATTGAAGAGGAAAACGATGTCTTTATCCGCTTGTTGCAGGCGTTTTTCGTAGATACCCTCCGCGCAATTCGCATACTGATATTTCTTCGCGCCAGCGCCCTCTAAAACCTTGTTCATAAAGGACAGGTACGCGTTGGATTGTTCCATGTAGTAGCTGTAACCCAGCGAGAAACCGAACAAATACAGCTTACCCTTGCCCACCTGCACCATTTGTACCGCAGGCGTACCATCCGCAAAGCTTGCGATAGTTTCCGCATTTTCTACGCGGTATTCCGTTTTATACGGACGAACGCGCACGGTTTCGCCATTGAATTGCAGTTCCTCACCATTGCAGATACGGCGTTCTATTAACTTCGCATTCATAATCGGCTTGCAATCGATATCACCGATTTGCATCCAAGTATTGGGCGCGCGCATACCAAAACCTTCATCCGCAATCACCGTACCGCCGTTTTCCAAGAATTCCTGCAAGTAAGGTACAATTTTATTGTCAAGCATTGTATAGTACGGGAAATACAGCACCTTGTAGTTTTTAAACTTTTCAGGTTGCGTTACCCCTACGTAATCCACCGCATAATCGGCATTTCTTGCCATACGATATACCCCTGCGTGGGAGTTACGATAACAGCAAAGCCAGGTAGAGAAGCTCATATCAAAATCGGGACCGCAAGCATCCTCAATCTCTGACATCAACATAGAATTGAAGTCAAATACGATACCCATGTCCGCGTTCACCGCTTTTGCACCCACAAAATACCCCATATCTTTTTTGAGGTTTCCACCAAATTTTTCCACCTCGTAAACCACAGGACGAGGGGAGCCATCCATGCGCATAAGCCCTGCGCAATCGTTTTCGTGCCCAAGGCGTTCAGCGCGGTATTGCCAGTACATCATACCCTTTGCACCCGAAGCGAGCGCGCCGTATAACTTAAACCGTAAATCAAACGGGGTGTCATACCAGGTAGGACGGAACATACCAAGCCCGGGATAAATTTCGTGCACGAAGTAATTTTCATCTACCGAACGCAAGAAATCTTGCAACATGAGGAAGTCAAGGCGTTTTTCGTGCGTATCCATCGCACAATCACAAGGTATGGACGTACCCCAAAAATCCACCGCTTTCGATACAGTATAATCATCACAAACGTCAGTAATTGAGCATTGGAACGCCGAAGTATAACCCACGTGTGACATAACCGGTGTGGTTTTGTCATATTTGCGGATCCCTTCGTACACAAAACGCAACCAAGCGTGCAACTCGTCACCGCCCTTAAATTTCTTAAACTCGTACATATCCCAGTAGCCGTGCGCCATTGCAGGCAACGCCACCGTTTCAAAGGAATCTTCCGTTGCACCGTAGAAGGCGTTAAGGTTTTCCACCGTCTTGAATTTCTTTTCTAAGTATTTCCCAAATGCCTTTTGACAATGAGGACAGAAACAATCCTCTACGGGACGGTTGCGGATTTCATTCCACGCATTCCACAAAATCAAATTCTTTCTGCCTGCGTAGCGCTGAGCCACCTTTTCGACAAACTTTACCGCCCTTTCCTGCACGTAAGGGTTGGTAAAGCAGGGACGCCAACCGCCGTAAAAAGCGCCGTGGTAACCACCGCGGATTTGTTCCCCTTTCGGGCCGATACGAGTACCGCCGTATTTGTGGAAAACGTAATTCGGCGCACATTCCAAGAGGAATTTAATCACCACTTTCTTATTATATTTTTCCGCAAGCTCCATCAAACGATCCACGTCGTCAAAGGTATATTCGTCCTCACGCAACTCGTTGTTGCGCCAGTTGATACGGATCTGAATAACGTCAAGGTTAAAATCCCCCATGCGTTCCAAATCCCCTTCCCATTCTTCCGCAAGCGGAGTGGGAGAACGATAATATTGTGTACCATGAATAATTTCATCAAAAAACATATTGCACCTCATTTTTTTATTACTTTATTAATATTTGGGGTCAAAAAACGCATTTCAACGCGTACCTGCTTATGGGTAAAACTCGTTTCAACGCGTACATGCCCCTATTATTCACTCTAAAATCATATAAATGTGAGGAATCCCATCCTCCATATATTCCCCTGAACTTTGTCTAAAGCCAACCTGCTCGTAGAAGGGCTTTGCCCACGCCTGCGCGCCGATTTTTATCTTCGTTGCGCCAAACCTTTCCCGCGCAACCTCAATGCCGACCTTCATCACTTTACTGCCATACCCTTGACGGCGTTTTAAGGTAATGACACGACCTAAGGAAACCTCGTCCAAGCGTTTGTCCTTATCCACCACGCGTAGGTAGGCAACGATTTTCCCATCCTCGCGAAGATAAACGTGGTAAGCCTCTTTGTCTACGTTGTCCACATCTTGGTACACGCAATTTTGCTCCACAATAAACACTTCCGCGCGCGCCCTTAGAATTTCATACAGCTCACTCACCGTCAATTCGTTAAAATGTTTGACAATCGTTTCCATATCCTTTTACCTCACCATTCTATCATAACACCCCACCCCTTTTTTGTCAAGAAGTACAGCAAAATTATCCAACAAAAAAATAAAAAGATAAAAATTTATCGATTTAACGATTAAAAATGTCGAATAAAGGCCTTCAAATGCTTTGCGCGCGCGTGCGTTGTGTGATATAATAAAATAGGTACAAAGCGGTACCAAAAATCTTGTTAAATATTAAATCATTATTTTAGGAGGACTTTATGGCTCATTTACAAGAAGCGGCGGTTAAGAAAATTACCGAAATTTGCGATCGCTACGCAAATGAAAAAACCCCGCTGATGATGATTTTAAGCGATATTCAAAAGGAATATGGATATATTCCTTTGGAAGTGCAGGAGTTGGTTTCTGAAAAGACCGGAATTTCCGTTGCGGAAATTTACGGCGTAGTTACCTTCTACTCCTTCTTCTCCCTTACCCCGAAGGGAAAATACGTAATCGGCGTGTGCCTTGGTACGGCTTGTTACGTAAAGGGCGCGCAACAAATCGTTGATAAATTCTCGGAAATCATCGGCATCAAAGCAGGTGAAACCTCTGCGGACGGTTTGTTTACGTTGGACGCGCTTCGTTGCATCGGCGCTTGCGGTATCGCCCCTGCCGTTACCATCAATGGTAAAGTTTATCCCAAATTGACGGTGGACGCAGTACCTAAAATCGTGGAAGAATACAAAGCTATGGAGGCGAATAACTAATGATTAAGAATTTTGAAGAACTCAATCAAATGCGCGACAAGTGCGCATCCTGCCTCAGCGCAAAATTCACGGGTAAGGACAACCAAAGACACGTCGTACTTTGCGGCGGTACGGGCTGTCTTTCCTCTCGTTCCGACGAAATCACGGCGGAATTCAACCGTCTTATCGAAGAAAAGGGCTTGACGGGTAAAGTAACCGTAAACCAAGCAGGTTGTTTTGGTTTCTGTTCGCAAGGTCCTTTTGTTAAGATTTACCCCGAAGACACCCTCTACCGTCTTGTACAGGTAGAAGACGTTGCCGAAATCGTTGAAAAGGATTTGATCGGCGGCGAAGTTATCGATAGATTGCTTTACGTTGACCCCAACACCGCGGAAAAAATCACCAAGCAGGAAGACATCAACTTCTATAAAAAGCAGGTACGCATCTCCTTGCATGGTTGCGGCAGCATCAACCCCGAAAATATCGAAGAAAGCCTCGGTTCGGGTGCTTTCCAAGGCCTTGCACGCGCTTTGCAAATGGATAGAGCGGACGTTATTGAAGAAGTGCTTGGCTCCGGCCTTCGCGGCCGCGGCGGCGGTGGTTTCCCTACGGGTAGAAAATGGCAGTTCGCTTACGCGCAACCCGAAGGCGAAAAATTCGTTGTATGTAACGGCGACGAAGGTGACCCCGGTGCGTTCATGGACCGTTCCATTTTGGAGGGTAACCCCCTTGCCGTAATCGAAGGTATGATGATTGCTGGTTATGCAATCGGCGCGCAAAACGGTTATTTCTACGTGCGCGCGGAATACCCCATCGCAGTAAACAGATTGAACATGGCAATCAAGCAGGCGGAAGAACTCGGCTTGCTCGGTGATAATATTTTAGGTACGGACTTCTCCTTCCGTGTACACCTTCGTCTTGGCGCAGGCGCATTCGTTTGCGGTGAAGAAACGGCGCTTTTGAACTCAATTGAAGGTCAACGCGGTATGCCCCGCACCGGTCCTCCCTTCCCTGCTGTGAAAGGTTTGTGGGAAAAACCTACCATCGTAAACAACGTAGAAACGCTCGCGTGCATCCCC
>JAZKZY010000059.1:0-6006 GCA_045612895.1 Candidatus Scatosoma sp. | reverse complement strand
CGTAAAAGACCTTTTCTTCCCCCTCGTCCTTATCGTTTTGCGCGTAGAAGTTGGGGAAGTTGCGGTTGTCTGCGCCTGCAACGACAACGGTGTCAAACTCGCACCCCTTTGCGTGATGTACCGTCAATAAAGGAATGCGGTTTTCACGTTCTATCAACAAATCGGTGCGGCTGCCAGCCAAATCCGCCCTTGCAACAAAATCACGCAAAAACGCGTCCGTGTTTTCCTTTTCAGCGGCGCGGAAATGCGCGCACAAATCCATCAACGCCTGCCTCTCTCCGTCCGCTTTACATTTCTCCTGCATACCCAGTTTGTCAATAATGGCGGTCAAAATGGCAAGCGGCGTTTCCGTTTGCATTTTCTCCGTCAATAAGGCGATAAAGGTGTGCAATTTTTCAAACTTGTCTTTATGCTTTGCGCAAACGTTTTGTCTTTCCAGCGTTGTGGGAATGATATCCTCGGTCAGCATACGGCAAAGCACCTTTCCCGTCGCCACGATATCCCCGTAGGCGTTGTGCGCCGCCTCGTTGACGATGCCATACTTTTCACACAAGGTTGAAAGCTTGAAGTTGGGCAACCCTGCGTGGAATTGTTTTGCAATCGTCAAGGTGTCGTATTCCCCTGCGATTTCCAGCGGAGGTAAGCCGTTGTCCTTCAACCGTCTTGCAATCAAGGGGGAATCAAAACGGAAGCTGTTATGTCCGACCAAAACCGCGCCCTTGACAAAGGCGGAAAATTCTTCCAACGCCTCTTTCGCCGTTACGCCGCCGTGGGCGGTGATATACTCCATGTTAAATCCGTGGGTGGCATACGCCCCCTCTTCAATGGGGATTGTGGGGATAATCATTCTTTCAAAGGTTTCCGTCACTTCCCCTTGAGTGTTGATACGGATAGCCGCCAACTGCACCATTTCGTCCTTACCCAAATCAAGCCCCGTCGTTTCGGTGTCATACACCACGATTTCACCCTTGTGAAAGCCGTCAATCAATACATGGTATGGGTCTTCGTGGGTATAAGTCTGCTTATCGAGGAAAGAAACAATGGACGCACCCACCCGATTTTGCATACGGAGCCACTCCACCGTTTTCGCACCGACAAGGCGCACGTATTTCTCCGTGATGCGCTCCATACTGATACGATCCGTTTGGTTGAGGAGTAATTTCAGCATCGCAAGGACGTCCTTGACAATCGGCTTTTTATAAAATTGTAAATCCTCCTCCGCGGTAAAAAAGCGGAGCTGTTGTTCAATCGGATAGGCCTGATTGCACTCCTCAAAGGCGCGCGACAACATGGAAACGTAGAAATTCGACCGCGCGATTACGCAAAGGGAAGTCACCCCTTGTTCAATATTTTTGCGAAGATAACGGTAAATTTGCGCGGCCTCCTCGCGGCGGTTGTCAAACCCCATGCAAAGGATTTTATCCCCCTCGTCAGGACTTGCCACCTGCAAATCTTTGGGACAGTACTTCCCCACCAAGTCAGGATAGGTTGCGCAAAGATAACCAAACGTCGCATTCGTCAGCATTTGCGTAGAACGATAATTTTGCGACAGCATATAGACCTTGGCGTGATAAGTTTTGATGAAATCGGTCAAAACATATTCCGGCTTTGACCCCCTCCAACCATAAATAGATTGAAAGAAATCTCCGCACATCATCACCTTACTGTCGGAAAATAATCTCGTCAAAACGGAATATTCCAGCAAGCTCGTGTCCTGCATTTCGTCAATGGTAATATAGCGGTATCTCGCCGCCCAACGGGCGCGCGTTTCTTCGTTTTTCAATGCTCGCGAGGCGAAAAGGATCAAATCGTCATAATCCACGCGGTTGCTTTGACGAAGATGATCGTCATAGGTAAAAACAAGCCGTCCCGCATGGCGTTTCATTGCCGATAAAAAGACCTCATCGCATACCTGCCACCCTCGTTTTGCGGAAATCGAGGTCAATGCCTCACATTGTTCCGCGCGGTGTTTTTGCAAAAAGTCAAACGCTTTTTGATAATCCGCGACCTCGTTTTCACTGTAAAATCCCTGCTCCTCGCGGATATGCTTGATCGCGCTGACAAAATTACGAAGACCGCCCTTTTTATTAAAAATCTCAAAATGGGTTTCCTGCTCGTCCCCGTCCTCTTCAGGTTTCACTTCGCCGCGTTCCCACCAAGGGTATTGCGAGGACAAAATGCTTTGCAGCGATTCCTCCGCATCCACCTCATCGCAAACGACGGCGTCCGCCAAACGATCACCCAAGCGACGGCTTTCTTCACGCAAAAGCCCATAACAAAAGCCGTGTATAGTGCGGATTTCCACCTCACCTGCCTGCTTTCCAACGTATTGTGAAATGTCCTCACGCATCTCTTCACACGCCTTAGCGGTAAAGGTTAAACAAAGGATTTCTCGGGGCTTTGCCCTTTCGGTTTGAATGACGTGCGCGGCGCGTTTCGCAACAGTAAAGGTTTTCCCCGTACCTGCGCTGGCAAACAAAATGATGTTATTGTCTAAATCATCCACCACGCGTTGTTGCGCTTGATTTGGCTGCCACACCCGATTCTCCCCCCATTGTTCTAATTTTGCAATATTATACCACACCGCCATTCAAAAGTCAAGGGGGGCAAAAGCGGATTGTGGGGCTTTTCCCTATCAAAATAACCAGATCAACCGATAAAAATAACCCCTGCCAACCTGACAGGGGTGTATCTTTCTTATTCAGTTGTAAGAATGCACTCGTTTCTTTTTTATCCGTGTCTTTTTGAACTCAATTTCATTGTGGTCTTCCCACGCTACTATTACGGATATCTATTTATTTGCATTCCTCACATGTGACGTTCATTGGACTTTTACCTCACTTTCTCTTCTTTGTTAAAGAACCTTCTTGACGTAGGATATAAAATCATCTCTCCGTACCTCCTTTAACAAAATTCCTTTTATCTCTTCCGACTCTCGTCGGTTGGATTACGTGTACGTCGGAGTATCCTCGTCCTTTCTAGTTTTTCTTGAAGTTACAACGGTCATTGTCGTGTACCTCCTTTTCACCTATTTCCCGTTTCTCTCGTTTCACGGTTACGCGTTCCGAGTATCGCCGAGGCTTTTTATCACCTCTCCTCGCGTTTTTCCACGCTTTGGTATGTTAGGTTACTTTTCTTTTAGGCATTCGCCTCAAAATGGGAAGGAATCATCGCTTTTTATACCCTCCTTTGTTTGGTTTTGTTGCCGTGTCCCTACGGCTCCTTGCCAACCCTCATTTTGTTGGCTGTGTTCTATTTGTTCATCGGTTTGTCCTCTTTTTTGAAAGATTGAAACATTTTTTGTTCCTTTCTTTCTTTTTGTACCTTTATTATAACAAATATTTTCCGTTTGTCAAGGGGTTTTTGAAAAATTTTTTCCCTTTTTTAATGCATTTTTTTAATTTTTTTAATTCGTTTTTTCGCAAACCCTTGAAAAATCAGGGAAAAATAGAAGGAAAATCCTTGCGATTCCCCCTCTAAAAACCATAAAAATCTATGCTTTTCGCGTTATTTACTTAAATTTTCTTTGCAAAACGGTTCAAAAGCTCCTTATCCTGCAACAACAAACCACCGCCGAGCACCGTTACGTATTGAGGCTCTTCCGTGATATGGTAACGCATATTCAGTTTGCCTGCAATATATTGAGGAGCTTGTGTCAGCTTCATTACCCCGCCTGACAAATACGCGCCGTTGCGGTGTACCGCCGCCGCTACTTCCGCAGGTAAATTCCACAACACGCCAACGGCATATTCTAAAATTTGATCCACGCATTGACGAATGGTCGGTTTCAAATGCATTGCCTGTACCGATTTCGACGCCGGCTGATAATTTTCGGTGGAGCTGCCCTCTACCACCGTTGCTCCGCCCGAGCCTGCCGCCAAGGAGCCGATGTTGTTTTTAATTCTCTCCGCCGTCAGTTCCCCGATTGTCAAATGATGCTCTTCGCGCATCGTTTTCATGATACTTTTATCGATCTTCGCGCCGCCGATATTCAAGGCAATCCCTGCGATAATGCCGTTTGCCGAGATAACCGCCGCATTTGCTACACCGCCGCCGATATCCAAGCAGAAAATAGGCTCCGTTTCGCTAAGCGCCGCGCCACCGCCCAAAGCCGCCAGGTAGGGCTGTTCCACAAAACGCACCTTGCGAAGATCACATTCTTCCGCCAAAGCAACGTATTCCGACAACTGTTCATCCCCCAACCCGCAAGGGATACTGATCAAAACCAACGCCTTTTTCAACGCCGATTTCTTGATACCGATACGGGATAAGAAGTTTTCCAGCATTTTCGCCGCAAGCGCTCTATCTACGATAATACCGTCTTGAATGGGGCGCACGATTTGTGTATATTCCGCCGTTTTACCGATCAAGTTTTTCGCGGCTTTGCCGATCGCTTTGATTTCCTGATCGTCGTTGACCGCAACACAGGAGGGCTCGGCAAGTACGATGCCACTGTTGGTGTCAGCGCGGCAAATTTTTGTCATACTTGACCCTAAATCAATCGCTAATTTAATCATGGTCGCCTCCCACGTCCTTCATCATTTCTTTTACAAGCTCTACGGGAAAACCCACCACGTTGGTGTAACTCCCCTCGATTTTTCTCACCAAACCGCCGTCTTGAATCCCATACGCGCCCGCTTTATCCATGGGCGAGCCGCCGCGGATGTAGTCCATAATCCATTCGTCGGTTAAAACCTCAAAATAGACCTCCGTCTTTTCCGCACGCACGTCCGCGCTGTATCCGTCGCCGTCTTTACGGGCAAAACACACGCCTGTATATACCGCATGCGCCTTTCCCGAAAGCATCTTCAACATATGAAAAGCATCCGCCTCGTCCTTGGGTTTTCCGAGCACTTTTCCGTCAAATGCCACTACCGTGTCCGAGCCGATGACCATTTTACCCATATTTTCAGGGCGTAAAGCCACCTCTTTTGCCTTCAATTCCGCCAACGCTTTCACCAAGCTTTCCGGGGTGAATTCTCCCTCCAAATTTTCATCGGCAAGGGAGGGGATAATATCAAAATTTTCGATAAGCCCCGCTAAAAGTTCCTTGCGCCGCGGAGATGCGCTTGCCAAAATCCATTGCATAGTGCTTGTAAAAATCCACCTTACGGAAAAGCCGCCCATTCCCCTTTTGTCAGGAAAAGGCGGCGTTATTCACTCTACTTTACAGTATTTCCAAATTCTTCTTAAACGCACGCTTGAATTCGGGATTAGCCCCTTCCGCATCACGGATTTCCAAAGCCGCGTCACCGGTAACAATCGTTTTCATGATAACGGAATCGCCCAAAACGTCGCAATTCAAACCAGTTACCATACCGCAATGCGTTCTATCCAAACTCTCTGCGATACGAAGCAAAACGCCCAACTTCTTAACTGCGTCCAAATCCTCTTCGGTTACGATACCCTTGTACTTTTGCCATTCAATCATAGGCACGTCTTCACGGTTGTGACAGCCGGCAACAAACGCCGCCAACACAATTTCACGGTGGGTTGCGCCATAGATAGAGGAGTTCAAAATCGTGTAACAGCTATGCTTTGCATGGCTGTAATATTTCATACGCATGCCGCAATCGTGCAAGCTTGCCGCAATCTTCAATACTTTCAAATACTGACGGGAGAACTTATGCAAAACGCGCAACTGTTTGAAGAGCTGTACGGAAAGCTGCATAACGTGTTCTACGTGCTGAGGATCGCAACCGTAATATTTCACCAAACGGTCAAGCGAATAGGAAAGCACGTCGGAAATGGGTTTTTCCATGGTAATAGGCAAGGCTTGGTTGATCATCAAGCCTTCACGCAAACCGCTGCCTCCGATCGTGAAGTTTTCAACGTTCATGTAGGTTACAAAGGATTTCACGATTGCCATTGCCGCAGGCATAATGTCCGCGCGTGCAGGCGAAAGCCCTTTGATTTTCTTTCTCTTGTCAACGTCCAACGCCCTCAACATATCATAGATACCCGTGAAATCTTCCGTGGACATCTTGTAGTTGTGCGCCATATCCA
>JAZKZY010000058.1:0-4172 GCA_045612895.1 Candidatus Scatosoma sp. | reverse complement strand
CGTCTACTTAAACTTCTCTACGCCGTTGCCGAAACTTGGCTACGTTTCCCAAAGACTGACCTATCGTGGCTTTCTGGAAATGTATAAAAAGTTGCTGGTGGACGGTGGCAAGGTCGTGCAAAAAACGGACAATCGAGATTTCTTTGATTTTTCCTTGGATGAGTATAGAGCGTCGGGATTTGAGTTGACCGAGTTGACCTATAACTTGCACGAAAACGGCAACCCTGCATGGAATACCGTGACCGAGTACGAACAAAAATGGGTGGAACGCGGTTTGCCCATTCATCGTGTTGAGGCGGTAAATTTATAATGGATTGAAAAAATGCGCTCCGTGTTGGGGCGCTTTTTTATGAGTTTTAGAGGGGCGCGGTTGCGGTTTTTTTGTATGCCCGTTGGCGCATAGGACAAAAAATGCGGTGAAAAGCGAAAAATCGTCAAACTTTTTTATGCTTTTGCCTTGAAAAATATCAAAAAATATGATATAATAAATAAAAATATGCGTAGGGACACATTTGTGGGGGACTGCACGTGTGGGGCGCATAGAAAGACAAGCAATTTGAGCCGAAAGTAGTTCTAACGGTGAAAAGAGATATGATTTTTCGTCCGAAGGGGATGGTACGCCTGCCCCGACGCGCGGGATTTTACCTGATAGGGATAATATACTCTTTTGCCGTAGCAAAGGAGTATTTTTTTGTCGGCTTTTGTATAAAAAAAGGAAAAAGGAGTGGGCAGGTACGCGATGAGTGAAATTTTTGACAAGAAAGACAATCGCATAGCGGTGGTGAGTATTTTGGTTGCCGACCGATCGGTAAGCGATAAGGTGAATGGATTTTTGTCGGAGTACGGCGAATGGATTTTGGGAAGAATGGGGATACCTTATAAGGAAAAGGGTGTGTCCGTTTTGTCCGTTGTGATGGATGCGCCTGTGGAAGTTACCAACGCCCTTACGGGCAAGCTCGGACGGTTGTCGGGGGTGTCGGTGAAGGCGTTGTTTGGAAAAATATAAAGGAGTGTATAAATATGAAAAAGGTATTGAAAAAGTGGACGGCGTTACTTTGCGCGGCGGTTTGCGGCGTGGGTTGTATGGCGAGCTTGACTGCTTGCAATAAAGATGAAATAGATCGTGAAGTGACGGTGTATATGCCTGACGGCGCGCCTGCGTTGGCGATGGCGGGGATGATGTTTGAGGACAAAGAGGACGACGGCATCAGCTACTACGTGACGAAAGCGGACGCGATTGCCTCGAAAGTGACCTTCCAAGACGAAACGAAGAATGCGGATTTTTGCGTGATGCCCTTGAATGCGGCGTCAAAATTACTCGGTAACGGCAGCCGTTACGTGATGTTGGGTGCGGTAACCCACGGCAACCTTTATATCGTTTCAAAGTCGGAAATCAGTTATACAAGAGAGAATTTGTCCTTGCTTGTAGGCAAGAAAGTGGGCGTTTTACAAATCAACAACGTGCCTGGTTTGACCTTTAAGGCGGTGTTGAATGATTTGGGGCTTGCTTGGGCAGAAATGACAAACGAGGGTACCGTGTACGAGGATAAGGTGAACTTATTGCCGATTACGGACGCGTCGGCTGTGGGTACGTTGGAGGCGGAATGCTTTGTAATTGCGGAGCCTGCTGCGACTGCACAAGCTAAGAAAGGATACAATATCGTAGGGGATTTGCAGGCGTTGTACGGCGGTGAAAATGGATATCCTCAAGCGGTGTTGGTTGCAAAGAAGGAAATGACGGAAGGACATCGCTTATGGACGAACGATTTTGTGGAGGACGTGAAAGCCTCGATGGAGTGGCTGAAAACGGCAACGGGTGAACAAATCGTTTCGACGGTGAATGGGCATTTGGACAGCAATTTGCAGGAAAGCAGTTTGAAAGCGCCCCTTTTGACAGCGGCGGTGATCGGGCGTTGCGGCGTGCGTTACGTGCCGTCGATTGATTGCAAAGCGCAGGCGAAAACCTTGTTGGAAAGCTTTATTGCGATCAATCCGCAATCAACCGTTTTACCGCAAAATGCATTCTTTGGCGTGAATGTTTCGGAGTAAATAATTTTTAACGAAAGAGAAAACGATGAAAAAGTTGCTTTTGAAAAACTTAATACAAACGGCGGTGGCGATTGCGTTTTTGCTTGCCGTTTGGTGGATTGCTTACCTTTCGGTGGGGAATGATCTATTGATACCGCCATTGACGGACGGGCTGAAAGAAATGGGGGCATTGTTTGGGAAAACATTGTTTTGGAAGGCGTTGTTCGGGACACTTGTACGGGTGATGGTTGCCTTTATGCTGTCCTTCCTTTTGGCGGTAATTTTTGCTGTGATTGCGTACCTGTACCCCTCGTTTGGGCGATTTTTCGCGCCCTTGGTGTCCGTTTTACGGTCAATGCCGGTGCTGGCGGTGTTGTTGATTTTGCTTTCTTTCCTCAACCCTGGCAACGCGCCGATTGCGGTGGCATTTTTGTCCCTTTTCCCGATGCTGTACGCAGGGACTTTGGCGGCTTTGTCGGGGGTGGATAAACACCTTATTGAGATCAGCCGCGTGTATGGGACACCCGTATGGCGCAGGGTGACGGCTATCTATTTACCCTTGGCTTCCCCTTATATATTAAAGGAAGGGGCGGCGGCGTTGTCCTTTTCCTTGAAGCTGATTGTTTCCGCGGAAGTATTGAGCTTTACCGCGAAAAGCATCGGCGGTATGATGCAGGATGCAAAGCTGTATGCGGAAATTCCGCAGTTGTTTGCTTTGGTAGGGGTAACCTTTATCGTAGGGCTTATCTTGGAAACGCTCGTGGGAGTGTTGGCGGCTGCGGTAGAAAAGAAAGTACAATAAAGAAAAAGCGGTTGAGAAATTTTTCTCAATCGCTTGTTTTTATCGATAAAAAGTGGTATAATATTTTTGGCGAATGCCAAAAAGAGGTTTGACATGAAAGAAAAGGAAATGGAATACAAAGACAAAGAAATTTCCAAGGCGACGATTGCGCGTATGCCGTTGTATTTGCACTTTTTACAGGAAGAAGCTTCCAAGGGTGCGAAATACATTTCTTCGACGGTAATTGCGCAAAATATTTCCGTATCCTCGGTGTTGGTGCGTAAGGATTTGGCGTTGGTGTCCTCGGAGGCGGGGCGGCCGCGTATGGGCTTTGCGATCAACCGTTTGATCGTGGATATTGAAAAGTTTTTGGGTTATGACAACCTTTCCGATGCAATTATCGTTGGCGCTGGCGGTTTGGGGCGCGCGATGCTTGGTTATGAGGGGTTTAAGAGCAACGGTTTGAACATTGTGGCGGCGTTTGACGTCAATCAAGCGGTTATCGGGCGTATGGTGGCAGGGAAAAGTATTATGCCGATTGAGGACATGAAAGGGTTTGTAAAGGAGCATAATATTCGTATCGGGATTATCACCGTACCCAAGGCTGCGGCGCAAGAGGTTTTGAATGAAATGGTGGAGGCAGGTATCAAAGCAATTTGGAATTTTGCCCCTGCGCCTTTACGCGCACCCAAGGACGTGGTGTTGAAAACGGAGGATCTGGCGGCGTCGCTTGCGATGTTGGCAGGTAAAATTTACCACACGGAACGGTAAAAATCTTCCCCTCGTACATACAGCGGAAAATTTCGCGTAAGGAGGGGTTATGTCGGATAAAAAAATAGAGAAAACGGAAGCGTCGCAGGCAGAGGATATGCTTACGGCGCTTTTATCACGCGTGCGCGCGGCGCAGGCGGAATATGCAAGCTTTTCCCAGGAAAAGGTGGATGAGATTTTTAAGGCGGCGGCAACGGCGGCGAACGGGGAACGAATTCGTTTGGCGGAAATGGCCGTGGCGGAAACAGGCATGGGCGTTTTTGAGGACAAAGTGCTGAAAAACCATTACGCCGCGGAGTATATTTACAACCGATACAAAGACGAAAAAACTTGTGGGGTGTTGGAGCGTGACGAGGCAAACGGTTATACCCGCGTTGCGGAGCCGATCGGGGTTGCGGCGGCGGTAATTCCTACCACGAACCCGACCTCGACCGCGATTTTCAAGGCGTTGATTTGTTTGAAAACGCGTAATGGGTTGATTATGTCACCCCATCCGCGCGCGAAAAATTGTACGGTGGAGGCGGCAAAGGTTGTTTTGCAGGCGGCGGTAGAGGCAGGCGCACCCAAGGATATCATCGGGTGGATTGAACAG
>JAZKZY010000057.1:0-2804 GCA_045612895.1 Candidatus Scatosoma sp. | reverse complement strand
GGGTGTTTTTCCTTTTGCCAAGCCCAAACGGTTGCTAACGCGGAAAACGTGGGTATCCACCGCAATCGCCGCTCCGCCAAACGCGACCGAATAAATCACGTTCGCCGTCTTTTTTCCTACCCCTGCAAGAGACATCAGCTCCTCAATCGTGCCGGGAACTTCACCCCCGAACTTCTCTAAAATATCGCGCGAAGCAGACAAGATATGCTCCGCCTTCATACGATAAAATCCGCAGGAAAAAATGTATTTTTCCAGTTCCTTTTGCGACAAAGTTACCATTGCCTCGGGGGTATTGTATTTTTCAAAAAGCTTCGCCGTTACGATATTCACGCGCTCGTCCGTACATTGCGCCGATAAAACCACCGCCACCAACAATTCGTACGGGGTCGTATATTTGAGCGCAGGCTTTGCGTCAGGGTATAAAGTTGCGAGCTCGGATATCACCGTTTGTTTATCTATCTTTTTCATAACGTATGCATTATAGCACATTTGCACAACTTTTGCAAGCTATTTATTGATTTTCACCTCATCAAAGTCAGAGAAAGCTGACCTCCGAAATAATCCATTTTATAAAAGCCCTTAAACGAAGAATATCTCACCGTTTTCAACAACGCCTGCGCCCGTGGATAATACCGCGCGTCAAATCGTACACATAAACCGCAACCGATCCGCGCTTCCTTCGGGGTAGGCACCGTAACGGCTGGCACTCCGTAGGTCTGTAATCTTTCCGCGTAGTTCAAGCTATGCGCCCGAGAACGGAAAACCGCCAACACCATCATGTCATACCCGCCTCCTTTTGGGAATACTATATCTTATGAATAAACCCTATTAAGAGGTGCAATATGATTTATTTTGACAACGCCGCTACGGGCGGTAGAAAACCCGACACCGTCCTCACCGCCGTCCAGTCCGCGGTGAAAGTATGCGCCAACCCAGGCCGAGGCGGACATAAGCTTGCTTTATCCTGTGCAACGCAAGTAGAAAACTGCCGCGCCGCCTTAAACAGTTTTTTCGACGGTTACAGCTTTGATCAAGTGGTTTTTACCAAAAATTGCACAGAGGCGTTGAACATCGCGCTATTTGGCGTATTAGAAAAAGGGGATCACGTCATCGCCTCTTGTTTAGAGCATAATTCCGTCCTGCGCCCCTTACACCACCTTCAACAGCAAGGCGTGATCACCTACGATATTTGTCCTCTGCGTGGAGAAGGCGCAAATGCAACGCTATCCCCCGAGGACCTGCTTCCCTTGTTAAAACCAAACACACGGTTGGTGGCAATCACCGCCGCCTCCAACGTCACAGGGTACTGCCCGGATCTTGTAAAAATCCGTAACCTTTTGCCCAAAAACGTCCTTTTGCTTTGCGACGGAGCGCAGGGTGCAGGGCATTTTTCCATCAAAATGAAGGGGGCAGGTATTGATTTATTGACATTTGCAGGACATAAAGGCATGTTGGGGATCCAAGGCAGCGGCGGTTTGCTTTTTTCCAACCGAGCTGTCCCTCGCCCCTTGTTGTATGGTGGAACCGGCTCGCTTAGCATCTCTTTGAATATGCCCGATTTCTACCCCGACAGCTTAGAGGCAGGCACTCTTTCCTTTCCCGCCATTTTATCCTTGCTGGAGGGGGTACGGCACTTGACCATACATCAAAGAGAAATCGAACAAACGCTACTTTCTTTGTCCACTTATTTTTTACAAAAATTAAAAAAGTTAAACGGCTATACGTCCTATTCCCCACCAAATCCCTGCGGTATCGTTTCCTTTCAACATCAACGGTTACAATCGGAAATCATTGCGGAAATTCTCTCATCCAAATACGATATTGCCGTCCGAGGTGGGTTACATTGCGCCCCTCTTGCCCATACGTCTTTGGGTACTTTGGACGGCGGGTTGGTACGCGTTTCCTTTTCCCATTATAACCATAAAACGGAAATTGACCGCCTCATCCATGCCCTTACCGAGTTAGATAGAGTTGATTAAACGCGTACATGGTAGGCTCAAATCTCTTTTAACCTATCCACAATCCCACGCAAACGTTTTCGTTGTATCCCATCCAGCATCGGGGCAAAGCTTTGATAAAACGCCTCAATCTCCTCATTGGATAACGTCCCTGCTCGTTTACTCTTTTCCGCCTCAATAAGGATATTTTTCAACATATCCGCGTTGCTTTTTCCATTGTATGCCCGTGCGATTTGTTTCGCCAAATCCTCCGCCGTCGCCGTTTCTTCCTTTTTTTCGTCCGTATTCGCATACTCCTTAAAGCTTCTCATGCGCGCCTCCAAAAAATTGATACTATATACTATTCCCACCGTCAATTTTCCGTCACAGCCCTGCATATACTGCAGTATGGAAATTTTAATACTCGTGCTTTTATATTATCTTTCACAAAACCCCGATTTTTCCGACAGCGTGCGGCCTTTGATGGAAAAATTAAAAAACTCTGAACAAATGCTTACCTTCTTAAAGGATTTATCCAACTTCACCAAAACGTTCAGCGGTTTTCAATGCGCCGAAAAGAGGGAAACACCCTGCCAAACGAACAACGAAAAAGAAAAACCGCAATCCCCTACGGAGGGAATTGCGGATGAGTTTATCCAAAGTATTTTAGACAGCTATCTTAAAAAATCTTAATTACACAATCGAAAAACCGCCGTTGACGGGCAAGTCAATCCCCGTCACGTAGTCGTTTTCTTCTAAATACAACACGGCTTTCGCCACGTCCTCGCCTGTCCCGATGCGTCCCATCGGGATTTCGTCTTTCAACGCCTGCATATCTTCGGCGGTAAAATGCGCATTCATACGGGT
>JAZKZY010000056.1:0-14405 GCA_045612895.1 Candidatus Scatosoma sp. | reverse complement strand
CATTCGTCCAAGGACCGGTTGCATAGTTATAACCGCTGTCATCAACCGTCGTGTTGATTTCATATAAGGATACGCCGTTGATGAAGATCTTCTTACGCATTGCGGTAAATTGATCACCGAAGTAGTTGAAGTCATACGTATCACGCGTGGAATTCCAGTTTGCATAGGAAATTTCAAACATAACCATTTCCATTGCGTCGCCTACATCCGTAGCTTGCGTGAAGGTAATATCTTCAGCGTTAAGAAGATAATCTTCTCTTACAAATTCACCATTGCCCATATTGATAAAGGTAACGGTTTCTTTTACTTCGTATACTTTACCAGCAACATTTTCTGCGGAAGGGAATTGAGCACCAGCAAGAACGGTAATCTTTTGGATATTCTCTCTTGCTGCGCCTTCGGTAAGATTGGTAGGCCAACGGGTCGTGAATGCATTTTGTCTGCCCCATACTCTCGTGAATTTTTCAGCAGGCGCTGTCTTATTCCAAAGCGTACCAAGCTTCACGCCATCAAATTCGATATAGTCGTAGTAATTGATTTGCTTCAAGAAATCATTGCTACCCGTCCAAGTAACATCACCACTGGTAGGATAGTCACAATTGCCAAGGTAGAAGGAAAGCATCGAGTCACCCGTAATGTTACCCATTACCTTTTCAACGGTCGTTTCTTCTACCGTAAGGTTCAATTGAGGAACGTTTGCTTCACCGATGTATTTATCGGGAACACAAAGCGAGTTGGATTTGAAGATAACGTCGTCCGATACGGTGAATTTAGCCGTTGCCGTTTCAAAGAGGAAATCCTTCGTAATTCTCAATTCCGTAATATCCGATACAGGCAAATAGCTGTTAGGGATGTACATATCAATCGTATTACCAGGCAAGCCATCGCCGTGGTTTACAAGCTTGATGAAGATAGGTGCATAAACAGCCGTACCGTTCTTTACGTCGCTTTCAATTTCAGCGTTGAATGCAATGTTAGTATCCCAAGTGATAGGAGATTTTCCTTCGCTTTCAATCAATGCCTTATATTCAGCATTGTGTTGGCTGATGGACTTACCGTTTACCCATACGTTGTCAAGTACGCTTGCGGGAAGAGTTGCGTTGTTAACCGCTTGATTTGCCGCCGTCCAAGTAACGTCGCCTGCAATATTCAAACGAATGTGCGCCATGTTACCAGCATAGTCACCCTTGCCCCAAGTTTTGCTCGAAATATTGGTAATATCAACCTCAGCAAGTTCAGGTTCTTCAGGTTCCACAGGAACATCAGGAACCTCGGGTTCTTCAGGGGTTGCTGCAAGATTCTTGAAAGATCCATCAGCCTGACGAGTGAAGGTAATATCTTCTTTCACTTCATAAACGGTGTTAAATGGATCGTTTGCGGAAGGGAATTGACAACCAGCAAGGACCTTAATTTCCTGTACGCTATCTTGTTTAGCAGCTCCTCTAATTGCTTCAGGCCATCTCGTACTGAAGGTGTCCTTTCTATTCCATACGTTGAAGAATACTTCACCAGGAACTACGCCGTTCCAAGTTGTACCCAATTTTTGTCCGTCAATTAAAATATAGTCAAAATAATTAATCGAACGAAGATAAGCCTTTTGTTCTGCGGTAGTAGTAAAGGATGCGGTATTCAAATCACCGTAGTCGTTGGTACCAAGCTTGAACGAAAGGAATTGGTCAGTAGCGCCATACGACCCATCGATACCCGTAACCGTCGTTTCTATAACATTTGCATGGTAGCTGCCTAATTGCTTACCCGATTTTCCATGCGAAGTCATCTTGAAAATAACATCCGTAGAGAAACCAAAGGTTTGTTCATTATATTCCCATTCAAATCCCTTTAAGAATTCGATGCTGTTCACTTCAGGCATAAAGGAAACAGGGATATAAATATCCAATGCACTACCCATATCGCCATGCTTTGTAAGCATTACAAAGATGGGCGCATAGATTGCTCTACCTGCAATTACATCTGCTGCAATATTAGATTGCATCGTGTGGGGATAAGCCGCGCCGTTATCAGGCATATTCGTCCAAGTGATTGCATTGGTTTCCCCTGCGGCATATAAATCACGCCATTCCTTAATGGTTTTACCGTTTACCTTGATATAGTTGAGCAAATCGGGGTACCCATCGTTAAGACATTTACCGCCATCTGTCCAGTCAAGCACCTTATCTTCGTCTAACCAGAAACGATATAAGCCAGCTTCTTGGTAGTCACCGCAAGTGCCCCAATCGCCGATTCCATGAGTATTCGCGTTGTAAATTTCACCCGAAATATCCACGAAATTTGCAGGAAGCTCTTCAGCTGCAGCAACTTTTGCATCAAGCGCGTTGTACGTAGCGACTGCCCCACCAAGACCAGCCCCAACAAACAACGTTGACAATGCAAGTGTCAAAAGTTTTTTTGTTGATTTCTTCATCTTCTTTCCTCCTGATGAATAATTTTTTCCTTAATCATAATACGCAAGAGAGGCTCTCTCTATCAACCCTTGCGAATTTATACATAGTTATTATACAACATATCTAAAAAGCTGTAAAGGGGCTTTCAAAAATTAATCTTTTTGATTATACCCAAAAATTACGCATTTTGTTTCAAAAATTACGATACGACTTTTTAGGCCTTGAAAACCCTTAGGTTCTCCATGCGTTCAATGACGTGTTGGTAATAAGACCGCTGCCGTGAATGTCATAGAAATTACTACGCATTACGTCCAACTGATCCACAGCAAGCACGTATTGATAGCCCATCGGCGTGTACGCCTTCATTCTACCCGTAACAACCGGCGCCGTATAACATGCGTTGAATACGTAACAGCTGGTATAGTTAGAGGTCGGCTTCGCCTTATTTTTCATCAAATCGGGATTGCTTACCGTAGGGCAATTCAACGCGCCGCTGTTATAAGGACCGTCTACCGAATCACTGGGATTGATCTTGGAATACGAGTAGTAATCTACGTTAGGAACATACAACCCCATACCAAAGTTGTCATCGTTTACCCACGCAAACCATTCTTCCTGCGCGCCCTTATGGTTGCCCGCACCGTGCGAAGGAGGATTTTTGTGTGTAAACAAGCCCCCTACTTTACTACCCCAAGGGGCAGGCCCTTCATAGGTAACAAAGGTGTGCAAGGTGTGTACGGGGAAGAATGCAGGGATTTCGTTGGTACGGTTGTTGATTTTATCCATATCCGTAAACGGCTCCCAGCATATAAAGTTGTTGTCTACGTACAGCATATCCCCTTTGATCGTATACCAGTTTTCCATATACGATTTACAGGTAACACCACCTTCCACTAAACCCAAATCCTCTACGGAAATGCCAAGTTCTTCCGCCTTGCGTTCGTACTGGTTTGCCCATTTATGCGCATAACCCTTACCCCAGTCCAAAGGACGAGCCTTAACGTAAATTTGATTATCCTTGATTTCGTAGTCAATCATTTGCGCAGGGTTATCCGCGCAGTCGCCTGCTTGTACAGGGTTGTACGACCACCAGTCACCCTCCGAGGAATCGGTAAAACAGAAACCACGTTGATAACCGTTTTCACCTGTCGCCTTATCGTCCGAGCCGCCAACTTCTGCATAATAAGATTGCTGAATTTGACGACCGGGGTCGTAAATGGTAACGAGGTTTGCCTCGGACGTAATCAATTCGGCGCCGCTTTGCGATTTGTAATCTACGCCGTATTTGACTTTACCGTCTTTGGTAACGATTTCATCCACCGTTTGACCGTTGTACTCGGTACGCGCAACGAAGGTAATCGAGCCACCCAGGGCAAGGTCTACACCGATTTTTAAGCCGTTGCGGTGCAAATAAACCTCACATTCCATCTCGGGAATATCACGGTCAGCAACCGATACGTCGTTTAAGGTAATTCCGCCTGCCTTCGTATCTACGTTGGTCAGCGTAATGCTCTTCAAACGCTTTTCAAACAAGCCGATACCGTTGGGACGGTATGCGTCTAAAAATTGCTTGAATTCCGTATCCGCCGCCTCCAAGTAGAAACACTCCTGCACTACCTTCGAGGGGTCAGCAAGGTCGGAATATACAAACTCGCCGTATAAATTAACGTCCGCACTATATGCGAGCTTCATGTAGTTTTTATCGCCCAAATCCTGTTCAACGTTGAACGTTGCCGTTTCCCCGACGGCAAGCGATTTTTTCGCCTGCGCGCCGAGTAAGTTCGTGTATTGAAGTTCCCCGCTCACCGCCGAGGTGGAATCGTTAGATTCACCGCTGGTCAAGCCGCCTAAAAAGGAAGAGAAATCACAACCTGCGCCGCCCAACATACAGCAAAGGGTCAACATTGCCAATAAACGTTTTTTCATAATGGCAAGCTCCTTATCAATTAGTTCCAGCTAGCAAGCATGGAGTTGTCTACTACGTTATTTTCGTCGAGGTTCTTGAATTGCTGACGCATTACGTCTACGTAGTCCACCGAAATTACATAGGTGTACTGCATAGGCACGTACGATTTCATCGTCCATACAACAACAGGTGCCGTATAAGACGTATTTCTTACGTAACAGCTGGTGTAACGAGAAACTGCCTCGGGCTTGTTATAACGATACTCGTTGGTCAAAGGGCTGTCAAATGCGTCCCCGTTGATCTTCAACAACTTACTAGTCGAAGAATTCGATCTACCAGATACAAACACGGTCGTACCAGGAACGTATACGCCTACACCAAAGTCATTGTCGTTTACCCAAGCAAACCAGTGTTCCACGGGGTTTTGGTTTCTAACCGCCTCTTTTACCCAGCTACCAGGCGCTTCTACCTTGGTCAATTCACCCTTCCAGTCGGTAGCGCCGCCGTTATAGCAAACGTAGTTGTGGAAAGGATGCACAACGTATGCCGCGGGCAATTCGTTGCTGTGTACAGGTACTTTTTCCAAGCCCTCAAAGCCGTTCCAGTCGATGAAACGGTTGGTTACGTATACCATACCGCCTTTGATGGTGTACCAGTTTTCCATGTACGATTTGGTGGTTTCACCGCCGTCTACCGTACCCGTGTAGTGGTCTGCCGTCGCGCCTTTCGACCAGTCCATTGCGCGAACTTTTACATAAATTTCGTTTTCGGAAACTTCATAGTCGATGATTTGCGAAGGGTTGCTGACTACGTCACCGCCCTGTACGGGGTTGTACGGCCAGTAGTAACCGTTTACGTCTGCCGTTTTACAGAAACCACGGTTGTAGCCGTTGGAACCGTAATCGGGGGGTTGTACACTGTTGGAATAGCCGCCTTCACGCATTTTTTCAGGGGTGTCAGCCATCGTACCGCCTACGTTTGCGTAGTAGCTCTGCTGGAATTGACGACCTGCGTCGAAAATGTTGATAAGGTTTACCTCGGAAGAAAGGAATTCATCACCGTTTGCTTCGTCCAAGGTTGCCTTAGCGTTAACGTCAATAACAACTTCGTCGTTTCTAACAACTTCGTCAATCGTTTGCTTGTTGTAGCTCAAACGCTGCAAATAGGTAAGCGTGCCGCCCGTTGCCAAGTCCGCGCCAACCTTAATGCCGCCTTTTTCTACGTAAACTTCACGTTCGTATTCGTCAACCACACGGTTGGTAACGGTCGCCTTTTTCATTTGCACCTTACCTTCCGCATCATCTACGTTGGTAACCGTAATGGAAAGCAACTGCTTGTCAAACAAGCCGTGACCTGTCTTACGGAAACGATCCAAGAATTGTTTGAATTCTACGTCCCCTGCCGTTGCACCTTTTTCAATGAAGAAATCTTCCGTAACGATCTTCGAAGAATCCGCTACGTCGTGATATTGGAATTTGCCTACCAAGTTTACGTTGGTGTTTACCAAAAGCTTGATGTAGTCCTTACCCGTAATATCTTTGTTTACTGCATAAGTCTTGCTTTCGCCCTTTTTCAAGGTCGCCATTTCTTGCTCGCCTAATACTTCCATCGAAACTTCCTCTTTCGACGCGCTATCCGTAGCGGAAGTGGTGTTACCGCCGCCCATCAAGCCACTTATTACTGCGTTCAAATCACAAGCCGTAAAACAGCTTAAAGACATAATCAATGCCAGTAATCCTGCAAGTTTTTTCATAGTTTAATCATCCTTTTTCTTATTTAATGTTATCGCCGCTGCGCCGAGTGCCGTTGCGCCGCAAAGCGCCATGGACGCGGTGCTGGTACAGCCCGATAATAAGCTGAAAAACGTTGCGCCTTGTTGTTGCTTCTCATCCGTAGATGTAGGCACTTCGCAATCGTGTTCCATTTTCTTTTCCTGTAAAGTCGCGATCAAGGTCTGCGCATACACCCTTGCCAAATAATCGTTGGGGTGGTTGACGTTGTTACCCGTCATATCCTCATAACGCTTTCTTTCCAACAAGCTTTGGTGTACACCCGTCATATTGACAACCGCAACCCCTTCCTGTTCGCACATCTCCGTCATTGCATCATAGAACTTGCTTTGGTTCAAGTCAAAGAACTGCGCGTTGGGATTAGGCAACATCGTTGCCACCAACATGATTTCCGCATCAGGGAATTTGTCTTTCACTTTTTCCGCCAAAGCCGACGCTTTTTCCGCAAACTTTGCAGGCGCCATGTTGCCGTCGTTCATACCAAAGGCAATTACGGCGAGGTCCAGCTTCTTTTGATCCGCCAAGATGTCGTCGATTTGCGTCAACCCCCAGTCAATCCCCATACCGCCAACGGAGGGGTTGGTAAGCTTTACAACACTGCCATACGTCGTGTACAGCTGTTTTGCAAACAATTCGGGATAGGTCGGGATATTCGGCTGTGCGCCGGTAAAACCAGAGGAGTTTGCGCCCACGGAAATGGAATCGCCAAACACCAACAGGTCTATACTCTTTTCTTGGTTTAACCTTTCGGTAACCTTGGGCAGTAAATCGCTTTTCCCCTCGGGAACGTACCCCTCATACTCTTCGGTATGGGTATAGGTCACCACAATTTGTTTCTTGTGGAAATAATCCCCTTCGTGGAAGCAAATATATCCGCCGTTTTTGTCCTGGAAACCGCTTTCACCAAGCAAGGGATGAAATTCGGTATAATCCATCGTAGGAATCGCGCCGTCATCCGCAATCAGCAGCTTTCCGCCCGAGACAATGTAATCGACCCCCTTTTTATAGGTGACGGTCAATTCCGCATTCTTTACCTCGATGATTTCCTCAATGGGGTATAAAAGCTCAATCGGGTCCATACCGCCGAATTGATTTTCCACGGGTAAAACCGTTTCCATATAAGCGGTATCACCCTCCCATACGGGGGTCATAAGCTCTTCAAGGGTCCAGTTCTGCACTTCTCTTGTTTCGATTGCGTAGGCATCCACATTAGAAACGCCTGCAAGCGCCGTGCCAAAAAGACACAGCGCCGCAGTTGCGCAAACTATTTTTTGAGCTTTCTTATTCATATCTTTTACACTTAAATGATGATAATCGCACGAATATTAACAACGTCGGAAGATACGGTAATTTCACCAGCTGCTTCAGTATAGTTCTGTTGAATACCGATTTCGTTGATTGCTTTGCCGTCCGTACCGTTTATAAGAGGTATATATTGCGTCAAGTCGATTTCAACTGCCGCCCATTCGCCCCTTGCCATTTCGGTCTTAAGCGTAATGCCTCTTACAAGGTTGTTGCCAATTTCTGCGTGTGCAATCTTCCAGCTATCGTCCTCCGTTACGTCTACAATACCAAGACCCAAGTTCAAGCCGCTTACGGTACCCATATTGTTGTAGATGATGACAATCTTGCTCTTGCCGGTAAGATCAATGTTACCTTCACCCTTTTTGTGGTAAGCCAACAATGCGTCAAAGTAATAACGCGACATAACTACTTCTCTATTTGCTTTGTTGAACTTCGCAGCAAGCGAGCCTGCAGACAAGGAAGTGTTATGGCTGAGAATACCCGAATCCCACTTGTTGGTAGTGATGTCGGTGGTAACTTCACTCGTCGAGAAATCCAAACCGCTGTGTGCAGCCATATTGAAACGAATTTCTTGAATTTCAATCGAGCCTTCACCAAGGAAGCGAACCTTTACCTTTTCAACTTGACCAGTCGTTTCCAAAGGAAGAGTCAAAAGGTTCCAACCTGCGCTAGTCGTTACTTCCGTAGACATTAAGTCGTAGTTGTATTCCGTTTCAACGCCATTGATCGTCAAACCAACAACAACGTTTCTGATGCCGTCTTCTGCCTTATACTTCAAGGTCATGGATTCGTAACCAAGGTTGCTGATGTTGCATTCTTTTTCAAGATATGCATTGTTGCTTGCTTCAATCTTGGTTGCGCCCTTGTCAAGACCGCTACCAGTATAAGAAATCGTTGCGTCTTGTACTGTCGTCCAGAAAGGAGCTACCGTGCTGTCACCTGCGTTTTTATCATTGAAGTTGATACCAGGAATATCCATAAGTTCAAAGTCAATAAATTCAACGCTGTGAATCATAATTGCGTTGTTAATACCGATACTGTTATAGATGAAGCCCAAGCTCTCAAGGTTGCCTTCGTACAATCTTGCGCCGTACATATTAAGCACGTATTCTTTTTCTTCAGGCTTGTCACCGCAAGGCATAATGTTGATGTCAATGTTGGAACCACGGCCTAATTTATTCTTGTATTCCATGGTAATCACATTCGAATAACCATAGTTGGTCAAACGGATACGAATGGTCGTCTTCTTGTTCAGGTCGATAACTTCCTTCGTGCCGTCCTCTAATTCAGGCAAGGAGAGCATAAGGTTGGTTTTCTTTGCACGGAAGGGGCTGTAGAACAACAAACCTTCGGTCTTTTCATACGTAGCGCCGTTGTTGGTTCTTGCCGCTGCTGCGTCTTTAGGGAATACCCAACCGCAAACATCTTCTTGTGCATCTGCTACTTCCTGTACTTCCGTCGCGTCATCGTTTACGCAAAGACCTGCTACGAGTTCGCCGTCCTTCGTGGAAGTATACGTATCATCGGGAATACCCTTGATGGACTTAATCTGCAATACGTTGCTCAAATCGTTTTCATCCGTACAAACGTAACCGGACTGAATACGAAGCTGGGTCAACGTAGCGGAAATACCCCAGGTGGATACACCGTTCGTCAAGGTGCTAGCAAAGTCGAACACTTTCGTTACCCATTCACCGTTGGGATCCATGTTCTTTTCGGATTCTGCATAGGTGTAGGTGAAAGCGTTTTCTTCGTGAGGGCCTTCGCCGTTCGTGAATTCGCCTTCAGGAGTACCGTTGTCGATTTTTACAACATAGTAGAACTTCAACGAAGAAGCGTTACCAAGGTTTCTAAACGTAACCTCAATCTTTTGCGAGTTTCTAATATCAATGGTGATATTTCTAACAAGCATGTGAGGGTCAGCTGCGGTGGAATAACCGAAGTTGATTTCCGCATATTTTTCATCTTTTTCTACGTCTTCCTTCAATTCGATGGTACCAGGGGTGGAACCACTGCCGCTAGGAGCTGCCATCATATAGCAAAGGTCGTTACGCGTTGCAAGCATTTCACCCGTGAAACAGAAGTATTCGCTGCGGTCAATGAAAATGTTTACGTCCGACGTAATGGGCTGCGTGAAGTCAAATTCTTCCGTATGTCTAATCGTGGTATAGAAACCGCTGCTTTCATAACCATGTGCAAGACGTTCGTAATCGGTAATGTAAGCACCGTCTTGAACATACTGCTTATACATAGGCGTATCTGCATTGTCACCCAAATAATAGGTAACCTCGAAGTTTCTTACCCATTTTGCATACAACGTGATATCTTCTTCTACCGTATCAAGGAAGAAGTTCCAAGGGGTCGTATATGCAGCGTCTTTGTACCAACCCTGCACTTCCCATCTTTCAGGGTTGTCACCGATAATTGCAACGGCAGGTTTGGTTGCTACGTCACCCGTTTCTACTTCTTGATCGTCAATTACGTTCGTTTTGTAGTCGGTGCAAAGTTCGAAGTGAACGGTGTTCACGTCATCTTCTTGGCTGATTTGCTGGCTTTCGCTCGTAGCGCCACCGAAACCAGGTAATGCGCAACCTGCAAACATTACAATCGACAATACGAAAATTAATGAGGTCTTAAACCATTTTCTCATTGTTCTTTCTCCTTATCTTTTATTTTCTCAAGGAATCAACGGATACCAACTGTCCACTCTTCCTAGATTCTTCTGCTGCGAAAATACACAAGTGACCATTGATAGAGTCATCCAACTTCGTAATGGAAACAGAGCTTGTATCACCGTTCAAGTATGCAATCAAATCGTGCATAATTGCGAAGTCGCCGCCGCTGTGGCCGCCGTGTTGTACATTGTTGATAATCTCGTTTTCTACGCTGATTTCTTCAACTGTACCAGAGTAAGATCCATCGATATATTTACGAATAACGAACTTGTTTTCTTCCAACTTACCTTCGATTTCACCCAACGTACCAACAACGTGGATATATCTATCCGCCTTCGTTGCGCCGCCTACCAACGTAAAGTTACACATGGAACCATCCTTGAATTGTACCATAACGTTTTGTCTGTCTACGATGTCGCCAAGGTTGTCATACGCGCACTTGCCGTAGGTATCCTTTTTCAAGAATTCCATCTTTTCTTCCTTGGTGATTTGATCGTAGGGCTTGTTCATGCTGTCCCATACAAGGAAAGGCATTGCATCCGTATCAATGTGGTATTTAATTGCCGAATACTGACAATCTCTTTCGTGCTTACATTGATAGCAATATTCGGTTGCGCCTTCGGGCTTCTTCGCTTTGATGAATTGCGAACGGCTACCCATACTGAAAATCTTGTCGGGTTCCGTTGCGTTGTTCAACCAGCAAATCAAATCCAAATCGTGGCAGCATTTTGCAAGGAGGAAGCCCGAACCACATTTTTCTTCGCTGTTCCACTTACCACGGTTAAACGCCGTCAAGTAGTGCGCGATACAAACGTGTTCGTTCATTTCCATCGTCATTACGTCACCGATTACGCCGCTAAGAATCAACTTCTTAATCGTGCGATAGTACGGGGTGTAACGCAATACGTGGCAAACGAATACCTTACAGCCGTTTTTGTCAGCAAGCGTCTTAATGTCCATCAATTCCTTTGCGTTGGGAACGATGGGTTTTTCCATCAACATATTGTGCTTGCCAGCCAAGATTTTCATTGCCGTTTCGTAGTGATACTGGTCCATCGTTGAATTTACAACAAAGTCGCAATATACATTTTTTGCCTCAAAAGCTTCATACGTAGTAAATACTTGTTCGTCGGTGAGGTTATAACGTTTTTTCGCCTCTTCCAACTTGAAAGGGTTCGGATCAACGATCGCCGCAATCCCCAATTCGTCAGGGCAGTCTAAGGAGTAGTCTGCATACACCTGCCCTCTATTACCAAAACCTACGATTACCGTCCATAATTTTTTCATTTTTCTACCTTCACATTCATTAGAGTCGTTGTTTATTTTATCATTTTCTACTAACTTATCATCCTTATCATCGCGATTCCCGTTGCTGGATTTGTATTTCTTCAATACACGGTAGTACGTTTCCATACTGTTAAACCCACAGCGAGTCACAATTTCTTTTAAGGTGTAGCGTTTTTCCAAAACCTTACGCATTTCCACCACTTTACGGATACGGACACTGTTTACATACTCGTTCAAGTTCGTACCAGCCGTCTTGTTGAAAAGCGCGGAAAAGTAATTTTCACTATACCCGAACTTCTTCGCCAAGGTCGGAAGGCGCAAATCATCTTCGAAATGCGCCGCGATGTAATCGCTGACC
Source organism: Candidatus Scatosoma sp. (assembly GCA_045612895.1). Classification (GTDB taxonomy): domain Bacteria; phylum Bacillota; class Clostridia; order Christensenellales; family Borkfalkiaceae; genus Scatosoma. The sequence goes on along the minus strand of JAZKZY010000056.1, from coordinate 2,682 downwards.
TTAATGAAAAATTCTTTGTTGGCGTTCTTTTCTTTTTTACGCAATAAATTGCTGTCGTACAAAATGCCCATCAAGGTGTTGACGAAGCCGCTTTTTTGCAGGACGTTAAAGCCCTTTGCCTTGTCATACGCCCCTTCTATGTGGCGCATCATTTCTCCCCAAACCTCAGCAGATGGATGAAGGAAATTGCTAAATTCTGTATCCTCGCCCAAGATATGCGCAAAAAATTCTTTACTGATAACCAAGATATACGCAGCTGCATTGCCGACATATTCATAATGGTGCGTATCGTAGCTGTTTGCGATGAAGATGCTACCTGCGGAGATTTCCTCCGTGTGGTTGTTCACCATACACCGCATACAGCCCTTATACACGATTAAAACCTCTAAGCTTTGATGCACGTGTAAGCCCGCAAAACGGTACTTCACAGCATCCATGTCTTCAAAGTTTTGAAAATAAATATAATCGGGTGCGTCAGCGCTTTGCTCGTATAATTCGTCTTTTCTCAAAGCTTAATCCCCGCTGCAAAGTCACCGCTGCTGAAGAATTTCATACTGATTATCGACGTGAAAATCAAAGGAATACTGGAAATAATATACATTGCGTACATTGCACCGTTTTGCTTACCAGTACCGATACCCGCCGTGAATTTTTGTTGCATGGAAAGCATAATAGGCATCAAGGTCATTTTGCTGTCCATGATCAAGCTGGGCCACAAATAGTCGTTGTACAAGCCACTGAACGTACCTACCATTTTATACAAAATGATGGGCAATGCCAAAGGAATGGTCAATTTGCAATAGATATCAACGTCGTTTGCGCCTTCAATCTGCGCACTTTCATAAATCGATCTCGGTTGTTGACCGAAGAAGGTTCTGAACAAGAACAAGCCGCCGATTTGACCACCTGCAAGGTTAGGGAGCAAATAACCGATATAGGTATCCCCTAACTTTAACTCATTTCTCATGAAAGGCACCAAAATGGGCATACCCATGATGGAAGGCAACAACATAACCGAAATGTAGGCGAAGAAAATCGTTTCCTTAAAGTGGAAATCTTTATAGGTGAAGATGTAAGCCAAAATCGAACCCAAAAGACAATCCAACGTAGTACCGATCAAAGGAATAATGATACTGCGGATAAAGGGTGCGCGAATACCTTCCCACGCCAAACGGAAGTTGTTTGAAATGTTTGCGCCAAGCGAATCTAAAACAGGGAATGCGAAAATACTGGTTTCGATTTCCAAGTTGGATTTGAAGGCGTTAATTAACGTGATGAATAAGGGAATTAAACAGAAAATTGTACAAACCGTTACCCAAGTAACAACTACGATTTGGGTTTGCAATCTGTCAGATCTTTTTAATGCTACCGAGCTCATATTACGCCACCTGATTATCCTTTGTCGACATACGCATATTCAGCATTGTTGCAAAGAACAAGAAGATAAACAATACTGTTGCGTATGCGGACGCACGCCCGTAGTTACCTCTTACAACGTTGTCATACATCGTATGAACGGGCGTCATAGTACCCCACGAGCCACTCGTCGTCATGTACGTTCTACCGAAGTTCTGTACAGAAGAAATAAACGTCATAATCAATACGTATTTAATCTGCGCGAAAATCAAAGGAACGTCAATAAAGACGAAACGCTTAATAACCGTAATACCGTCCAACTCGGCTGCTTCGTAGTAGCTGTCGGGGACGTTCATCATTGCGCCGTAGAAAATGAGGTACGACCCTACGAACGGGAAGCCCATCAAAATCAACGACCATTTTGCCGTACTCGTTTGCGTTAAGAACTTCACCGTTTCCCCATTGCACATCTTGATGATAGCGTTGATAACACCGTATTCACCATAGATACCCGTCTTCCAAATCAAGGTCGTTGCGATACCAGGGATGATACCAGGGATGAAAAGTAAGGTTCTCGTAAGTGCGGAATAACCTCTATTACGCATAATCGTCAAGAAGAATGCGAAAATCAACGGAGGTAAGAGTGCCGTGAATACGTCACTTGCAAGGAAGAGGAACATGTTTACAAATTCCCCTAACGCGCCATCCGTCATAAAGATATGTTTATAGTGCGCGAAGTCATTCCATAATCTTGCAGGAGATTCCTGCGTGTAATCGAAGAAGGAAAGGCTGATGGAGCCGATTGCAGGATAGAAACAGAACATTGCAACCAAAACCATCGTTGCCGCGATAATCGCGTAAATCGCCCAATTCTTCTTAAAGCCTTGCATAACCTCGATAAACTTCTCGGAGAAGCCGTATTTGTAAATGCAAAGCAACGCGAACAACAATACCACCGCCGCACATACAGCAATGATAATCGTCAACGTCAACAATACCTCTAACAAGCCTTGGCTTGCTCTACCCATCGTCGTTGCGGTACGCAAAATATAAACACCTGCTTCCGCTTCGTGAGGATTGAGGTACATATAGTAAATGCGGTTACCGCTTTCACCTTGAATCAAAGCTCTGATGTTGAAATCCATCGTTGCGGTAAAGCTGATTTCCATTTCGTTGAAATCAACACGCGAAACGCTGCTATCGTCCGTATAGAGAACATAGCCTACGTTCAAATCCTTATTATAATACATTGCGCTGCCTTCTACCTCAGGGCGCTTAGGCAATACAATGTTCGTTTCTTCGTGCAAGAAAGCACACAAACCTACA
>JAZKZY010000055.1:0-2289 GCA_045612895.1 Candidatus Scatosoma sp. | reverse complement strand
GAAAGGCGCGTGCAAAATATATTGTAAAAATAGAACGGAGCGTTTTGAAACGCTCCGTTTTTTACTTCAAAATTTTCTTAATCACCGCGCATTGCATCCCTTTCGGCAGGGCATTTAACAATAACAACAGCTTATTCCGATTGACGGTATAGACAAATTTCGGCTTTTTCTTGGACAAAATTTTCGACACCTTTCCTGCGATCTTTTCAGGGGCAACGCATTTTGCTTCCACGCCGTTGACGATTTTCTTAAACCGTTTCGCGTTGCATTGATAGGTGGTCGTTTTCTCACAAAAACGATCAAGCGCCGTCGTGGAAACACCCAACATACCTGTGGAAACCGCCCCTGCGCGAAGCACGGAAACGGACACGTCCAAAAGCTGTAATTCCATTCGCAAGGAATAGGCGTATTTGTCGAGCGCGCCCTTGGTTACGGCGTACAAACCCGTAAACGGCAAAGGATCTAACGGAGCCAGTTCGCTGGTCGTAATCACAACCCTGCCCCCCTGCTTTAACAAAGGCATAAAGGTTTTGTTGATGTAAAATACCCCGAAAAGGTTGATTTTGAAAATCCTTTCAAACTCCTCTTCCGTAATTTCTATCAACGAATCCAGCATATACACGCCTGCGAAATGGATAACCGCAAACAGCTCGTTTGTTACGGCTTTCACTTGTTCGAAAGCGTTTTTGATACTCTCCACATCGGTCACGTCCGCCTCAATCGGCAGGACGTTTTCTTCCGGCTCGCCCACCTTTTTATCGAGCGCAAATACGGTAAAGCCCTTGCTCGCAAGCAATTTTACCGTTGCGTAACCCATACCGCCGTACGCGCCCGTAATCAATACGTATTTCATAATCGTCCTCTTATGCGTCCAACTTCAAATCACCGAATTTAATCCATTCTTTCTTTCTCATAAACTCGGAAATGGCAAAGTTCAATACCGCAGGGAGCACAAACATCAAAAGGATAATCCCTACGCAGCCAACCCAACCTGTCGTGTAGTTGAAAAGGTCAAACACGCCGACCAAACCGCTGGTACCCATACCACCGCCCGACGCGCCGCACTTTAACTTGAAAAGGCAGGTGGATAAAGGTCCGCAAATGGCGCTGGAAATGATCATCGGCAACATAGTGACGGGCTTTTTCATAACGTTGGGGATTTGCAACATGCTTGTACCAACCCCTTGCGCAATCAAACCGCCCACTCCGTTTTCACGGAAGCTTGCCACCGCAAAACCGATCATGTGACACGCGCAACCTACCGTTGCCGCGCCGCCTGCAAGGAGCATTGCCTCTTCATTCCCTGCCGAAACGCCCGTTGCCACAGCCACCCAAATTGCCGCGGACGAGGTAGGCATGGTCAAGAGTACGCCCATAACCACCGCAATCACAATGCCCATTATGAAAGGAGTGATTTCCGTTGCAACCGCAATCAAATCCCCCAACAAATTGACAAGCCAAATAAAGGGATAGGAAACGAATACACCGCCAAAGGACAGCAATAACGTCCCCAAAGGAATGAGCAAAATGTCAAGCTTGGTTTTCCCTGCGTAAAGCTGTACAAGCTCTACCACCAACATAACGGTCACGTACGCGCCGATGGGATTGCCAGGCAAGCCCGCGGTCAAAATTACGGACGGTACGCCTGCACCGGGCATCAGCTTATCCGCAAAGGCACCCACCATACCGGCCACTGCCGCCGAAAAAATCAGCAGTTTGTTTTTACCGAGCGCATACGCAATACCAACGCCGATCCCTGCGCCCATCAAGGTTTTGGCAATATTTGCGATATACCCCAAGGTATTACCGAAATAGTTATCCCCTATCCAGCCTGCAATTTGCGCCAAAATAGTGCCTGCGATCAAGGTCACAAACAAACCCTGCGCCATACCCGAAAACGCGGTGATAAACCAACGTTTTGGCAAAGCCTTTAGATAGGCAATCCATTTTTCCTTTACGGTCAATACCTTTTCCTGCTCCATAATGTAAAACTCCTTTACAAGATAGTTTCATTATACAGCATAAATCGATAAAATGCAAGCGATTTACAGTAAATCGATAAAAAATTATCTATTCGATAAATTTTAACGAAAAAAGGGAGCGAAATGCTCCCTTGTGGTGAAGTTATACCTATGCTATAGTGAAAACTTCGCTATCCTTAGCGACGTTCGAAGCTATCACAACAGGTACAGCTTTCCGTATCACAGCTACACGTGTTGCCTACGTGGATTTTACGAAGGGTGCAGTAATCCCCTGCGCGGTTATACTTACATTCCGTAACCCCACAAC
>JAZKZY010000054.1:0-6549 GCA_045612895.1 Candidatus Scatosoma sp. | reverse complement strand
TTCCGCAATACCGCGAATACCTTGACGCAGTACCTCATCCGCAACCTTTAAGGCATCCTTAAACGAAGTCCCCTTGGGAACAACCTTTGCAATTTTATCGTTGGGAATGGTAATCAAGGAATCTACCGATTTCTTCAATTCTTCCACGCCCGTCAACGCGTTGGTCATACGCAAATGCCCTTCAAAGCCGAAAGGTAAGGTTACAACCGCCACCGTTAAGATTTCCATTTCCTTGGCAATTTTAGCAACGACAGGAGCTGCACCCGTACCCGTACCGCCACCCATACCGGAGGCAATAAACAACAAATCGGTGTCACGCAAGGATTCTCTAATCGCTTCTACGTCCGCCTCAGCTGCCTTTTTGCCAATGTTAGGGTCAGCGCCTGCGCCAAGACCTTTCGTCAATTCCGCGCCGATTTGAATACGTGTACGCGCTTTCGAACGAGCCAAATCCTGCAAATCGGTATTTACAACGATAAATTCAGCGCCTTGCAAACCCGATTCAATCAATCTATTTACCGCATTGTTACCTGCGCCACCGACACCGATAACCTTGATTTTTGCTCCGCCTACAAAACCGCCGACGCTCGGCTCGCCGCCCTGTCCTTCATATCTATAATCACGGTCATATCCGTTAATCATGCTTTTTCCCTCCTAATCTCTTTAGCAATCTTTGCCAAATGCTGGTGTTTTTCCTTTGATCATTTAATGCCATATTCAGAAGCGAAATCTTTGACGATGCCGTCGGCTTATCATAGAACGGCAAGTCGGGATACACAGTTTCCGTTACCCACCCGATACGCTTTTCAATATGTTCCGTAATCCCTTTAATACCCCATACGCCTTCGCCCGTAATACTAATCGGGTTTACCGACATGGTAGCTGAATTTTTCTCACGATAATATTTTTGTAAAAATGCGTCCAACCTTTCACAAAGCTGATCCACGGCGCATTTAATAACCTCGTTTACACGATTAACTGGGAAAGAATATTCCTGCTCGTCCATGGTAAACATCAAGCTATCCGTTTCACTACCACCCGAAATATTCGAAATGGAAAGTATTTCTTCGGCAACGTTGAAATCCAGCTCCAACGTCTTAATCAACTCTACCAAAACACTCGCTATACCGCAGTTGAAGTTTTCCTCATGCACAATCCCGTTGCCATAAACCACGGAAAGGGAACTGGTCACAAAGCCGATATCCAACAAAAATGCGTAACCCTCACGTTTCTTTTCAGGCAACAGATAAATGGATTGCGCCAAGCTGGACGGGATAAACTTCACATCCGTAAAGCCCATACTCTCCATCAAATCGTGGATGATATCGTAGAAATATTCCGATACGAAGTAATAACACAACCCGCCTTTCAACATCGTTGTAGATACGCCGTATAAATCTTCAGCGGAGAAATATTTTCGATTGTCACCTAAGGTAAAATACATTGCCGAACGGCGAACGCATCTGCCTGGTAACGCCAGCTCGTCCAAACCATGGTCGAAAAGCATTTCCACATCCTGCGAGGACAGTTTTCGTTTTGTGTCAAACGCAATCGTTTGCCCTTTCGTCACCGTAGATACAAACGCCGAGGGAACACCTATATAAATTTTATCAATCGTCCCTCTATAATTTTGCTGTACAGTACCGATTGCACGGGCTACCGCGCGGCAAAAAGACTCCTCATCAAAAAAGCCGTCTAAACAAAAGCCGTCGTATTTTTCAGCGTGGATACCACTGATCACAAACATACCGTTGACACCTTGGGCACCGAGCAAAAAAGAGATCTCATTTGATCGTATATCCAAAATTGCAACGCTTTCGTTTTTCATAATTTTATCCACCCTATAAATGCTTTATCGAAAAATAGCAAATTCTATTTATAATTATACACTATTTATACGAAAATGTCAATGGTGAGAAGAAAAAAAGTATAGAAAAAACACGCATTTTTGCGTGTTTTCTTTCATTTATTGCTGAAATTCGTCTACGGATGAATAATCGGAATAAATTTGACCGGAATTTTCAAAAAGAAGAATTCTTCCGCACATTTTTTCCGCATCGCTCAAAGCGAAATATTTGGTCAACGCAGTCTCTACTTTTTCCTCGGTAAATTGACCTGGATTACTGATATACAACGTCACCCCTTCGCGCATCGTAAACGCAACAACCATCTCGGGCGTTTGACGAATCAAGGCAACGGATACAACGTTACAACGAATACCATTTAAGCGTTCGGAAAACTGCTGACAAGCGGACAAAATCGTCAAAAACGTTTCATCGGTCAAACGTTCACCGTTTTCCAAGGTAAAATCTAACCCTTTCAAAAGAACGTTTTCTTCATTGTTTAACGGGTTGACAGGGTTTTTACGGATATCAATCACGACTCCGTTCGCATTCAAAATGTAATACGTTTCCCCTGCCGTTTTTTCTATCGCATATACCTCAGCATTTTCCGTGATTTCAATCACAATACGCTTGGGGTAGGATTTCTCAAAGCTCGTAATACGGAAATACGGATATTCCTCCAAAATTTCCTCTGCCTCGCTTTGTTTTACAAAAATCGTGCTGGCACCTTGATACGCCTCTTCTAAACGGGCTTGTATTTCTTCCCCTGCCGTCTTTGCCTCTTCTGTGATATAATTCACGTTCACAGTGACCGTATCCACGCGATAAACCGTAGAAATCCCCAACGCTGACCCAGCGAGGAAAACGAACACCGTTAATAGAATTGTCCACAATTTTTTACGCATGATTACCCCTCTTTTGTTTTGTCAAAATTAAACGCGCACTCTTTTTATTTTTGCGCCCATTGCACGCAGTTTTCCTTCAAAATCCGCATAACCGCGATCAATGTGTGAAAGGTCAAGAACGGAGCTTTGCCCTTCCGCCTTTAACGCCGCAATCACCAATGCCGCGCCGCCGCGAAGATCGCCTGCCGTGACGCTTGCGCCGTGCAACGTTTCTACACCGCGTATCAACGCCGACCGATCACGGACCGTTATATCCGCGCCCATGCGTTTTAACTCCGCCGCATATCTATATCGAGTTTCAAAAAGATTTTCCACCACCAAGGTCGATCCCCTCGCCGTACAGCAAAGCGCAACGTATTGCGATTGCATATCCGTGGGGAAACCAGGGAACGGCATCGTTTCAACCAAATTGACCGATTTTAACCGTCCGTCACTCGATAATATTATTTTATCATTTTTTGTATGTATTTTGCAACCGTTTTCACGCAATTTGTGTAAAAGAGCCACAATATTTTCCGTAAAAACCCCTTCCACCTCTATTTCACCGCCGCAAGACGCCACCGCGATGAGGTAAGTACCTGCCTCAATCCTGTCCCCAATCGGAATATAATCGACACCATGCAGTCGTTTTACCCCTTCGATAACGATCACATCCCTGCCTGCGCCTTGCACCTTTGCACCCATCGCATTCAAGAAACGTTGCAAATCTACGATTTCAGGTTCTTTAGCGGCGTTACGTATAACCGTAATCCCTTCCGCTTTCACCGCCGCAAGCATGATATTTTCCGTGGCGCCAACACTGGGAAAATCCAACAAGACCTCCGCACCTTTCAGCCGCTTTGCCTCACAATGGATATACCCGTCTTTCTCTACAATTTCCACCCCCAACCGTTTCAAGCCCGCCAAGTGCAAATCAATCGGCCTTAACCCGATATCACAGCCGCCTGGATACGAGATTTTGGCACGATGAAAGCGCGTTAAAACAGATCCGAGCATAAACACGGAAGAGCGCAGCTCCTTTGTGAGCCGCGCTGGAATTTCATGGGAAACGGCATTCGAACTGTCAATCACCGCACTATCGCTTTGCCGCTTGATTACACAGCCAACCTCCGTCAATATCCGTAACATATTTTCCACATCAATAATCGGCGGTATTCGGCGAAGTGTAACCGGCTCATCCGTCAAAACGGACGCCGCCAAAAGAGGTAACACCGTATTTTTTGCGCTATGCACACGCACCTTTCCCAGCAGTTTTTCACCGCCGTTAATCACATATTTATCCATACGCAAAAGCTCCTTTATGCTTTATCGTATGAAATCATCCCTCTCTTTTGTTACCGTCCGTTTCCCTTGCGCGGATATTGCATACAAAATCCCCATGGAGGCCATTGTAATAATCAAAGATGTATTTCCTGCGCTAATCAACGGCAACGGCAACCCCGTAGGCGGTATACTGCCACTGACAACCAACGCATTGACTACCGTTTGAATACCATACACCAACGTAATGCCTGACGCCATTAAAAAAGAGAAAAAATCTTTCGCCTCTTTTGCTGTATGTATGCCGCAAAATATCAACGCCGCGCTTAACGAAAACAGGATAATTATCCCAACGATACCGAGCTCCTCCCCGATAATGGAAAGAATAAAATCACTTTCCGCAAACGGTAAAAACCGATATTTTTGCCGCGAGCGAAACAAACCCGTACCAAACCAACCGCCATTTCCAAGCGCATACAAGGATTGAATGAGTTGATACCCCTCTCCCCGAGGGTTTTCCCATGGATCCAAAAATGCGGTCAGTCTTGACATTCGATATGGCTCTGCCAAAATCAAAATCGGTATCGCCAACAGGGCAGGAATACCCACCATTAGGAAATATTTCATCTTCATTCCACCCAAAAACAGCATGGAAATCATCAATGCGCCCACGCACATCGTGACGGACATATTCGGCTCTAAAATAATCAGTAAACAGATCCCTGCCCCCGACAAAAGCACAGGAATAGTCCCTTTCAGCGTTCGCATTTTCCCCATATCGTCCGACATATACGCCGCCGCGAATACAACAAACCCATATTTCGCAAGCTCGGACGGCTGTATCGTAAGTCCACCGACCCCGATCCATCGAGTCGCGCCGTAATTTGTCTTACCAAGCCCTGGCACAAACACCAGCGCAAGCAATATCATGGGCAAAATCAAAGCCATCCAGCGCACACGTTTTCCTTTCAAAATCCGATAGTCAAACCGTGCACATATGAGCATTGCCGCAATCCCTAAAACAAACCCGATAAATTGCTTTTTTACAAAGTAAAATTTGTCGTTGTATTGCGTTTCCGCGACATAATTACTCGCAGAATAAATCGCGATTACGCCAAACCCCGACAATATCACCACCAAAAGCAAAATGGCAACGTTGCCCTGCGGTTTATTCCACTTCCTCTCCCACAAAGATTTCTTCTGTTCCCTCTTCCTCGCCTTGCTTGGCAAACGATTGAACAATTGCGACAAATGCCTCACCCCTCTCTTCATAATTTGCAAATTCGTCAAAGCTTGCGCTGGCAGGGCTTAATAAAACGTTTTGTCCTTCTTTCGCCTTCAAAGCGGCAATACGCACAGCAAAATCAAATCCGTCGCAAAGGGTTACGGAATCATAATTACAAGCGCGCGCCGATTTTAACAAGGAAAAGCGATTTTCACCGTATAATACTGCGTGAACGACTTTACTTTTCGGCAAAATCGCAAACAACTTATCGTAATCGTAACCCTTGTTTTTTCCGCCAAGCAACAATACCGTGTCCGCTTTCATCGCCTCAATTGCCTTTATCGTCGCATCTACGTTTGTTCCTTTAGAATCGTTGATATACGCAACACCGTCCACGGTGGCAACCATTTCCACCCGATGCTTTATACCCTTAAAATCGGTGAGAGATGCCACGATATCCTCATTCTTTACACCCATAATTTTCGCCGCAACAATGACGGCAAGCGCGTTTTGTACGTTATGTAAACCTGCAATCGGTAAATCGGAAACGGGCAAAATTTTCTCTTTCCCAAACCACAGCGCACCATCCTCGTAATAAGCACCGTTGACCCGTTCTCGCACAGAAAAATACAACACCTGCGCCTTTGTTTTTTCCGCAAAACCGCGGACAATCGGATCATCGTAATTCAACACCGCGTATTCCGTTTCCGTACAGTTTTTCAACAGCTTACTCTTGAGAAAAATATAATTTTCCATGTTGTAATGGCGATTAAGGTGATCCTCGGTGATATTCAACACCAGCGCAATATGCGGACGAATTGATTGCAACGTTTCCAACTGAAAACTGGAAATTTCCGCAACAGCAATAGCATCCCCAGTCAAATTGCAATAATCAATCATCGGCGAGCCGATATTTCCACATGCTTGCGCGGTAAAACCACCCTTTGAAAGGGTTTCCGTCAACATCGAAACGGTCGTCGTTTTCCCGTTTGTTCCCGTTACCGCAAGCATAGGACAACGCATAAACCTCGCCGCAAGCTCCGCCTCACCGATTACCGCACGATGATTGCGCTTAAATGCCACCGCGAGCGGATGATCAATCGGTACGCCGGGACTTAACACCAACGCATCGCAAACCTCCATAGCCTGCGCCAAATCCTCTTTATTGACACGTTTTGCGCCCTTTTCTTCTAAGGCGCTTGCCGTTTGCTGTACCCGTTCGCTGTAAATATCGTCATAAATATAAACAGTTGCCCCTTCCGACAATAAAAACTCTGTTGCGGACCGCCCCGATTTGGATAGCCCCAACACCAAA
>JAZKZY010000053.1:0-16533 GCA_045612895.1 Candidatus Scatosoma sp. | reverse complement strand
ACGGTGATATACGAACGCTCGTCTTGATTCAGCTCGTTAAACTTCAAATTCAGCTGTGACAACGCCAAGGCAAGGTCGGGTTGCTTTTTGTCAAACGCCGCCTTGATAAAGGCGGACAACATACCTGCGGAAATCCCTTTCCCCGACACATCGGACAAGATACCATAGGTTTGACCGTTCAATTCATATACGTCGGGCAGGTCACCGCCCACACCGTATTTCGGGATATATACGTAGGCGTAATTGACGCCGCCCACACTCTTCCCGGCAGGCAACAAACGTCTTTGCATTTGCTGTGCGGAAAGCATTTCACGTTCCATTTCCGTTTGGTACTCCCCTTCCGTCAAGCCCAAAAACAGTTTGCCCTTTTCATCAATCGGCAATACGCGGATACGCATAGACAGCTTGTCCGTGCGCCCGCCATGGCTAACGGTGGTGTGAAGACGTTCTTCCTTTTCCACCCGCTCGGAAATGGCGTTTTGCATTACCCGTAAAAATGCACATTGCACGCAATAAGCGCCCTCGCCGCACTTGTTTGCCTCACGGCAGCCAACTACCTGCGCCAAACTACCTTGCGCCTTTGCGCCATCGGAAAACGAACGGCGAAACGCTGCGTTCGTGAATTTCACGCGCAGCTTATCATCAAACACGAACACGCCTTGTGGCATGCGGTCTAATATTTTTTTGTACCGTCCGTTGTTTAACATTGAAATCAGTCCTTAATAGAATTTCAAACCCTTACAAATTTTCGCCTCAAACGCATGGTTGTGATACAATTCCCCGTCCAACTGAATGGGGCAATCTTCCATGGGGGCAAACTCCACCTTTTCCGCGCGGAAATAGGTCGTCAAGGGATATTCGAGAATTTTCCCTTTCATGAGCCAAGTGAATGCGGAGATAATCTTACCAACGCCGCCAAGACAATCCACGATTACCACGTCCATAAGCCCGTCGTCCTCTTTTGCAGGAGGGCAAATCTTGATACCGCCGCCGAATTGCGAGCCATTACAAGCGGTACAAACCAGCACGTTACGGATTTCTTCCTTACCGTCATGGATAATCTTCACACGACAACCCTTGAACGCAAACAAACTCTTTACCAAACTGAAAAGATATTTCAGCTTGCCCTTCATTTTACCCTTTTGGCAACGCTCCAAAACGTCCACGTCAACGCCAAGCCCAGCCACGTTCATGCAACGCGTACCGCTTACGTCTATGTAGTCAACCGGTTCCGCCTTGCCATCTAAAATACGCAAAAGCGCTTTTTCAGGATCCATAGAGATGCCTCTACGGCCTGCAAAGTCATTACCCGTACCAGAGGGGATCAAACCGATACTGCAAACGGAAGGATCCGCAAGGCCGTTCAATACTTCGTTCAACGTACCGTCGCCGCCCAAGACGATAAATTCCGTCCCGCCAGTCTCCGATACTTTTTTCGCAATCGCTTCCGCGTCATGCACGTCACACGATTGATGTAATTCGTACGCAAGCCCTCTTTCCTGCAAAATCTTTTCCACTACTCGCACATTTTTCATGGCTTTCTTTTTCCCGGCTACGGGGTTGAATATAATGTGATACATTTTTTCTCCTTTGTAGGCACTCTCGCGCACTTAAATTTTTTATTAAAAAAATTTTTTCTAAATATATTATATAACACTTTCACAAGAATTGCAATTTATTTTCGAATTTGTTATACTGTAAATATAAAAATTTTTTCAAAAGGAGGGCGAAAATGCACGAAAAATTGAAAAATCTCATTCCCGACCCACTTTTGCGGTTGGCAAATGCATGTGAAAGCCCTCTCTATCTTGTCGGCGGAGCCGTTCGAGATACGATTGCAGGCTTGTCGCAAATAAACGGCGTTTGCGATTTAGACGTCTGTTCCCCCATGCATTTTGAGGAATTTTTGTCCATTGCACAGGAAAACGGCTTTACCGCAAAATCCGTCTTCAAAAATACGGGTACTGTCAAATTGATGGACGGCAACGGCAACGAATATGAATATTGCAGTTTCCGTTCCGATAAATATGTACGAGGCACCCATGTCCCCGTTGAAATCTTTTTCACCGACGATATCCAGTTGGACGCACGCCGCCGCGATTTTACGGCAAACGCCGTCTATTACGATATCGCGCGCGATACGATTGTCGATCCGTTGAACGGGGTTGCCGCCATTCAGGAAAAGCGCCTTACCACCGTCGCAAACAGCGAAAAGGTATTCGGTGAGGACGGCTTACGTTTGATGCGTCTTGCAAGACAAGCGGCTTGTCTTGGCTTTACCCCCGATGAAGAATGTTTGTCGGGTGCGAAACAAAATGCTTTTTTGATTGACGATATTTCTCCTGAACGAATTTTCACCGAGCTTTCTCAGTTGCTTTTATCCGATGAAAAGTACGGTCAAACGGATGGCGTATATCGTGGCTTAAAGCTACTCGACAAAACAGGTGTCCTCGCGCGTATTCTTCCCGAGCTTACCCTTGGAAAGGGTATGGCGCAACGGACGGATTTCCACAAGTACGACGTGTTAGAGCATTCCTTACGCGCGTGCGCCTATGCGGATAAACGGATACGCCTTGCCGCCCTCTTGCACGACGTTGGCAAACCTCTTTGCTCTTTGCGTGACGGTAATAGCTATGCACATCCCAAGGAAGGCGCGGCGCTCACGAAAAATATTTTACAGCGATTAAAAGCCCCTAAAAAAGAGCTTCAACGCATACCTGCCCTTGTGGAATGGCATATGTACGACCTCGATTGTAAAGCAGGCGAAAACAAATTGCGCCGTTTCTTCGTAACGCATTTTGACATTTTAGACGATTTAATGTTGTTGAAGCAAGCTGATTTCTCCGCTTGCATGGACGATTTTTCCGTTGCCCCCACCGTCAAACGTTGGCAGGATTTACTTGAAAAAATGAAAACGGAAGGCGCGCCTTTACGCGTAAAAGATCTCGCCGTCACGGGGAACGATATTTTGGCGTTGGGGATTGAGCCAAACAAAATCGCCACCCTCCTCAATGCACTTTTGATGCACGCGGTGATATACCCTGCGGATAACACACCTCAACGGTTGTCTACCCTTGCCGTTGCCTTTTCTAAAAATATCTAATATACACAAAAAATATGCGTCCAAAGTCATTGCACTTTCGGGCGCATATCTTTTTTATTGCATTTATAAATCCCAACCCAAGCTGCGTTCAACCGCGCGGTGCCATTTCTTCATCTTTTCCTCACGGATTTCTACGGGCATATTCGGGATATAGCTCCTATCCACCTTTTGCGCCGCCGCCAACGCGTGTGCGTCCGTCCACAAACCTACGGTCAAGCCAGCCAAACGCGCCACACCGATCGCCGTCGTTTCGTGCGAGCAGGGTTTCGTCACCTCCGCCCCCAAAATATCCGCCTGAAATTGCATCAAGAAACCGTCACGAGATGCGCCGCCGTCCACTTTTAAGGACTTCAACGGCATACCCGTGTCTCGTTCCATTGCCGCAACAAGATCCGCCGATTGAAAGGCAATCGATTCCTGCGCGGCGCGAATGATATGTTCGCGTTTCGTTCCACGCGTAATTCCGACAATCGTTCCGCGCGCATACATATCCCAGTACGGTGCGCCGATACCCGTAAACGCAGGCACGATATATACGCCGCCCGTATCGGGTACTTTACTTGCATAATATTCCGCGTCACGGCTTTCCGTAAAGAAACGCATTTCATCGCGCAGCCATTGAATGACCGCACCGCCGATGAACACACTCCCCTCTAACGCATACTGGGGTTTTTGTCCCTGTAAAGTCGCCGCGAGCGTCGTCAATAAGCCATTTTTACTGTGCGGCCGGGTTTCCCCTGCATTCATCAAAAGGAAACAGCCCGTACCATAGGTGTTTTTCCCCTCACCCTTTTCATAACAGCCCTGACCGAACAAAGCCGCTTGTTGGTCGCCGGCAATCCCTGCGATAGGAATTTCCACGCCGCCAACGTTGGCGTAGCCGAAAATTTCACCCGAACACTTCACCTCGGGGAGCATACAACGAGGGACACGGAAAAGCTTTAACAATTCCTCATCCCATTCCAAGGTATCAATGTTAAACAGCATCGTGCGAGATGCGTTGGTTGCATCGGTGACGTGACGTTTACCGCCCGTCAATTTCCACACCAACCAAGTATCGATCGTACCAAAGAGCAATTCGCCCGCCTCCGCACGCGCTCTCGCCCCCTCAACGTGGTCTAAAATCCATTCGATCTTACTCGCAGAAAAATACGCGTCGGGGATAAGCCCCGTCTTTTCTTGTATAAGCTCGGCATAGCCTTGTTTTTTCAGCTCGACAATGCGATCAGCCGTGCGGCGGCACTGCCAAACAATGGCGTTGTAAACGGGCTTTCCCGTCGCCTTTTCCCATACCACCGTCGTTTCACGCTGGTTGGTAATACCGATTGCCGCGACCTCCTCAGGCGCGACGTTACACTTTGCCAAAAGCTCCATCATAACGCCGTATTGACTGGACCAAATGTCCATCGGATCATGTTCCACCCACCCCTCATCGGGATAAATTTGCGGAAACTCTCTGTTGAGTAACGCCTTGATATTTTCTTGCTCGTCCACCAACGCAACGCGCGAAGAAGTTGTACCCTGGTCTAATGCAATAATGTATTTCACCGCGTACCTGCCCCCGTCTTTTTATAATTTTTGTACCGTAACACCGTCCTCAATCGAGGTTTCGTAAAAGCTTGCTTTGTAGCCGATTGCATCGTGATATGCCTGACCGACACGACGGATAAAGCCCTCTACCGCCGTCTTTTTTACGATAGAAATGGTACATCCGCCAAACCCTGCGCCGATCATACGCGAGCCAAGGCAATCCACCTCGTTGCGCGCAAACGAGCTAAGCGCATCCAGCTCCTTACCCGTTACTTCGTACAAATCGCGCAAGCTGTAATGGCTTTCATTCAACAATCTACCCAGCTCTACGATGTCCCCTTTCTTGAGCGCCTCTACCGCTTGATGAACACGCGCGCATTCCATAACCACGTGTTCCGCGCGCTTTGACATTACGCCCGACAAAAGGTATTTAACCTCGCCAAATTGCTTGGGCGTAACCTCCGCCAAGCATTTTACGTCCAACACCGTTTGAATGGTTTTCAACGCCGCCTCAACCTCTTGACGGCGCACGTTGTATTTGCTTTCTACAAGGTTGTGCGGCTTGTTGCAATTCGCCACCACAAGACAATATTCCCCAAGCTGTAAAGGTACATACTCGTATTCTAACGTGGCGCAATCAAGCAACACCGCATGTTCCTTTTTACCCATAGCGGAGGCAAACTGGTCCATGATGCCGCAATTTACCCCTGCGTACTTATTTTCCGCCTTTTGAGAAAGGAGGGCAAGCTTTACCTTATCATACGCAACGCCTGCGTATTCGCACAAGGTCACCGCCGTTGCCACCTCAATCGCCGCGGACGAGGAAAGACCGCTGCCGAAAGGTACGGTGCAATCGTAATACAAGTCGCACCCAACGATTTCTACCCCCTCTTCCTGCAAGAAATAAGCCACCCCTGCTTGGTAGTTACCGATTTTCAAATGTTTGTAAGCGTCGAGCTTCGTCGTGTCAAGCTCCACAACGCCGTCAATCCCGCGGAATGCCATACGAATGGTATTGCCGCCGCGTTTTTTGCCATACACGTTGCAACGTAAATTCAGCGCCGCAGGGAATACCTTACCGCCGCAATAATCTACGTGCTCACCGATTACGTTGATACGGCCTGCCGCAGTGAACAAATCTTCCGGTTTTGCCCCAAAAATAGCTTCAAATTGTTGCATTGTTTCCATTTGTTCCATCATTTACTCCTTTTCAGCTTCTTCCAAGGGTATTTTTTTGCGGTGGAAAAACCAAGCGCAAAAATACGCAACCCCTGCCAAAATCATAATAATTGCAATCAACTGCGAGGGAGACAACGCGGAAATAATCGTTTCCCCACGCTCATCCGCGCGCGCAAACTCAATGAAAAATCTCCACACGCCATACACAACCGTATAAATCGGCAACAACGGGAATCTTCCCTTGTTCTCTTTACCGAATTTTGCAAAGAACAACCAACAAAGTACCGCCGACAACGTCAGCAAAAACAACGCTTCAAACAGTTGAATGGGTACTTTCTTCCCCAAAGAGATCAATTCGCCATTCGTTGTCAAGGCATAATGAGTGATGCCGTACCATTGATCGGTATCCGCGCCATGGCAACAGCCAGCGAAAAGGCAACCAAGTCGTCCCAACCCATGGGCAAAAGGGATTAAACAAGCAGCCATGTCCGCGAGCGCGCCGAATTTCTTTTTCGGCTCGCCCTCTTTGCACCATACAGCGCCCAAGCCAAACCAAACCGCCAAAAAGGAAATTACACCAAAAATCAAACCGCCGTAGAAGGTCATGCCCGTGCTTTGATTCAGGACAAATTCCCCCGTTTCTATTGCGTTGTAAATAGCTTGGAAAAATACTGCGCCAAACAAGCCGAAAATAATTGCCACCATAAAGGCAATAATCAGCACTTTTTGTAATTTTACCGAAAATTTGCGCATGATTGCCATACGGTCAGCGGCAAACATACACACCACGATGCCTACCACCAACAAAATGTCGTATATACCCATCACGCCAAATAGTATAGGACGCGGATACATAGCACCCTCCTTTTGGCTTTTTATCTCTATGAGATAAATTATACATCATCTCATCTTGTTTGTCAACTCTACGAAAAAAAAAGACGCGCGTTTTTTGGAAAAACAAAACCGCGCGTATGCTTCGGCGCGGTTTTATCTTCTTTATAATGCCTGCACGTTGATTGCACGCAATTTTTCAGGGTTTTTCGGATCAGGCTCCGTTTCGTACGCAACCTTCTGACCTTCTTTCAAACGTCTATACCCCTCCATTTTAATCGCGGAGAAATGTACGAATACATCCTCGCCGCCCTCATCGCCGGCGATAAATCCGTACCCCTTTTCCGCGTTAAACCATTTCACTGTACCTTGTGCCATTTAGGTACCTCCTTCATAAGAATTTGATAAATTTGGCGCAAAGTACCCCCGTCATTTTTATCTATTGTAAAGCAATTATACCATATTTTTTGATACTTTGCAATAGTAAAATGAAAAGTTTTCACGAAAAATGCGTAAAATTTTCTTTTTATTCGGCATATTATTGACTTTAGCACGGTAAAATGTTATAATGTTAACATATTAAGTTGCAAGGACGTTCAAATGGAATTTATTGAAATTTTAAAAGTCATCCTTTTGGGGATTGTAGAGGGCATCACCGAATGGTTGCCCATATCCAGTACGGGGCACATGAAACTGCTCAACGCCTTTTGGTCAAGCGACCTTTCCGACAGTTTTATGGAAATGTTTGAATACGTGATTCAATTAGGCGCAATCTTTGCCGTAGTCTTCTTATTCTGGAAGGACATTTTCCCCTTTGGTCTTCATAAAAAGCAGGAAACTGAGGCGGACAGCACCCCCATTCCTTTGCGGAAACGCATTGTCTGGAAAAAAGATATTTTTTCCCTTTGGGTAAAGGTCTTGATTGCTTGTATTCCTGCGGTTGTTGCCCTTCTTCCCGACTACTTATTTGAAACCCTTTGTGAAAAGCACGAGTTGGTGGAACCCACCCTCATCTCTCTCACCTTGATTTTGTATGGTGTCCTCTTTATCGTCATAGAAAATTATAACAAGAAGAAGACGCCTACCATTACGGATACTTCGTTTATCTCTTATAGAACCGCATTTTTAATCGGCTGTTTCCAAATTTTAGCAGCAATCCCTGGCACTTCGCGTTCTGGCATTACCATCCTTGGCGCATTGTTGCTCGGTTTAGATAGAACAACCGCTTCAAAATTTACGTTCATTTTGGCAATCCCCACCATGGTTGGAGCAAGCGCAGTGAAGTTGTTAAAATTCTTCTTGGATACAGGCACGATGTCGGGTGCGGAAGTGGGTTATCTTCTCATCGGCGCGGCGGTGGCATTTGCCGTTTCCCTCGTGGCAATCAAATTCTTGATGAACTTTGTAAAAAAACACGATTTCAAAGTGTTCGGCTGGTACCGTATCGGACTTGGCGTGTTGGTCATCGCGACCATGGTTATCCCCTCTTTGCTTTTTGCTTAATTTTTCAACATAGAAAAAGTGGCGGCAATCAAACGATTGCCGCCACTTATTTTTTGTCTTAAACCAAAGTTTTAACGAGTGCGTAGCTATCTACTACGTAAGGGCTCTTACCGTCCGTCCAGGTACCAGCGCGTTCCCAAGTGTAAGGGCCTACGCTAAAGTTTTCCTGCTCGCGGGTATGGAAAGCACCCAAAAGGTTACGGTTGCCGACCGTCAATACGATTTCGATTTCGTTTTCGCCAACCTTCAATGCCTTGGAGATATCCAAACGCTTGCCGAACATCCACATACCGAAGTCAACGCCGTTTACTTTTACTTCCAAAAGCTGGAATCTATCGTCAATCACCAACTCGCAATCGGTATCCGTCACGTTGATCGTTTGCTTCAAGGTAATGTCGCCCGAGAAGAAAGGATAGCCCTGTTCTACGAGGTCGGTAACCACCTTGTTTTGTTTGCTAACGCGGAAGTTCTTACCCAAAACAACGTTTGCCGCTTTACCCTGTTCAAATTCGCCATATACACCGAAAGACCCCTTCAATGCGATTGCTTCGATATCGGAATCGTATGCAAGACAGTTCTTCAAGCTTTCCGTTACGTTTTCGCCGAACAATGCGTAGTAAACTTGTTCGCTCTGGAAGTACTTCATCATCACAACGATTTCGTTCTTACCCTGCTTTAACAAGCCGGCAACGTCGTATTTATAAAGGGGCGTTTCCACCTCGGATCTGCCGCAATTTTCAACACGCGTGCCGTTCACTTCCACCCAAACGGTGTTAGTGTCTTCCGCAAGCAACAAGCAATCTGCGGGGATTTCTTCCACGTTCACCTCATATTTCAAATAGAGGTCGCCTGCATATCTTTCTTTCAAAAGGATATCGAAAATACCCATGTGATGCAAAAGTTCGCTGTACGTCTTGCCGTCTTTCGAATAACGGATATAGTCCAAGAAAATGTAGTTTTGAGGCGTGCCTACAACGGTGAATTCCTTACCCAAGGTTATGGGCTTTAACGCTTTCTTTTCAACGGGAGTTTCGTTGCTTACGTACAAGATGTACGATTGACCCTTATCAAAATGCACCTTCGTACCGATAACGGTGTATTCGTCTTTCAAGATGTCGTAGGAACGGAAAGAAGTGCCGCCCTTAACGGCAAATTGCACGTCCTTATCCGCGCCGAGGTTCAACGCATAGATGAAGGTGTTTCCTTCTTCGTCCGTACGGATACAGGAATAAAGCTCTTCCGTCTTATCCGCCGTGTAAGGCTGCGCAGCCGTAATTTCTTCCCACGTAACGTTGGTTTCGAGGTAGTCGTAGTTGAATTCTTCCCCTTCCACGTGGGTGGGTTTTTCAGCCGTCAACAAGACCCTGCCCCCTGCCTTTACAAATTCAGAGAGTAACTTTTCGGTGGTTTTATCCATCGTGTAAATCACAGGAAGGATAATGAAATCGTAAGCGCACTTACCTACGATAAGCTGCTTACCTTCCACTTTACCGTATTTTGCAAGCAAAGTTTCGTCTATGTAATGGTGAGGGATTTGTCTCCAAGAAATTTCTCTTTCTACCGCATAGAGGCCGTTGTCGATTTCCGCGATGCCATGCCCTTCTTCTTCACGCTTGTAGTTGAAATAGGTACTGCGAATCGGATGCAAAATCGCCGTATTTACGAGCGCTTTGCTTTCCGCAAGCATCTTACCAAGCAAGGAGAAGTAGTCGTTGAATTCCTTAAAGTTCTTTCTAACCCAAGGATTTACCTTCGAGTAATGCGCGGGATAGTCACGTTTTCTTTGACCATGTTCGGTGTAGGGCAACAAGTGCTGACACATAAGGTTTACGCCGTCAACGTATTGCACTTCCGCGATTTCCTTCAATTCCTGAGGGGTAACGTCCCAACCACAGCAACCATAGGTTTCGGTGATGATTTGCTTTTGACCGAGCTGTGCGGCAACACTGGCAACCTGCGTAGGCGCGATGGATTTCCATGCGCTTCTACCCAACCAGTCGATGCCAGGGATATGTTCGTATTCATAGAAAGGCATACAGCCAGCGCAGCACCACATTTGCGCGCCAAGGTTGTTTTCTTCTACGTAGTGACCCGTGAGCTTATAATCTCTTTCGTCGCACCAGTCATATACTTTCTTTGCAAAATTTTCAAGCATCAACGCCTGCATTGCTTTCCAGTATTTGTAACGGAACGCGCGGTAGCCTTCCTTTTCCACGAACAACAAACCAAGGTTGTCAAGGATATCTTCCCCGTATTCCTTTTCAAAATAGGGTGCAAGGACCTTGGTGTAAGGGGTGCCCCAACGATAGTATTGAGGTTCGTCCGTGAAGAAACCTTTGAGGTTGTAGGTATCACGTTTTTTGTATTCTTCATGCGTCATTGCGATGAACTTATCCACCACTTCACCGTTCAAAATATCCGCCGTAGAAGCCGCATAATGAATATATACGTTCAAGCAATTTTCACAAGGTTCGTTGATTCGACGCAACCCTGCCCCCGACATATCATAGGAAACGTCCGCTTTTTCATCGTACGCACCGATGTTGTAGGTGATGTATTTGTCATGGTTTTCGATGTCTTCGAGAAGCTTGCCGCCAACAAAACCGCTGGGCCAACCATTTTCATCGTAAGCATACGCTTCCATACCAAGTTCTTCTGCTTTTTCCGAGCAAGCCTTGATGCAGTCAAACCATTTTTCCCCTAAATATTCCGTTTTCAAACCGCCGCGCGCGTGCATAAAGAAACCGCCCACGCCGTTTTCGTTCATCCATTCTACCTGATCTACCAAACCCTGTTCGTCTAACTCGTCATTCCAAGACCAAAAGGGTATACAACGATAGATTTTTTCAACTTCTTTCATCTTTTTGCTCCTTAATTATTATAAAAAAGACGGAAAAACCTTGCCACGCCTTACGCCTGGCCTGTTTTTCCGTATTTATACCATATTTTCAGCCCTGCCATCCCTATTAAAGGAGGTAGTAAGGCATATCCTCGCCGAAACCAACGCGTACAAAGCCGTCCTTTGCAGGTGCTTTCTTCGTTGTGGGTTTCTTCGCAGGGGCCTTCTTTGCCGCAGGTTTTTTCGCCGCCGTTTTTGCTACCGTCTTTTCTTCTACGGGCGCGATCAACTTTTCCACTACCTGTTCGTCAGGTTTTGTGATTACACTGCTGTTTTCCATGTCAGGCGCAGTCGTTTTTACCTTGGAATAACCGTTGTTTTCTACTCTTTTGATTGCATTTTTACCGATCGGCATACTTCATAATCTCCTTTGTCAATTCGATGTATTCTTTCGCGCTTCTGCTGGTTTTCTTGAACATAACAACAGGCTGGCTGTTGTCCTGCGCCCATTCTACCGCGCTGTCCACACGAATATAATTTTCAAACAAGCGTACCCCTTCCATTTCGTTCAAGGTTTCCATCGTTTGCTTGAAATATTTCTTTCTTTCGTCCGCTTTGGTTACGGCAATGCCCAGCACCTCTAATTTGGGCGCAATCGTTTTTGCTTGGTTGCAAAATTCGAACATGTTTGCCAAACCGAACAAACCCCAAGGGCTTGCCTCTACGGGTACTACCACGTAGTCGGACGCGCACATTACGTTCATCACCCAACCGCCCAAGGTGGGAGGCGAGTCGATGAGTATATAATCGTAGTAACCTTTCGCGCGCACGCGTTCAAGGCACTTTTTGAGTACCGTTTCTCTTTGCCATTTTGCAAAAAGGTCGAACTCAATCGAACTCATGAGGGAGGTAGAAGGCACGATGTCAAGCCCCTCAATACCCGTTTCCACAATAAAATCGTTCAAATCGCGTTCATCTTTTACCGCGCGGTAAATGTTCTTTTCACCCTTTGCGTATTCGTACGCCGTTTCCTCGTCAAAGAAGGAAATGGTGAGGTTGAGCTGCATATCGCCGTCAATCATCAACACCTTTTTCCCCATTTGCGCCATTGCGCAACCTACGTTGGAACAAGTGGTCGTTTTACCGCTGCCGCCTTTGTTGTTTGCAAATGCGATTACTTTCGTCTTACTCATGCTTTCGTTTCCTCTTTCTTTTTCGCATTAGCGGCCTTCTTTGCCGCTTTTTTCGCCTTTTCTTCTGCCGCTAAACGCTTCGCTCTATCCTCGTCGTCTTCGAGATATGCGGCCAATTCCGCAATCCCTTCGCCTGTGAAAGCGGATACGGGGAAAATCTTTTTACAGCCCGCAAGCTGCAACCAGCGTC
Source organism: Candidatus Scatosoma sp. (assembly GCA_045612895.1). Classification (GTDB taxonomy): domain Bacteria; phylum Bacillota; class Clostridia; order Christensenellales; family Borkfalkiaceae; genus Scatosoma. Next base: position 4,165 of record JAZKZY010000053.1, on the reverse strand, counting down.
TTACCCTTTCCACGTTCGCGTCAGGCTTGTCAATACCCGTAATAATGCCGATTGCCTCGCGGTTTACCATACTCGTCAAGCAGGGCGAGAAAATCGAATACGGCTCGTTTGCCGACAACACCAAGCCCACGATGTCCGCTTCGTATGCGTACAACGCAAGCGCGCCGCTCGTTTCACGACGTTCGGTGTATTCACCCGGGGTATCAATGACCGTATCAAGGTAGTTGACGTATTGCGTTTTATAATATTTAATTTCTTCTCCGCGCAAAGCCTGCGTTAAGGTAGTTTTCCCTGCCGCAACCCTGCCGAACAACATAATCTTTTTCATCTTGATTAGGTTTTGGTAACCTCACAGCAGGTGTAATGCAACTTGTTGGTGAAATATTCACGTACGGAGGTAAAAGCCGATTCTACGGAAGAAACGGAGCCGGTGATGATCAGGGTACCCGTGAATCTATCCACGAACCCGATATCCGCGCCCGACGACTTCATCGAGATATCCGCCGCGATAACCGCGCCTTCGTAAGGGATAATGGTCAACACACCGATAGCGGATTTGCTGTAATCCACCTGAGGATCCAAACCAAGCTTGGTGTAAAGCACTTCACCAGGGTTTGCGATGATATGACAAAGTGTAATTTGCTTCCCGGGTACAAATTCTTGTACGATTACGGGTTTTTCTTTATTAAAAAGTTCCATAAAACTTTCTCCTTCAAGCGTTTCGCTTGACCTTTTAATGAGTGTTACATTTTCTTTCTTTTTATCAATACACGCCCCATAATAGAATAGAAACGAGGCTATCTATAAACACGAACGATAAGACACTTTACTGCGTCCAACGTCAGGTTGGTTAGCCGCCGATTTGACATTTCAAACCGCTCTCTTCCGCTACGGACAATAAATATTCCATCTTTTCCTTGGGCGGAGGTAAAATCTCCGTCAACGCATACGCCCTGCCCAGCCCAGCATATTTATCCGAGCCCAAACGATGATAAGGCAACAAATGATGCTCTTTCACCCCAGGCAAGCTCGCCGCGAATTTCGAAATCGCACGGATTTCTTCCGCCGTATCATTAAACCCAGGCACCACGGGGGTACGAATGACAAGCTCTACACCGCTTTCCGCCAAGGTCTTTGCATTTTTCAAAATGCGTTCATTGTCCGCGCCCGTATATTCCTTATGTTTCGCACTATCCATGTGCTTGATATCCATCAAGAACAAATCGAGGTAAGGCAAAATCTTTTGAATATCCTCAAACGGCGCGTTTGCGGTCGATTCCACAGCAGTATGCAAGCCGTTTTCTTGACAAGCATGGAGTAAATCCCTTGCAAAATCGGGCTGACCGAGGATTTCCCCGCCCGACAACGTGATGCCGCCGCCACTTCTACGATAATAGGGCTTATCCGCCAAAAGTTCGGGTAAAATTTCCGCAACGGTCACGTCCTTACCGACGGTTTTCACTTTTCCGTTTTCGGTCATTTGCTGAATTTCATACGCCTGCGATTCAGGGTTACAACACCAAGCGCAACGCATAAAGCAGCCCTTAAAGAACACGATGGTACGGATACCCGGTCCGTCGTGTATCGAAAAGCGCTGGATATTAAATATTCTGCCTTTGGTGTCGTAAATGCTCATAATGTATAAGTGAATTGAAAGCTTTGCTTTCGTGAATTGCCTTGTGGCGTGAATCGCGCGGTGCGCGTGAATTGACAGCTACGCTGTCGTTGTGGTATAGATACAGTACGAAACTCGTCTAAGCGGCGGAGTTGCGAGCAAGACAAGGCGTGTTGAGTACGATGCAATACGTTCCTCATCGTAAGTGCATAGATACAAGCAGTTCAAGGCGCGACGAGTATGCCGAAGGGAGTGTACATAGACGTACATGACCAAGGCACACGGAGCCGCAACGCCGAAATGCGCCGTATATATGCGCTTACTTAGAAGCCTTGTTCGGTACGATTAATAATGTCGTCTTGAAGCGATCTCGACAAGGTCGTGAAGAGTGCACTGTAACCAGCTACACGAACAACCAACGTCTTGTACTTTTCGGGGTTCTTTTGCGCGTCTAACAACGTTTCACGCGTTACTACGTTAAACTGCATGTGCATACCCTTTTGGTCGAAGTAGGAACGAATGAGCGAGGTGAACTTCGCCAAACCACTCATACCAGCGAGGGCCGAGGGATGGAATTTCTGGTTCAACAACGTACCGTTGGATGCTACGTCTTGTTCCAAACGAGCAACGGAATTTGCCGTCGCCGTAGGACCTTTGATATCTCTACCCGATGCAGGGCCGATACCGTCCGCTACGGGTGTGAATGCCAATCTACCATCGGGGGTTGCGCCCGTTTGCGCGCCAAGAGGTACGTTTGCCGATACGGGGTAAAGACCTGCCTGGAATACACCGCCACGAGGGTTTTTGTATTTTTCTACTTCTCTTGTGTAGGAGTTTGCTACCGCGCGCGCCATCATGTCCGCGTTGATGTCATCGTTGCCGTATTTGGGACAAGTTTCGTCAATCAAACGCTTGATTTCTTGATATCTTGCGCGTTTTTCCGCAGGGATCGCGCTTGCCGTCGTTACTTCATGGTAAATCGCGCGGATAACGTTTTCCGTTACGCCGATCCCCTCTTCCGCAAGACTGCACGCAACCTCGTGCGTTACGCGTTCAGCGGCTTTACCCGTCAAACCATAACCGAAATTCGCCTGCATCGCTTCACGCATTTCCGCAAGGGTAACACTGCCGTCTTCAAAACACAATTTCTTGATAGCAAGCAAGCCGTCCGCGTTGTTTGCGATACCAAAGCCTTGAGGACCGGTGAAGTTATAGATTGCGCCGCCCTCTTGCAAGGATTTGCCGCGCCCGATACAATCGTCCACCATACAGGACTGGAAGGGCAAAGGACAACGTTTTGCATGCGCCACGTCAATGGCGTTGTTTGCATTAACAAGCAATTTAATGAAGTAGCTTTGTTGCGTTTTGTACGCCTCAAACACTTCTTCAAAGGTGCGCATATTTGCTACGTCGCCCGTTTCGGGACCGATTTGCACACCCTTATCCACACCGTTGGAGAATACAAGCTCTAACGGGCGGCACATATTGAAGAATGCCGCATCGTGCCAACCATCCGTCTTTGCGCCCTTTTGAGGCTCTACGCAACCGATGATACAGTAATCACGCGCATCTTCCAAGGTAAGCCCTCTTGCCATAATCGAGGGAATGATAACTTCGTCGTTGTAATAGGCAGGCAAGCCCGTACCCAAACGGGTAAGCGCACCTGCTTTGAACATGAAATCGTCAGGCGTGCCATTCCATACACGTACGGAAATGGAAGGCTGAGGCAGAGGCACGTGCATTGCCGCTTCCAAGCACATATAGGACAAATCGTTGGTTGCGTCCATACCATGTACGTTTTGACCGCCGACAATGAGGTTTTGGAACATACCATAACCTGCGAAACCGTCCGCGGAAGCCGCGTCACGCACTTTGTTCAAATCGTTGAATTTAACCCATACGCAGTCGATAAGTTCTTGTGCCTGCTCCAAGGTAATTTTTCCTTCGTCGATATCCTTTTTGTAGTAAGGATACATATACTGGTCAAAACGGCCGGGAGAGATGGAGTGACCGCTCGATTCCACCTGCAACAACATCTGGATAAACCAGAAGGTTTGACAAGCTTCGTGGAAGCTGCTTGCAGGGAATTCGGGAACGTGCATACAGTTGGAGGCAATCGCCATCAATTCCGCCTTGCGCGTTTCGTCCTTTTCCTTTTTCGCCATTTCACGCGCAAGTACAGCGTATCTACGCGCATATTCTACCACCGCTTCACACGATTCGATAACCGCGGAAAGGAAGTTGTATCTTTGTACGTATTCAGGATCGCTCACGTCCAGCTTATTAAGGGCATTTTGCGCCTCCGCGATGATACCGCGGTAGCCTTTTTTAAGCACCTTTTCGTAGTTTACGTTTACGTGACCGATACCGTTGTAGAAGTAGTTACCAGGGGTAAACATACCATGTACGGTAAATGCTTCGTAAGCGGCAGGCGCCATATTCGATTTTGCAAGGTCGCTACACGTTTTGCCTTTCCAGTAGCCGTACGCGTCGTGTAATTCCTCTTTCGTCTTTTCACTGATATAGAAAGGGTCAGCATCACGGGTTGCT
>JAZKZY010000052.1:0-10772 GCA_045612895.1 Candidatus Scatosoma sp. | reverse complement strand
GGTGGGATTCAAATGCAAATACCATTCCCCCTTTCCAACAATACTATACAAGCCAAAATGCACGAATAAGCCAAACCCTAATTGCTTAAAATCTTCAATATATTTTAATTCGTTCACGGATTTTTGTTCTCCTTTGCTATTCCACTATGGTTAAAAACCAGTTATTTCTTAATCTTCAACAAAATACTTTTACGTTTTCAATCCAAGCAATAAAAGTATACCGTATCCCGCGCAAATTGTCAACTGTCACAATACTTTGGTTGTAAAATTTTATAAATCTCTTGAGTTTTATTTTGCCGTAGCGTATTTGCGGAGCAAAAAAGGCTGGCGGATGACCGCCAGCCCTTTCTTTTATACAGCTTTAGTTCGCGTTAATCGTACCCGTCGTGTGCTTATCAACGTACCATACCTCACCATTTACAAACGTTACATTGTAGTAAGGATAACCATTAACAAGCGTTACCGCAGGCAACGTGTATACTTTACAATATACTTTACCCGTCGTTTGGTCAACCAACTCGGTATAAGCTTCAATATGCGTATGCCCTTCAAACACCGACATGGGCAAGCCGTACGCCTTCAACTCGCCAAGGAGCTTCCCTTGCGATTCCGCATCAATGTCCTGCAACGCGATATGGCTAATCCATACGATACCCTTCACGTTGCCGTCCATTTGCATCGCAACCTGCTCTTTCAACCAAGTAATCTGTGCGTCAGGGATCGTAAACTCTCGGCAAGGCAAGATGTCCTCAGGCGCATCAGAGCCATCTCTCGTGAAGTTCGCATCCACCGCCACAAACATCAAATCGCCTTGCTTGAATACAGCCGCACTACCGATGCCTTCCACGTAAGGCGCGCCGTCTTTAAACGCGCTCTTATCCGTATAAGCCGCTTCGTGGTTACCGATGAGGTTATACATCATTCTATTGCCTTCCGTATAGCCCTTCCCTTCGGAATTGTAAATGTTCAGGTTGTGCGATTTCATCGCGCTCATCGCATCGTAGAAGTTGTTTAATTGACCGTTCGGCAAGGAGTTTACCGTATCGCCCAAGTTCACGTAGAATCTACTGCTTTGCGTTTCATTGATGATATGGCTCAATTTCTCAGCCGCATCCGTACAATGGAAATCACCGTAATCGTTGCTGTCAAAGTGAAGGTCGGACATAAACGTCACCGTCATCGAAGCGGATTCTCTATTTTCCATTGCATTGATATCGAGATACTTATGCGCAACCTCAAATTGACCGTCCGCCGTCATTCTAATCAGCGTTCCGCCAACCATTGCGCCGTTGTGATAATCGTATACGCCCGTCTTCGTGCCGTAGGTATAACGAATTCCGTCATAAACAATCGAGTAATTGTTCACGTGGTCGTGACCAACGAACACCCCTTCTACGTGCGCCGCTTTCAAATCGGGAGCAAGCGTCGTCTGGAAGAAGGACAAGTTTTCATTCTTTTGACCAAAGTCACCGTCTCTACCCGTTACGTCAAGGTTGAACGTTTCGCCCACAGCATAGCCATATTTGTTGACAAATGCCGTTTGGAAATCCTCCGAAGCGATATGATAACAAGCAAATGCGGGAACTGCTTCACCGTATGCCGTATCAACCGCCGCCGCTACGCCCTTAAACCAGTCAATTTGGTCTTGTTCCAAGCCTGCGCCGCGCAAATAGCCATGGCTGTCAAGCATATAGATAATACGTCTAATTTTACCGTTTTCATCCACAAGCCCGATGGAATAGTTGCCGTTACCCGTAACGCTGCCACGCTTAAACAAGCAATTTTCCGCATTCTCTAACTGCTCGCATTGCCAAGCAACACCCTTGTTGCTTTCATTATCATGGTTACCGAAAATAGGCGCCCAAGGAATGTCAAGCGAATCCATAAACTCGATAATTCTCGTCCAAATGATACCGCTGTCGTCAAATTCGCCATAAACGATATCCCCCGTCAAAAGGATCAAGTCAGGGCGTTCCCTTTCAACAAGCTCGGCAATATAGTTAAAGCAATTTTGATCTATCTTCCCGCGCTGCCACATTTGAATCATAATCTCATTCAAACGATCCGCCGTTCTTGCTTGCGATGCGTCAATAATTTGCGTATCCGTCAGCTGTAAAATTCTTACTTCTCTATCGGAGGGAATTTCCACCATGAAATCCACAAAATTCGACGCTTCCGCATCAGGCAAAAGCTTAAACGTTGCCGTTGAGGAACCAGCCGTTGCATCCAACTCGTAATCCGCAATTTTGTACACCGCGCCGTTTACGTTGATAATATTTGTACCATTCGACATCTTTCCGCCATTCAAAAGTACCGATTTAATCTCGGATGCGCCGTTAATCGTATATTCACCGCTTGCGCTGTCGTAAGACTTGGAATAAGGAGAAGTGTAACCAAGCGCAACGTCCGAAATATCTGCAATTTCCAACCCACTTTCACCGCTTACGAGCGAAAGCACGCCGTCCATATAGCCTTTCAACGCATTCTTCTTCGAAGTACCCACGTCATAATCTTTATACGCGCGTTGCGAAACCTCGTATATAGATCTCGTATAGATTTCCAGCTCGTTTCCGCCGTATATGATATATTCATTCGTACCGTCGGAGAACTTAATGTACCCGATACCAAAGAAGTCCGTCGTATAATTGTGCGGTAAAATATCTACCAACGAGCCGTAATACATATAGTAGCCGTCCGTTTCCGCCGTTTGGGTATTGTAGAAACCGTTATTTACGATTTTTACATAATCTTCACCTTCCACTTTGGACTCGTCCGCAAAATAATCCTCGAATGCCGTAAGCCCTAAGTAGTTTCTAGGAAGAATATACGTACCCGTTTCGATATTTTCCGCGCCGTAAAGCCCTACAAGGTAATCGTAAGCAGCCTTATCAATCTTCGTTTCATATCGAATACCCGTCGGCGTCAACAATCTTACAGCCGCGCCTTCCGTCGTTTGATAACCCACCACCGTGGCCGTAATGGACATGTCGCCGTTTACCAACAAAGTATCGTTCATCCCGTACATGGTATCGCCAACTTGGAAAGAAATCAGCTTTACAGCCAAGTCTTCTTCCGCAAACAACGAGGCGTAATATTTCGCGCCAAGCTGCGTTTTACCGTTCTTTCTTACGTAGGAAATCCTCTCTACACCGTTTACCGTATGGGTGAGCTTGTAGCTTTCCGCCCATTCCGTACCAAAGAATGCAAGGCGTGTATCAGGCAATATTGCCACCATAAGGTCGGTGGATTCCACCGTCAATTCTTTATAAGCCGTCATATTCGGCGCATAAATCCACAACAACGAAGTGCCGAAATATGCGATTTCCGCACCCTCAATGTCTTTGAGTGCAACGCCGTCCAACTTCACCTTTTCACCAAGCTGCGTATCGACAAGGTTCACCAACTTGGTTTCCCCGTTTACTTCCTTGGGTACGTTGGAAAGATATTCCGAATAGGACAACAATACACCGTTTTTGCCCTCGTAAACGTCCGCGCCGTAGTTATTCCACATGATTGCCGCAAATTTTACGGGTTCGGGTTCTTTATAAGGCGCCCATTGACCGTTTCTCAAAACGAATTTGGACGCGTCAAGGATTTGGTTTTCAAATGCCGTACCTGCCGCTACTTCCAAAACAATCTCGCCCGTAAGCGCATCTTGGTAGTCCTGAGGAATCTTAATTTGGATATACTTGCTACCATGTCCGTAGTCAATGGACGCGTGTTGAATTTCGGAAAGCTTTACGCCATTCAACGTAATGCCCTGACCTGTGGTGGAAACTACGTTTACCGAATTCGCCGTGTTCCCCAACGCAATATCGTATTTGAGCAAAGTTCTATATCTAGGGACGGGATTGCCCTGCGCAACCGTTTCCAAAATATTGTTGTTTACGTCGTTTGCAATGCCTTGGCATACAACGGTAGGCTCCACTTCCCCTACGTAGGTTTCCCATTTCGCGCCGTTAAAGGAAAGTTCCACATCAGGCAAGATAACGTCAAGGAAATTCGTCGTTTCAAGGGTAAGCGTCCCAAACGTCGTCATATTCGGCGCATAAATCCACAAGAAACCTTGGGAATGATAAGTAATTTCCGCATCTTCGATATTCTTCAACGCCGTACCGCCAAGCTTCACCTTATCACCGATGTTGCCCTTGACAAGGTTTGCCGTCATAAAGTCGCCGTTATATTCTTGGCTCAACGTGGAAAGGTTACCCGAGAAAGCCAACAATACGCCGTTTTCCCCTTCAAACGGAGCGTAACCGATGTTGTTCCACTGAATACCCGTAAAGTTCACCTCAGCAAAGCCCGTGGGTTTCGTGGTCGACCATTGATTTACGCCATAATATAAATTCACCTCGGGGAGAATCGCATTCAGTATCGAGGTACCGTTTTCAATCTTAAGCGTTCGATACATCGACATATTGTCCGCATAGATGAACAAGAAATTTTGAGAGTGGTAGCTGACAAGCGCACCGGGAAGGGTGGATAATTTCACACCGCCAAGGTAGATATGCTCACCAACGGTAGAAGCAAAGTTCGTTGGACGGATATTGCCGTTGATTTCATCGGCTACCAAAGACAAATTTTCGCTGAAGTTCAACAAAACGCCCTTCTTACCGCCATAGAAATCGTAATCCATGTCATTCCATTGAATTTGCACAAAGGATACGGGGTTTTGCTTATGGATTACCCATTGACCGTTTCTTAAAATAAATTTCGACGCGTCAAGGATTTGGCTTTCAAAGGCCGTACCCTCTACCACTTCCAAGATAATATCGCCCGTAAGCGCATCTTGGTATTCTTGAGGGATTTTAATTTGGATATATTTACTGCCGTGCGCATAATCGATGAGGGCGTTCGGGATTTCACTCAATCTTACGCCATTGAGCTTAATACCCTGCCCTACTGTAGAAACTACGTTTGTCGTATTCGCCGCAGTACCCAACGCGATATCGTATTTCAGCAACGTTCTATACATAGGCTCAACGTTACCAAATTCAACGGGTTCAAGGATATTGTTGTTGACGTCATTTGCAATGCCTTGGCAAACTACCGTAGGCGCCGCAGGCGCTACGTAGGTTTCCCATGCCGTACCGTTAAACGACAAATCCACGTTCGGTAACGTTACGTCAAGGAAGTTCGTCGTTTCCAGCGTAAGTCTTCCCAAATTGGTCATATTCGGTGCGTAAACCCACAAGAAACCTTGGGAGTGATAGCAAATTTCCGCGCCCGTAATCTCCTTTAAGGGCGTACCGCCGAGCGTAATCTTTTCACCGATCGAGCCTTTTGCAAGGTTCAACAACATAACACCGCCGTTCCATTCGCTGCTCACCGCCGAAAGATTGCCCGAGAACGCCAACAATACGCCGTTTTTCCCTTCAAACGGAGCGTAACCGATGTTGTTCCATTGAATACCCGTAAAGGTTACGGCCGTATAATTCGTCGGCTCAGTTGTCCCCCATTGATTGGAGGTGGTATTAAAATACAAAGTCGTTTCCGGTAAAGCCGAATCAAGCACCAACGTGCTCGACTTTATCGTAAGCGTTCTATACGCAGACATGTTGTCCGCATAGATAAACAGTTTGTTTTGAGAATGGTAAGCAACGATCGCGCCAGGTAAGGCGGATAATTTTATACCGCCCAAATACATGTTTTCACCAGCCGTCGATGCAAAGTTGGTAGACTGGATCCCGCCGTTAATTTCACTAGCAACCGTGGACAAGTTCGCGCTGTAATTCAACAATACGCCAGGTTTCCCTTCAAAAATGCCGTAGCCGATGTTGTTCCATTGAATACCCGTAAAGGATACTTCCGCAACTTTCACCCATTTGCCGCTCTTTAACGCAAATTTGGAGCTGTCGAGAACTTGATTTTCAAAGGTCGTACCTGCAACTACTTCCAAAACGATATCGCCCGTAAGCGCATCTTGGTAGTCCTGCGGGATTTTGATTTGAATATACCCTTTCCCGTGCCCATAATCGATGCGGGCGTTCGGGATTTCGCTGAGCTTTACACCATTGAGTTTAATCCCCTGCCCCGTCGTCGCAACTACGTTCGTCGTGTTCGCCTCCGTACCCAAGGTAAGGTCGTATTTCAACAGCGTTCTATATCTTGCAGGAGTACCCTCCTCAAGGATATTGTTGTTCACGTCGTTTGCAATACCTTGGCAAACAACGGTCGGGGTTGCCGCCGATACGCTCTTGGGCTGAACGTTCATTTGCAAAATGCCAAAAAGCGCGGCGCACACCATCGTTATCGCCATCAATACCGTCAATAACCATCTTCTTGTCTTTAACATGTCATTGCCCTCCTTTTTATTCTTTGTCGAACGGATCTTTTACCCATCCGTCGCCTGAAAACACCGCTTCTTCCGATTCGGTGAGTACGTCTTCGTTGGTCAAATACTGCAACTTTAATTCAGGAATTTCATACTTTTTTATCATTTTTTTATCCTCAACTGTCCGTTTTTTCATCTTTTTAAGGTCATTCCCTTTTAAGAATCTGCTCGCGACACTATTATAAAATATATTATATTTCATGTCAATACAAAAAATTGACCAAAATTGCATATTTTTACACTTTTTGATTTTTTGTTGTATGAAAAAAGCGTTAAACCACCAAGGATTCAACGCTTTTACTGTTTTGTTTAATTTTATTTCAAATCACTCCGTTTGACCTTGACGGGCTTTTCTATACCGACCGGGCGTGATGCCAAACTCCGCCTTGAACAAGTTTATAAAATTGCTCGCGGTGTTAAAGTCTAACTTTTCCACAATATCCTCTATCGAACAATCGGACGAGGAGAGCATCGCCGCCGCAATAAACAGCTTGGATTTGTTGATATATTTCTTCAAGGACATACCCATGTACCGTTTGAACTGCGCGCTCACGTAGCTATGCGAAAAGCCCGTACCCTTTACAATTTCTTCCACCGGTAAAATCAAGAAGGATTCTTTATCGAGGTTTCTCAATAATTTTTTGATCCATTGAGGGTAATTGTTAAAACATTCTTTAATGGCTACGTATTGCCCTAAGATATATACGATGATACTTTTGTGGATTGCGGAATTGACTTTGGAAACGGGCTCAAACATGATCGGCGTCATCATTTCGGAGATGGAAGAGAGGGCGGACGTGGACAGGCGGAACATTTCGGGATATTCACCGCCCGTGATTCGTTCATACAAATCCTCGCTTACCAAATCGCAGCATTGACGCATCAATTCTTCCGACACGTAAAGATCTTTATGGCTATATTTCAGCTTTGGATTTACGTGATAATAATGGATATCGTCAGGGGTAATGATAAACGTATCTTTCACCGAGGCGGAAACTTTTTTAATTGCGTTTCCATTTCTTGAGAAAAATCCTATCTCCGCCGCCCCCTCTTCAATATACATAATTTTGAAAAAGGTTGATTTGTGCGGTGTTTTTGGCGGCACGTACCATACAGCCGCATAGGGATTACCCGAAATTACACCCTCATCAAAATGATTGACGGCGTACGTTTCATTTCCTATTTTTCGCTCAATCCGTTTTACCATTTCTATTTTCCTCGCTTTGCCATATAAATTGCATTTATTTCCACATACGGGCGCTTGATTAACTATTTATGCTTTCAATTTTCACCTTTTAAGCGCACTACTTATCCATATCCATTTTAACACAATAAAGTAAAAAAATCAAGATTCCGAACTAAAATCTTACAAAAAAAAGAAAACCTCAACCTTCTTTTTTATAGGCATTGAGGAGCTTCGATCGACACAGTAAAAAGAAAGGGCCATACCATGTATGAGCACATAAACACGTACATGGTATAGCCGTTTTGATATTTTTAAGATGTATTTACTTGTTGGAAAAAGGTTCTAAGCTCAAGCTTGAAAAGATTTTTTTGCCTCGTCCATAATCTTTGTGACGTCCGCTCCGTAAATGTCAAGTCCCTCCGCGCGCACACACAAAACCTCGGGAATCCCATAAAAACCCTTTGCCAGTGCCGCGACGTAATCATAGCCAAAGTTATGTATAATCAGCCCGCCTGCGGTCGTAACGTAAATCAGTTTCTTCCCCTGGCACAAGCCATAAGGAATCCCGTTTGCTCCATAAGCAAACGTCAACCCATTGACCGTTATTTTTTCGAAATACGTTTTCACAACGGCAGGGAACATAAGATCCCAGTAAGGTGCGGCAAGCACGATGGTTTCCGCCGCCGCAAACTGTTTTGCGAGGGCAAACGTATCCCCAGAAAAGTCCTTCTCTCTCGCGGCTTTATCCCTTATTTCCATTTCCGCCAAGTCAAGCGGAAGGAGCTTTTCTTCATACAGCTTTACCTCCTCCACTTCACCCGACAACTGGTCTAACACGTGTTTTGCCAGCTCCTGCGTGCGCGAATTTTGTCTTACGCACGCGTTGATAAATAATATCTTTGCCATACAGCAATGCCTTTTCGTGTAAATCGAGCGCTTGCGGAGTTTTTGTTTGACATATATTCCCTTTTACAACGAAGCTCTTCATCTTCCTTTTATTCTCCTTTTGGATATCTCACCATAGCGTAATGGGTAACGGGGGTTTTGGGGATAACCTCTTCCTTTTTCAGGTCAAACCCGTAATAAAATTCTCTATAAAAAAATAAATTTTTTTACTGCTTTTTTTGAAAATACCCCTCACCTATACCCTTTGAAGATTATGATTTCTCCCCCTTTTATTCCCCTAAAATTCGCCAAGTCTTAACACTGTCCTTATAAAGAAAAAGGGCCGACTATTACAGTCAGCCCTTTTTCTTTATTTCACCACGTTCAATCCATATTTTTTTAGTATATTCTCGTACATGGTTAGCTCATTTTGCGTTGGTATGCGTTGCGGCAACGTATTTTTCAACCCCAGCGCCTCGTATTTTGATCCTGCCAAATTGTGATAAGCGAGCAACCGCACCTTTTTCACACACTTTCGCTTTGCCAAAAAATCACCGATCCCTTCTATCTCCTCATCGTTCCATTCGGGCACGAACGGTATGCGTATTTCCACCGCCGCCCCTCGTTCCTCTAAGTATACCAAATTATCCAAGATTTGTCCGTTGAAATATCCCGTACAGCGTTGATGTGTTGCCGCCGTGACCGCTTTTACATCGTAAAGGAATACGTCGGTATACGGCAAAACCTTATCCAAAGCCCCTCTCGCCACCATACCGCAGGTATCCACCGCCGTATGTATACCGCTTTCTTTCAATCGCCTTAATAACTCTGCGCAAAAATCCGCCTGCAATAAACATTCTCCGCCCGAAAGCGTCACGCCACCACCCGAATTTTGATAAAACTCTTTATCTTTCAACAAAAGAGGGAGCAATTCTTCCACGCTGTATTCCTTGCCATAAAACGCCAAAGCGTTGCCAAGGCATACCGTTGCACAATTTCCGCAGGCAATACAACGCTCGCGATGAAAGGTATGCCGTCCCTGAGCAAGCGTATGCGCGCCCGTTGGACAAGCCGATACGCATTCGCCGCAATGGATACATTTATGGGTAAAATAGGCAAGCTCCGCCCCTGCCGAAATCCCCTCGGGATTATGGCACCAGATACATTTTAAGGGGCAACCCTTAAAAAAGACGGTTGTCCGAATTCCGTCACCGTCATGGACGGCAAACCGTTTTATCTCAAAAATTCTTCCTTTCATCTTTCCTCATTTGCACCAAATCGATAAGGTTTTCTGCCTTTTATCGGCATCCGTATCAAGTGTGTAAACCCTGCGTTTTGATCCCTTGCAATATCCGCCGTGTCGCTCGCCGTTGTAACCGCCAAAATATTCATATCCTTTCCGCAAAAGCCACAGCTCATCGGGAAGGTATCCGCAAACGGAATATGCTCTTTTACGGCAAGCGTAGCCCCGTCTATCACGGCAACGTACTTCTTCCAAGCACAGCTTACATAAAGGTTTCCATCCTCCCCGATTGTCAAGCCATCCACACCTTCAACGCGTACCTGCCTGCCACTAAACGTGATTTTCCCCGTTTTTTTATCAAAGAAATATTCCTTTATCAGCGCCATACCTGTATCCGCATGATAGAACTTTTTCTCATCCATGGACCAGTCTAACCCGTTAGAAAGTATTAACCCGTCCAACAAAATGTCCACCTGTCCGTCTTGTGAAATGCGGTATAATTTCCCATCCGTTTTATCGGAAATGCCTAAAAGCTTTTCGCTGATTGTACCGACGTAAATTGCTCCGTCCGGACCGACCTTCATATCCCCTGCATGCTTTATCGAGTATTTTTCCTCGTCATAAAGGGATAGCAACTCTTCCTTTTCACCCAAAATATGCACCCCTTTTGTATGAGAAAGTATGAGGCGGTTTTGACAGTCGAATGCAACCGCCGACATCCAAATAGGCAACGAACGAACCATCAGCCTTTCCGTCTTAAAATTGTAAATGCAAATTTCACGATGTTTACCGTTGGTGAAATACAAGCTGTCTTCCGTTTCATTCCAAATGGGGCATTCCCCGATATAACAACGCTTTTCCGTTAAAATCTTCATATTTTCTACTGCGCTATATTCTCGGCTCGTAAAATATACGCGTCTTGTTCCGACTTCGACATGTGATTCCAAAGCACGTTCCATCCACAGACTCGAACCTGCAGGTTTTTGTATTTTTCGGGGTTTTCCTGTGCTTCTTTTAAGGTCTTACCCGAAAGCACGTTTCCCTGTGCGGCAACGCCGCCTGCCTCAAAGAAGATTCTTATGAGTGATTTGAATGCCTCAAGACCGGCCTCGCCCTCAACCGCT
>JAZKZY010000051.1:0-7918 GCA_045612895.1 Candidatus Scatosoma sp. | reverse complement strand
CATCCATCAAGCTCGCAGGGAGGAGCCATTGACGGAAAAGGTAAAACACCGCGTAATCTACTACGGTTGCCGTACCTCCCACAAGCAGGAAACGGAAAATTTCCCAAAATAATTCTTTTTTTGTTTGTCCAAACAAAGTTTTTTCTTCTGACATAATTCCTCACTAACCGCAAACGGTGTAAAAGAGCGTTGCGCTCACCAAAAATGCCCCGACGATAATGTAAAATGCGGTACAAAATTGAATGGCGCGTTCGCCGCCCGACGCGGTTAAAATTTTCTGAATAAGCCCCACCGAAAGAGCAAGCCCAAAAATCAAAGGCATAATATAACGGAAATCCATCGTACAGCCGTAAGGCATTTGGTAATAGAAATACATTTCCGAAAGCACCTGCGATGCAACCAGCAACACAGCAAACAACACGTCTTTGTGATTTACGGGAGGATTTTCACGTAAGAAACCCTTTTCCGCCTTGCGGTTTTTCCACCACAACACAACACACCAAACGGCGCCAATAACGATAAATACCGTACCCAGGTATGCGAGCAACACCGAAATCGCGCCCCATCCGTCCCCTTGCGTATAGCTAAATTCACCAAAAATGGAGGATTTTAACGCATAGTTAAAGAGGTTGTAATTCCCCTCAAACGGACGGCAATACAGGGAGGCAAAATATTCCGTCAGGTCAAAAGTGATACCAAATCTACCCCAAACGGAGTGGTTGCCCGTGTATAATTTTTTATTCAAATTTGAGAACACAAAACCCAAGGGCTGGTCAAAACGAATACTTGCGTACACCTGAAACCAAAGTCCTATCGGCGCGCACACCAAAAGGAATAAGCCGTACTGTACGACCATTTTCCAAAAGCTTAACGCGTCCTCTTTTTTGAGTAAGGTGCGGATAAATTCGTAGATGAAAATACCTGCAATCGGCAAACAAACGGTGGCGGACGACAGCTTTGTCATCATCCCAAGCCCCACCGCCAAACCGCACAGCGCAATATAGACAATCGAGCGATTGCCCTTCCACCATTTTAACGCAAAATACAACGCCAAGGTTGCAAGCATGTACGCGAGCGCGTCGTTGTTGAGCATCCCTGCGAACTGGATATGGCGAGGGTAAAACACCACAAACGCCGTCAATAATAAGTAAGTTTTCTCGCTGAAATTGAACAGCCTGAGCATTTTTACAAGCGTTACCGCCGTAATGAAGGAATACAAAACGGACAAGATTTGACAGCTTGCAAATAAGAAATAACGCTGGTTATCCACGTATTCGGGTTTCCCATATGCGTATGCGTCGGGGATAAAGCTTCCGCCAAACAACGCGGAAAAACCGTTCATAATCCGCATAAACGTCGATTGCACAATGGCATTCAACGGCGGATGATAAAATTGATAATCGTTGATTGTAGGCAATTCACCCGTTTCAAACAACGTCCAAGCGTATGCCTCGTGTCCGTTAAAATTTTTCGAATAGGTATCATGCTGACGCACCGACGCAGGCGTATATAACATATACCCTACGCGAAGTGCATACCCTGCCACCAACAAAAGAATGAGGACATGGCGCGAGGTTAAACGTTTTGTGGCACCCATGTACGCGATGAATACACCGCACCCCACAAAAACAAAGGCAATCAACCCCTTTGCAAACGCCCCCACATGATAATACGCAGTAAAGGGTTTCACTAAGAGAAACAGCGAAAAGGTCAGCAAAAATACACATACGTACAATGCGCCTTCCAGCAAACAATTCCGCGCGATCTTCCAGTATTTATCGCGATCCGCGTTTTCTTCGGCAATTTCCAAGGCAGTTTCGTCCATTACGCTTTCTCCTCGGTCTTTGTCTCATGGTAACTCTTTTCGGTATTTACACTCCAAACAGCCTGCTTGTCCGTACCGCCCTTGATGATTTCTTCCGCGGCAACCATTGCCGTCACCATGGAGTGGTCCATGTTGTTATAGCGGTGCTGACCGTTTCTGCCTACGCAGAAGAGGTTGTCAAACCCGTCCAAATACGCGCGCACCTTATCAAAGTTGGCATACGCGCCAAAGTATGCAGGATACGCCTTTTTCACGCGGATAACCGTCGAATCCAGCACCTTTTCAGGACTGTCAATCACACCGACCTTGACAAGCTCTTCCACCGCGTTTTTGGTGAAAGCCTCATCGGCACTCGTCCACATTTCGTCCCCTTCGGCGCAGAAATATTCCAACCCCACCCATACCTTCTCTTGGGGATTTTGCACCATATACGGTGACCAGTTGTTGAAAATTTGGATACGGCCAAGACGCACGTCACGATCCTGCACGTAAATCCAGCAATCGGGTACGATTCCGCCCAAGGTCTTCATCTTGGTCTTGTTTTTAACCTTCAAATCCTTTAACAGCAAACCAACCGTCATAAAGTCGCGGTAAGGAAGCTTCGTTGCCGTTTCGTACACTTCGCTCGGTACAATTTCCTGACCGATTGCCTCCGCCAAGTCCTTAATAGGCATCGAAGAAATACAGTAATCCGCAGGATAGCTTTCCACCTCATTTTCCGCATTCAACGCGTACACGGTAGCCACCTTTCCCTCTTTCACCTCAATTTTGTTCACCGTTCTATTGTAGAGGATTTGACCGCCGAGGCGTACAATTTCCTCCGCCATTTTCTCGTACAGCTGACCAGGCCCTTTCTTGGGATAGATAAACTGCTCGATTAAACTGGTTTCCACCTCTTTGTCTTTCTTCTTAAACGGCTTGGTCAAAGCGTTTTTAATCGCCTTGGAAATGGACAAACCCTTTACGCGTTGCGCGCCCCAGTCCGCCGCGATGTCGCGGGGATGCACGCCCCACAATTTTTCCGTATAGTCCTCAAAGAACATTTCATACAAGGGTTTGCCAAAACGGTTGATGTAAAAGTTTTCAAGGTTGGTTTCTTCGCGTTTTTTAAGGCAACTGCCGATATAACCAAACCCAGCCTTCATCGTCGCCCACAAGCCCATATTGATAAAGGTTTGTGCCTTCAAGGAAATGGGATAATCAAAGAATTTTCGGTTGTAAATAATACGGGAAACGCGATCACGCACCAACATAACCTCGTCCGTATTTTCGGGATCGGGGCCGTTTTCCGCCAAGGGTTTTTCCCTTTCAAGGAGCTTGTCGTCCAAGGCAGGCTGACCTTGTACGGGCAACATTTCCGTCCAAAGCTTGGTTACCCTTTCGTCTTTCGAGAAAAAGCGGTGTCCGCCGATATCCATACGGTTTCCGTTGTAGGTTGCGGTACGCGAAATGCCCCCTACAAAATTTTCCGCCTCTAAAATAATCGGTTGAATATCGTCTGATTTCGTCAACAGCTCGTACGCCGCCGTCAAGCCAGCAGGTCCTGCACCGATAATCACCGCAATTTTATCTCTCATAACCGCCTCCAAACCGTGGCAACACGCCACAGTATCCCTATTGTGAACATTATACAATATATTGTATAAAATGTCAATACCCTTGGTAAAAAATATACGCCTGCAACCGTAGTTGCAAGCGTATATATATGCTTTCGCTTATTCTTCCGTTACCGTTTCTTCGGTCACTGCAACGGGAGCTGCATTGTAACCGCCGATGTATTGAGGGGTAACGTTTTTGTATGCCTTTGTACCCGTACCTGCAGGGATCAACTTACCGATGATAACGTTTTCCTTCAAGCCAACGAGGTAGTCTCTCTTCGTGCGGATAGCCGCTTCGGTGAGTACTCTCGACGTTTCCTGGAAGGATGCTGCGGACAAGAAGGAATCGGTTGCGAGCGCTGCTTTCGTGATACCGAGAAGGACACGTTTTGCAAGCGCAGGTCTGCCGCCGTTTGCCATCGCTTTCGCGCTTTCATCCTGGAAGGTAACCATATCTACGAGTTCACCAGGCAACAAGTTGGTGTCACCTGCGTTTTCAACGCGTACTTTCTTCAACATTTGACGAACGATGATTTCAACGTGCTTGTCGTTGATTTCTACGCCCTGAGAACGGTAAACCGATTGTACCTGTTCAAGGATGTAGTCCTGAACGCCCTTAACACCTTGTACGTGGTGAATATCCTGAGGATATTCCCTACCAGCGTTAAGCAATACGCCAGGGGTAACCTTTTCGCCGTCTTTTACCTTGATTTCTGCATTGAAAGCAAGGGTATATTCTTTCTTCAATTCGTTGGTTACGGGATCCATAACCTTGATGTGCTTCGAGCCGTCGGAATCGTCGATGCTGATCACGCCTTCTACTTCGCAAATCGTTGCGCAGCCCTTCGGCTTACGAACTTCGAACAATTCTTCGACACGGGGAAGACCTTGCGTGATGTCGCCCGTTGCTGCGATACCACCCGTGTGGAAGGTACGCATGGTAAGCTGAGTACCAGGTTCACCGATAGATTGCGCTGCAATCGTACCAACTGCTTCACCAACCTGTACGGGCAACGTCGTTGCCATGTTCTTACCGTAGCACTTCGCGCAAACGCCGAATCTCGACGAGCAACCGAAGATGCTTCTGATAGGAACTTCCGTCAAGCCAGCCGCAACGATTGCGTCAGCTTCTTTTTCATCAATGAACTGGTTCATTGCTACGATAACTTCGCCCGTTGCAGGGTTGATAACGTCTTCAGCAGCAAATCTACCGAGTACACGCGACTTAACGCCTTCAATTTCCTTACCTACTGCATCGTAGATAGCGCGTACCATCATGCTTTGAGGCTTTCTGCCTGCGCAGCAATCTTCTTCACGAACGATGATTTCGTGGGATACGTCTACAAGACGACGGGTCAAGTAACCAGAGTCAGCCGTCTTCAATGCGGTATCGGTCAAACCTTTACGGCCACCGTGCGAGGAAATGAAGTATTCGAGTACGGACAAACCGTTACGGAAACAGGACTTAACGGGAACCTCAATCTTTTTACCTTGAGGGTTAACCATTAGACCACGCATACCTGCGAGCTGCTTAATCTGGTCGATGGAACCACGGGCACCGGAGTCAGCCATCATCCAAATAGGATTGAACTTATCTTCTTCACCCTGTTTCTTCAACAAGCCTGCAACCTTATCGGTAGCTGCGTCCCACTGCGCGATAACTGCGCTGTAACGTTCGTCTTCGTTCAACAAACCTCTTGCATATTTCTTTGCAATCTTGGAAACTTCTTTTTCAGCGTTTTCGATGATCGCCTGCTTTTCTTCAGGGGTCTTCATGTCGAATACGGAAGTCGTCAAAGCAGCGAGGGTCGAGTATTTGTAACCTCTTTCCTTCATTGCGTCAAGAACGTAGGAAGCCTTAGGCGCTTTACCAGTTCTGAACGATGCTTCTACGATACGGGAAAGGTGTTTCTTGCCGATTGCTCTTGCCTTGCCGATGAATTCGGTGTCAAGTTCCAAACGCAAGTAAGATTCGGGGGTAGTTCTCTTAACAAAGCCCAAATCCTGAGGAAGACCGTCGTTGTAGATCAAACGACCGATGGTCGTCTTGATGATACCGGTAACTTCCAACTTGCCCGTCTTTTCGTTGCGACGAACTTCTGCGCACTTAACAATTGCTTCACCCTCTTTGTTTTCAACGGGGCATCTGTAAGGCAAAGGAAGATCCTCGAACAAGCCTTCGGGAAGCTCTACGGTACGCTTCAAGTACATTTCGTCCTGTTCGTGAGCGATCTTGTTCTGATATGCCAAGATTGCTTCGTTTTCGGAGGAATATACGGGAGCAACGTACACTTCGCCGTCCTCGCTAGGTCTGCCCTGTTCGTCGTACTTCTTACCTTCTTCACAGCGCTTAATAGTAAGATAGTAAGCACCGATAATCATATCTTGCGTAGGCGACATAACGGATTTACCGTCTGCGAGCTTCAAGATGTTGTTTGCGGAAAGCATCAAGAAACGTGCTTCAGCCTGCGCTTCTACACTCAAAGGAAGGTGCACAGCCATCTGGTCACCGTCGAAGTCGGCGTTGAAGGGACCGCAGACAAGGGGAGAAATCTTAATTGCTCTACCTTCGATCAATACGGGTTCGAATGCCTGAATGGACAAACGGTGCAACGTAGGAGCACGGTTCAAGAGTACGGGGTGGTCCTTGATTACGTCTTCAAGAACGTTCCATACCATATCTTTTGCTTTTTCAACAGCGCGTTTTGCCGTCTTAATGTTGTGGCACTGACCGCTTTCTACCAAACGCTTCATGATGAAGGGTTTGAACAATTCGATTGCCATTTCCTTAGGCAAACCGCATTGATAGATTTTGAGTTCAGGACCTACGACGATAACCGAACGACCCGAGTAGTCAACACGCTTACCGAGCAAGTTCTGACGGAAACGACCCTGCTTACCACGAAGCATTGCGGACAAGGACTTCAAATCACGGTTGGAAGGACCGGACAATGCCTTACCTCTTCTACCGTTGTCGATGAGCGCGTCCACTGCTTCCTGCAACATACGCTTTTCGTTTTTGATGATCATGTCGGGCGCGCCGATTTCCATCATCTTCTTCAAGCGGTTGTTACGGTTGATAACACGACGGTACAAGTCGTTCAAGTCGGAGGTAGCAAATCTACCGCCGTCCAACTGTACCATGGGACGAATATCGGGGGGAATTACGGGAAGCACGGTCAAAATCATCCATTCGGGGCGGTTACCGCTCTTTCTGAAAGATTCGATTACCTCAAGACGCTTGATTGCCTTGATTGCCTTCTGGCCGGGGCCTTTTTGGCTTGCGGTAGATTCGTTTACCGTTTGCTTACATTCTTCGCTTTCCTTATCAAGGTCAACCGCCATCAAGAGTTCGCGGATGGATTCAGCACCCATACCAACCTTAAGACCGGTTACGGAAGAATCACCGTATTTTTCTTCGATTTCACGGAGCTGTTTGTCCGTGATAACCTGCTTGTATTCTAATTCGGTTACGCTACCGGGGTTCAAAACCACGTAGGAAGCGAAGTAGATAACTTGTTCAAGCTGTTTCGGTCCCATGTTGAGCAAAAGACCGATTTTGGAAGGTACGCCTTTGAAATACCAAATGTGCGAAACGGGCGCAGCCAATTCGATGTGGCCCATTCTTTCACGTCTTACCTTGGAACGGGTAATTTCCACGCCGCACTTTTCACAAACGTGACCCTTATACTTTACTCTCTTGTATTTACCGCAATGACATTCCCAGTCTTTCATCGGCCCAAAGATCTTTTCGCAGAAAAGACCGTCTTTTTCGGGCTTTTGGGTACGGTAGTTGATGGTTTCGGGTTTGGTAACCTCACCGTAAGACCATTCTCTAACTTTTTCAGGAGAAGCGATGCTGATTTGAATAGAATTGAAATCGTTTAATTCGTACATAGTAATCTCTCCTTAGTCCATGTCGTCGAACGAATCATCGTCCTCGTCGTCCTCGAACAACTTGCCGAAACCGAAGGTATCGTCTTCGTCGTCGAAATCATCGTCTTCGTCCGATTCGGTAATGTTGAAGCCGTCTTCATCGTCACCTTCTTCTTCGAAGATAGATTTAACGTCGAATTCGCCTTCTTCATCTTCATCGTCGTCCACGTTGAAGTCGATTTCTTCAAGCTCTTCGTCCTTGAGCGCTTCTCTACGGCTTGCCGCAGTATCTGCGTTGTCTTCTTCTTCCTCTACCTCACGGATTACGAGTTCGTCGCCCGATTCGGTCAATACCTTAACGTCCAAAGCCAAGGATTGCAATTCTTTGAGCAATACCTTGAATGCTTCAGGGATACCGGGTTCGGAAATGTTTTCACCGCGAACGATGGATTCGTACGTCTTTACACGGCCTACGATATCGTCCGACTTAACGGTAAGGATTTCTTGCAAGATGTGTGCTGCGCCGTATGCTTCCAAAGCCCAAACTTCCATTTCACCGAAACGCTGGCCGCCGAATTGCGCTTTACCGCCCAAAGGCTGCTGCGTTACCAAGCTGTAA
>JAZKZY010000050.1:0-15802 GCA_045612895.1 Candidatus Scatosoma sp. | reverse complement strand
TTTGAAATTATGTGCATCCGCAGCAGACCACAATTTGTGGTTTACGTTTGATCAAAAAGCGTTTGCGCATGATGGCGTTGTTGCATCTAGCGGACAGATTGGTGTTTTGGCAAACATAAAGCTCAACGGAAAATCTTTGCATGAATGGTATAATTTTAATTCAGCAGGAACGTTGGATACCGTAGCGTTTTATCCTCAGCAAGATTGTTTTGCTTTGGTAATGCAATTCAAAATCAATCGTATGGAATCGCTTTTCGAGAAGGATCCCATTTATTATGGGGATTTGCTAATCGAGTCGGAAGAATTGGTTTGGGAATATTACGAAGGGGAAACCTTGACTATCGTGACAATTCCTGCGTTCTCTTATACGTATTCGCAGGCGCACGGTGAATTTTACAAGACGGGAGAGGTTCCCGAAAAAACGAATGAGCCGTTAAAAGTAAAAGACGTTTCTCCGATTAGTACGTTTAAGGAAGATAGCGGGCATACGCCTGGCACACAAGTATTCTCGATTGCATTTTGGGATGACGTTTGCGGACCTACGTCCATTATGTATATGCCCTCTTACGAAGAGATTTTAGATAACATACTTTTGAACGGTAAAACGTTAAGAAATATTCAAGAAACGGCGGTAAATAAAGATGGCGAAGCGTTCCCTTCAGGGATTACCGTACAAATGTGCGGTTATATGGGTGCTTCGGATAAACGCATTGTAATTTACTTGAACGGTGAGCTTGCAGACGAATTCTTATTCCAAAAAACGGAAGGCGAAACCATTACGGTAAAGGCAGGCTTCACGTCCAAACTCGGCGCTGTTGTTGCGGAAGACGTTACGTTTGAATATTATCAAGGCGGTTGGAGAAAGGTTCTTGATACGTCGGCGCTTGAATATACCGATTTGCAAGTAACCAGCATTTCAAGATTGCAATTTCTCGGCGATACAATCAACGGAAAACGTGCGGCAACCTTCTTCATTTATTTTGACCGTGCTGTATCGCTCGAAAGATTGTTATACGTAGGCAGAAACAAAGAAAATTTGGCAGCCCTTAAAAATCAAGGCGCATTGAAAGTTTCCGAGGAAAAGATTTACGGCATTGTGGATAATCATATCGGAGATTACGTTTTAGATTATATCAAATACGACGGAAAAACGCTTCGTGAAACGCTGCAAGCAGAAGATACGCTTGCGATGCAGACGTGGGGGATTGATATCCATTATACGGGCGATACGTTTGATACGAAAGCAATCCAAATTACGTTTAACGCCGAAGCAAAATGTTTGATTTCAGACGGAAATACGCATACGTTTGAAATTATGGAAGGCTTTGTTTCTCCTTTGCTTGGGAAGACGGAAAAATCTTATAAATTTGAATTACAGCCAGATACCAACGGATGGAAAAACGTAAGCGTAGGCGTAGAAGGAAACTATCCGGAATTGCCGAAATCCGATTACGTTGAACCAGTTGAAACGGATAGTGGATGCGGCTCGGCGATTTCGTCTATGCCTCTTGTAGTTGTAATGCTGGCTATGGGTGCAGTAGTTGTTGGTCGCACAAGGAGGATGAAAGATGAAGAATAAGTTGAGAAAATTCATTTCGTTTGCATTAGCAATGTCTTGCGCGAGCAGTATTGTTGTTTTTTCGTCCTGCGATAATAAGGAAGATACAGTGGAAAGAAATACCGCGCTTCGGGTTTTTGAAAGCTCAGACGGCGCATTGGATAATTTCTTAAACAGCTACATGGAAAGACATATCGGGTATAACGATAACCGCGTCATTACCAACACACTCGGTACGGGTACGACCTACGCAAAATATTGGGAAGAACGCAGTTTGTCTTGGTTTGACCATGATATTATCGGAAAAGACATTGAATCATCTATAAAAACACAGTTAGAAGTAACACCGCAAGACGATTACGGAATGATTTTTAACGCAAATAATAATTTCTTGGATTCTATGTGGTCAGGTGTTGCAGGTGGTAATCCTTTTGGTTGGCCTTTTCCTTTGTATAATAAGAGTCAAGGCAACAGTATTGGTTGGGAGTTTAATAACTCTGCAAACGAAGATTGGTACGTTCAATCTGGAGAAGAAATTTCCTATAACGGCTATTTAAACGTAGCATTTGCAGGGGAAAAGGATGAAACGTTAATATTAAAGACAAAAGACTTCCCGCTTTTATATGGTAAAACTTATTCTACGGAACATTGTCCTATTATCGAATTAGATATGCGTTTGAACAACTTGCATTTATTCGGTATGGATTCGGATGTGGAAGAAGTTTACGTGATTTGGAAAACGGAAAACGGTGGGGAAACGTGGTATGAAGTACCTCTTTCCACTTGGGCGGTCACAAATCCTGAACAAACTGCTTATACCGCTTCAAGAACATGGTTGCCGATGTATTTGAATGAAAACTGGAATGGTCAAAATCTTACTGCGGTAGGGGTGAAAGTGCAACCCAAAGAGGGGAAGGCATTGGATATAGAATTTAGATTGAATTATTTCCAGCTGAACTACGATACCCGTCAGTCTTTCCCTACGTCGCAATATATTATGGCATTTGCCGAATATGCTTCTACCAGTAGAGATTTGGAATTTTTACAAAATAATCTTGCGAAGCTCCGCCAAGCGATTATGTGGGAATTGGAATGCTTAAAGGGTAAGCAAGGTATGCTGGATATCAGCTACCTACAAGGACATGACGGTATTCCTAATAAAGTAGGTCACGGCATTAGCGACTGCTATTACGATATAACTCCTTCGCCTGCTATTAATTTTTGGTCGAACGTAAACTTCTACGGAGCGTTGAAAGCGGTAATCGGCGTAGAAAAGATGGCGGCAGCATATGGAATTACGGACACCACGGCAAATATCCGTCATCCCTACAATATGGATGAGCGTATACAGTGGACGTATTCGGTTACGGATTTGGAAACGATACTTTCCGATTTGAAAACGAATATCGAAAAGCCTTATGTTGATGGTGATTACGATTGGTCTGAAAAAGGTGGGTTCTGGGACGCAAAAACGGGCAGATTTATCCAAGGTATTACGGCGGAAGGTAATAAACTCGATTATGGGTATTTGCATTATAACTTAGAGGCAATCTCTTACGGGATCGGGACTGACGCACAGGTGAAATCCATTATGGATTGGATTGACGGAGATAGAATCGTAGAAGGCGATACTTCGACGGGCGACGATATTTATATCTTTGAATTTGCACCTCGCTATTCGACGGTAGACAATAAGAAGGATTATCTTTGGGCATATCAAAAAGGTGGCGAAGGCAGATTGCGTTTCGGCGATTCGGTAAACGACGGCGGTGCGGTTATTACTTGGAGCTATCATGACTTGGTTGCAAGAGTGCAAGAACGCGGTGTAGAAGACGCTTTTGGCAGATTGAAAGAAATCAATGCTTGGTATGATAAAGTGGCTTCCTATGGCGGCGAAGGAATTAATTTCTACCGCGAATATTACGACCGCCAAGACGTTGTGACGGTACAAGGCAGCGGTAATGAAGGCGGCGCGGGCTTGGATAGTGAATTCTTGGAAGCAAGCCTTATGTATGCAGCAATTCCTTACGGGTTCTTCGGCTTTGACGCAACGGAAGCGGATATCATTGGATTTACGCACAATTTACCTGAAAAGCTTACCTATTGGCAAATCAATCATATGGAAGTCGGCTCTTTGAAGTTCAGCGTTAAGATGACGAAAAATTCTTTCACGATACTCAATGCAAAGGGTGTTGTTGGGGATATGAAGCTGAAATTGACGTTCGATAAACCTTCGGGAAGCGAACAAGTTTTGATTGACGGTAAAGCGACTACGGACTATGTGGTTAACAACGATAAAATTATCGTTACTATACCTTTTGCAAATTGTACTGTAACCGTAAAATAATAAATTTAGATGACAGGAGAAAAAAGATGAAAAACATGAAAAAAATTGCTACGATTGCCCTTGGCGCATTGATGACTGTATCAGGACTTAGCTTAACAGCTTGCGGAAAACCCAAAGTGGGCGCAACGGAAATTACCGTTGGTATTTTGAACAATTCCAGCGAACGTGAAAACTTAAAAGTGCTTCGTAACGCATTTGAAAAGAAATATGAAGCAGAAGGATATAAAGTAAAAATTGTCAATTTGACCGGTTCGTATAACGAAGCTGTTTATCGTATGCATATGGCTGGAGAATTACCTGACGTAATTCAAGTATTTGACGATACCTCGGCATATTGGACGAGCAAGGGGATTTATGCAGATTTGGATGAATATATTGCGAGAGAT
Organism: Candidatus Scatosoma sp.; assembly: GCA_045612895.1. Taxonomy (GTDB): domain Bacteria; phylum Bacillota; class Clostridia; order Christensenellales; family Borkfalkiaceae; genus Scatosoma. The sequence goes on along the minus strand of JAZKZY010000050.1, from coordinate 11,511 downwards.
AATATTGATCTTTCCTTGTATGTGGATTCCATGATTGATATTGCTCGTTCGGGACAAGGGGATGATAATTCGGTTTATTGGTTCCCTCGCGACTATGATAAGCTGGTGACTTACGTGAATAAAGACGTGTTCCAAGCAGCTGGCGTAGCGGTTCCTACAGCGGAAGAATGGACTTGGGCAAAGATGCTTGAAGTTTGTCAGGCTTTGAAAGATAACACCAACAAAGTATTGGCTGCAAACCAGGAAATTAATGTTTTCTATCCTATGAGCTTCGATCCTTCTTGGGCTCCCGTATATTTAACGATGTTTAAAAACTATGGCGTAGAACTTGCTTCTAACGGTAAAGCCTTTGACGGTACGGAAGAAAATATTTATGCTTGTTTAAATGAAATGCTGTCGTTGCAAACGAAAGGGTATATGTCTTTTGGTGGCAACGTAAATATCACAACAGGGGAACTTGGTCTTGCTGTGGGTGGCGTTAGAACGGGCGTACCTAACTATGAAATGTACGAAGTAAATTACGAAGTATTGCCTTTCCCTTCGCAAATCAATGGTAATTCTTACGTAGCTTGCGGTGCGGTAGGTTATGGTATGACGAGTTCTTGCTCCGAAGATAAGAAAGAAATTGCTTGGAAATTCTTAAGCTATATGTTCTCCGAAGAAGGCCAAGAAGAATTCTCTAAATCGGGTGCCATTTGTCCTGTTATGAAATCGTTGCTTGAAAAAGAAGATGCTGAATGGAAGAAATATTCTAAAGTAGATGATACGGCGTTCTATGCTTATCCCGAACGTGATATCAAGGTTACGTTCTTGCAGGACTTCCAGCCCGTAGAACAGCACACCTCTATTTATAACAACTATACGTATATGTTTGAAGATTTGTATAAAGATAAATACAATGGCAGACAGACGGTAGAAGCGTTCTATTCGCATTATAGCAAGCAAATTGAACAGGAGATGAAGTAATGAAAATTGTAAGCACAAAGAAGGGTAGAATTATAAAGGAAACAATAACGGGGTATCTGTGTATTGCCCCGATGTTGGTTGCTTTATTCGTGTTTACATTCTATCCGATTTTTCAGTCCTTCTTTGATAGCTTTTGGGATTATAGAGGCTTTGAACGTGTTAACTTTGGTATTCATAATTATGTTAATGCGTTCAAGGATCCTAAATTCTGGATCGCTTGGAAACAAACCTTTACAATCGGCTTAATCAGTTTGCCTTTAAATATGGTTGCAGGCTTGGTTGTTGCCTTGATTGTGAATTCCAAGTATAAAGGAATGTATTGGCTTCGTGCAGTTTGGTATTTGCCTGTCGTTATTCCAGCGGTTGCGGGTACAATGATTTGGGGCTGTGTGTTTGACCCTAAATACGGACTTGGAAACCAAATTTTCCAAATGGTGGGACTGCCCAAAAGTCAGTTTTTCCAAAGCGGCGATTCTTCGATGCAAACGTACATATTGTACCAGTTATTCGGTGCGGCATCGGGTATGGTGCTTTGGGTGTCTGCGCTTCGTTCCGTGCCTTATGAATGTTATGAAGCTGCAAAATTGGACGGGGCAAGTTATATGCGTACATTGTTCAGCATTACCATTCCTTTGATTACACCGTATTTGTTGTATATGTTCATTACGGCATTGTGCGGTAAACTTTCCGACTTTGGGCCATATTTGTTTGTAGGCTATAACGGCGGTGATGGAAACAAATTATTGTTGTATGGTTTGTTGACGTATAAGGAAGCGTATATCGATTTCAACTTTGGATATGCGTCTGCGCTTGCTTGGCTGCAAGCCGTAGTTATTGCAGCTCTTTCGCTTTTGACGTTTAAATCGTCGAAAAAATGGGTTCAGTATTGAGGTGCTTTATGGAAATAACAAAAGCGACGAAAAAGAAAACGGAAAAGATTGTGAAAGGCGTATTGTTTTATTCGGTATGCGTTATTTTGACTATCTTTTTCATGTTTCCCATTTACGTTATGATTTCTCGCAGCTTTATGACGTCGAAAGAGGTTATGAGTATTACGGCAAAGCTTTGGTCGTCAAGTCCTTCCTTTGATGCATATAAAACAGCGTTGGACGGTGCATTCTTTCAATACCTTGGAAATACGGCAATTATCTTGTTGACACATACGATATGTGTACCCTTATCATGCTTCCTTTGCGCATACGGTTTTTCCAAATGTAATTTCAAAGGTAGAGATTTTTGGTTTGCAGTTGCTCTTGCTTGTACGATGATTAGCGGCTCGGTTACGGGTATCCCTAGTTTCTTGCTTTACGTTAAGTTAAATCTTTACGGAACGTATTGGCCGTTGATTATCCCTGCATTTTGCGGTGGCGGTATTATGAATATTTTCCTTGTTCGCCAATTCCTTTTGGCGTCAGGGGTAACGTTGGATGAAGCAGCAAAGATTGACGGGGCGAATACATTGCAACGTATGTTCTACATCAATTTCCCGATAGTGTTCCCCATTTTGTTATATATTGCGGCAAATGCATTTTTAGGGGTTTGGAACGATTATAAAGGACCGTTGATTTATATCCAAGACGAGGAAATGTATACTTTCGCATTGGGCTTGTATCAAAAGTTCTTTACTGGTTCTAGTGATTTGGACAGCAAAGCAAACGTGCAAATGGCAACTTGCGTGTTGATGAGTATCATTCCTATGGGCTTGTTTGTAGTATTCCAAAACAGAATTATCGGCGGCGTGCAGTTATTCGGGGCAGTAAAAGGATAATAAGAATAGAATGAGAGATTTAGAAAAAGCAAAATGGATATGGCAAAACAGAGAGAATACTCCCGACGAATACGTAGAGTTTTCTTTCTGTTTCGCCATGCCCGAAAATAAAAAGGCAATTTTTAATATTGCTGCAGATAGTAACTACGTACTTTATATCAATGGGCAAATTGCAGCGTTTGGTCAATATGCCGATTATCCCGATTATAAGGTGTACGACAGTGTGAATATCTCTAAATACTTACAGGAGAACAATCAAGTTTCTTTGCTTGTATGGTATTATGGGATCGATACGCAAACGTATATCAAAGACAACGCAGGCGTAATTTTTGAGGTGAAATCTGACGGGGATATTTTGGTGCAATCAAATGAAAATATAGATTGTCGTATTTGCAATTTATATGAAAATCATCGTAATAAATTGATTACCGTACAGCTTGGTCAGAGCTTTAAATATTATGGTAATAGAACAGCGGAGGGGAAATTTACCAAAGCTGTTGTCGTAGAAAAGAGTAAGAATTTATATCCTCGTCCAAACGAAAAGTTGGTAGTAGGGGAACGTCAACCGATTTCTATTATTGATTACGGTACTAGCTATTTGATTGATTTAGGCGTAGAAACGGTTGGGTTTATTGATTTGGATTTTGACAGTGAGGACGAGCAGGAAATTCTCATTTCTTATGGGGAATATCTGTTCAACAACCAGGTTCGCCGTATCATCAATAACGCGATGGATTACAGTGTAGAATATGTGGCGAAAAAAGGTGAAAACAAGTATTGCAACTATTTCCGCCGTATTGCAGGCAGATACTTACAGGTGTATTATAAAAAGCCGATAAACATTCGTTATATCGGCGTGCGCTCGGTGGATTATCCCATCAATATAAAGCCGAACTTCTTAAAAGATGAAACTCGCCGAAAAATTTATGATACAAGTTTGCGTACTTTGCGTGCTTGTATGCACGAGCATTTTGAAGATTGTCCTTGGCGTGAGCAAGCGTTGTACACGTTGGACGCTCGTAACGAGATGTTGGCGGCGTATTGCGCTTTTGACGATTTTAAGTTCGTTCGTTCTAATTTATCGTTGATTTCTCATGGCGTTAGAGAGGACGGATTGCTTTGTATTTGTTATCCGTCGGGTATGGATTTTCCTATTCCGTTTTTCAGCTTGGCGTATGCTATTCAGCTTGCGGAATACGTGGATAGAAGCGGAGACGTTAGCGTTTTAGATGAAACGTTTGACGCGGTAAGTAGGGTAATGAACACGTTTATTTCTCGCGTAGATGATTGTGGGCTTATCGATGCGTTCCCTTATCCATACTGGAATTTTTATGAATGGACGGATGGTAGTGTAGACGTAGAACATCGTAGCCGTACCGACCCCAATGAAAAGCGTAATAAATACGATTTGATTTTGAATTGTATGTTCTTACACAGCCTTCGTCATTACAAAAAACTTTGCGAATATAAAGGTGTGGCGTTTGACTTTGACGAAAGTAAGATGCGGACAGCGATTGAAGAAACCTTTTACGACAAAGAAAAGGGCTTATATAAAGCGACGACGCAAGGTAAACCATTCTACACGGCGCTTGGTAACAGCTTGGCAATTTTGTGCGGTTTTGGCGGAGAACAATTAGCGGAAAATATTTTAACAGCTGATTGTATTATTCCTATTACCCTTTCTATGAGTACGTTTATGTACGAAGCTTTGCTTAAAGTAAACGGTCAGAAATATAAGCAGTTTATTTTGACGGATATAGATAGAAAGTATTCTGCAATGTTGAAAAAGGGCGCAACGACTTTCTGGGAAACGGAAGACGGGGCGGCGGCTCTTTGCGATACGGGTACGCTTTGTCACGGCTGGTCTGCAATGCCTATCTATTACTATACTTTGTTAAATCAAAAAGAGTATTTTGACGGGAGTTTATAACTTTCCATGACAGTTAAAGAGTACATATTCGCGCATATAGCGGAAACAACAAGGAAAAGCGACGGGAAAGACCCTGACTTGGTGGTTTTGCCGAAACCTTATACGGTTCCCAGTATAAAAGATTCCTTTCAAGAAATGTATTATTGGGATACTTATTTTACGAATAAGGGCTTGATTTTAACTGGAAATATTCAGCAAGCAATCAACAATCTGGAGAATTTTGCATTCTTGATTGAGAAGTTCGGGTATATTCCTAACGGTACAAGAAGTCCGCTTTTGAATCGTTCGCAACCGCCTTTTTTCGGGTTGGCGATAAAAGACCTTTGGGCGTATTTAAGCGACTTACAAAAGCGGAGTTTTATCAAAGCGTTAAAAATTGAATATGCTTTCTGGCAAAATCGCCGTACAAACGCCTATGGTTTTGAGCATTACGATGCGGAAACCAATGAAGAAGAATATCTTGCGTTTGCATATTTCTATGAACGCAGAGTAGGGATTGAAACGCCGCATACCGTAGAACGAGGTAGAGATATTATGGCGGAAGCCGAATCTGGGTGGGATTTTTGTCCTCGTTTTCCGAACGGTTGCACGAAATATGCGGCGGTGGATTTAAGCAGCTTATTATATGCCGACGAGATGTTGTTGGCGGAGATAGATACGGAGCATACCGATTTTTGGTTGCAACGCGCAAAGGAACGAAAAGAAAAAATGTCCCGTATGCAAGATGTAAACGGTGTGTTTTTCGACTATGATTGCACAACGCGAAAGTACTCTGAAGTGTATAGCTGCGCAGGTTTTTTTCCGTACTTTGTAGGGGTTAGCAAAGATAGGGCAGGGTTTGAAACTTTGCTTGCGGAGCTTGAATATCCCTATGGCGTAGTGTCCGCGAAAACTGAGCAAAAGGGTTTTCAATGGGCAACGCCGAATGGTTGGGCGCCTTTGTTTTACGTATGTGTAGCGGCGGCGATTGCTGTGGGCGATAATGTTTCCGCAAGGCGCATTGCGGAAAAATATATTCACATTTTGGATGAAATTTTTCAAAAGACGGGTGCTTTATATGAAAAGTATGACGTGGTTACAGGCAAAATCGGTATTGGTGAAGAATACGGTACGCCCGAAATGCTCGGTTGGACTGCGGGGATTTATTTATCCTTGCAACAGTATTTAGAAAACGGAAAGTTGATATAAACAGGAGAACGTTATGAACAAATTATCTTTCCCGAATCCTATTTTTATCCGTGAAGAAACGGAATACTTAAACGATGGATGGTTGTTTTCGTACGACAACGTAACTTGGCAACCCATTCGTGTACCTTATGCTCCCGAAAGTATATTGTCGGGGATTGGCAATACGGATTTTATCCGAAATTGTTATTATAAAAAGAAATTCACCTATACGAAAAAGAAGGAAGGTGCGTTGCTTTATTTTGGCGCGGTAGATTATAAAACGGTGGTTTATATCAACGGAGTATGCGCTGGTATGCACATTGGCGGACATACGACCTTTTCGCTCGATATTACCGCTTACGTTCAGGAAGGGGAAAACGAACTTTTCCTCATTATTAACGATGAAACGATAAACAGCCAAGCGCATGGCAAACAATCCTTTCAAAAGGACTCGTGGGGATGTTTCTATACTCGAACCACGGGGATATGGCAAAACGTTTGGTTGGAACACGTTTCTAAACAAAAAATCCGTGAATTTTATTTTTATCCGAGCGTGAAGGATACGTCTGTTACCGTTGATTTAATCACAAATGGCAATGGCAGGTATGCGATTACCGTAGAATACGACGGAAAAAAGGTGGGTTTTGCTGAAGGAGAAATGAAATATCGCGACAAGGTGAAAATTTCTCTTGATGAAGCGCATTTGTGGTCGCTTGGACGAGGCGAATTATATGACGTAGTTATTCAATTTGAGGAAGATACGGTGTATTCTTATTTTGGGCTTCGTGAGGTCGAATACAAAGGGTATGATTTTTACTTAAACGGAGAGAAAATCTATCAAAAATTAGTACTCGACCAAGGCTATTTCCCCGATGGGATTATGACTGCGCCGTCCGTGGAGGCAATGAAGGCGGATATTGATAGAGGTTTGTGTTTGGGCTTTAACGGTGCAAGATTGCATCAAAAGATATTCGATCCAAAAATGATTTACCTTTGTGACAAAAAAGGGTATATGACGTGGGGTGAGATGCCCAGTTGGGGTGTGGATTATTCCACACTTGGGGGCGTAGGACAATTCATTACGGAATGGGAAGAAGCGATGAAACGCGACTTCAACCATCCGTCCATACTTCTTTGGTGTCCTTTGAATGAGGTGTGGGGCGCATTGACAACGCACGACCAGAAGCGCGATATTCGTTTTATTGATGCGATATATCAATTTACCAAGCTGTTTGATACGACTCGTCCCGTTATTGACGTTAGCGGCGGTCATCACGGCAATCAAACGGATGTATTTGACTTCCATTGTTATGAAGGTTTGGAAAAGCTGAAACAATGTTTTGATGAACTGACGAATGAGGATAAAATCCAGGTGCAGTTCTTGGAGTGTGCTGGGGAAGAAAGCCACTATAAAAAAGGCTGTCCCGTGCTTATCAGTGAATGCGGCGGTGCCGTATTAAAAACGGAATTGCAAGAAGGCGGTTGGGGGTATAGAGAAGGCGAAACGGATGCGGATGCGTTCGTGGAGAATTATGAAAAGTTGATAGCCTTGATAACGGATTGCAAGAAGATCTCGGGATTTTGTTATACCCAGCTCTACGATATCGAGCAAGAACAAAACGGTTTCTACCGTTACGACCGTTCGGATAAATTGACGGCAAAGCAAAAAGATAAAATAAGAGAAATTAACGCAAAATATCCAAAAAATTAAAGGAAGGGTTCGATGATGATTAAATTGTGTGCATTTGCGGATGAAGCAGAAAGCAGTTTGGCTGGCCAAATTGCGGCGTTGAAAAGAAATAATATTCCTTATTTGGAACTTAGAAGCATCGCAGGAAAAAACGTAAGAGATTTTTCCTTGGACGAAGCAAGAGAATATGCAAAAATCTTGGCTGAGAATGGTATTGCCGTTTGGTCTATCGGCTCTCCTATTGGTAAAGTTGGTATTGACGTTGATATAGATGCTTATATGAAGGATGTGCGCCACGTGTGTGAGTTGGCAAAAATTTTCGGTACGACTCGTATTCGTATGTTTAGTTTTTTTCATGCATACGAAAAACGTGAAATCGTAATGGCATATTTGCAGAAAATGGCAGATGTTGCAAAGGAATACGGCGTAGAACTGTATCACGAAAACGAAAAGGATATTTACGGCGATACGTTGGAAAGAGTGCAAGATATTATGAGGAGCGTAAACGGCTTGAAATACATTTACGATCCTGCGAACTATTTACAATGTGAAGAGCCTGCGGAAAAGACGATTGCTGCGCTTGTTGATAAGACGGATTATTTCCACATTAAAGATGTAATCGTTGCAACGGGGGAACTTGTTCCTGCTGGATATGGCGACGGACATATTGATGAGCTTGTTGCAAAAATGAAAGGGGATAAAGTGCTTACCTTGGAACCGCATTTGGCTGTATTTGATGCATACGCATCGATTGACAATAGCGAAATGAAGCATAAATTCCATTTTACAAGCAACAACGAAGCATTTGATTGTGCAGTAAAAGCAATCAAAGAGATTTTGGTGAAAGCAGGTTATAAGGAAGTAACGGGAGGCTTTGAAAAAGTATGAAAACGGTAAAGTACGGTATTATTGGTGTTGGCAATATGGGTTCGGGCCACTTGAAACTCTTTATGGACGGTAGCGTTGAAAACGCAGTCGTAACAGCGATTGCCGATATTAGCGAATTGAAAAGAAACAAAGTCAAAGAAACGTACCCTGACAGCAATATTGTATGCTATGCGTCGGGTGAAGAGCTCATTGAAAAAGCGGACGTTGACGCAGTTGTAGTGGCTGTTCCGCACTATGATCATCCTCGACTGGTAATTCAAGCATTAAAGAAAGGTATTTCGGCGATTTGCGAAAAGCCTGCGGGTGTTTACACAAAACAAGTCAAAGAAATGAATGCAGTGGCTGATGAATCGAAGGCGTTGTTTACAATGATGTTTAATCAACGCACGAATTGCTTGTATAGAAAGATGCGTGAAATTATCGTTTTAGGCGGTATAGGCGAAGTTAAGAGAGTGAATTGGATTATCACCGATTGGTATCGCACGCAATCCTATTATAATTCGGGCGGTTGGCGTGCAACTTGGGACGGCGAAGGTGGCGGCGTACTCTTTAATCAATGTCCCCATCAATTGGACTTGATTCAATGGGTGGTTGGAATGAGTCCCAAAACCGTACAAGCGCATTGCCATTTCGGGAAGTGGCACGATATTGAAGTGGAAGACGACGTTACGGCATATATGGAATACGAAAATGGTGCAACGGGCGTGTTTATTACTTCCACTGGCGACGCTCCTGGAACGAACCGCTTTGAAGTTTTGGGTACGCTTGGTAAACTCGTTTGCGAAAACAATCAGTTGACCTATATTAAGAATAAAACGGACGAGAGAGAATTTTGTATAACGGCTGAAAACGGATTTGCGCAACCCGCGACGGAAGTTATTCAAGTGGAAACAGACGGACAAAATCCTCAGCACGTTGGCATTTTGCGCAACTTTACGAACGCGCTTTTAGGTAAAGAAGAATTGTTTGTCAAAGGTCAAGAAGGCTTGCTTGGCGTAGAACTCATGGACGCTATGCTTCTTTCGCAATGGTTGGGGAAAGCTGTGGGATTGCCGATTGATGACGAATTGTACTTAAGTGAGCTGAATAAACGCCGTGCAACAAGCCGCAAGAAAGAAAACGTAGTAGAAACGGTTGCGGATTTGTCCGATACGTATGGGAGCAAGAAAAGCGAATAAAGAGGTCGTTATGCGTGTAGGAATCATTGGGCTTGGCATTATAGGGAAAGTCCATAAAAGTGTATTGACGACAATGGGTGAAAATATTGTTGCGGTATGTGATATCGACAAAAACGTTCTATCTGCATATCCCGAAGTAAATTGTTATACCGATTATAGGGAAATGTTGAAGCGAGAAAGATTGGACGCCGTTCACATTTGCACGCCGCATTATTTGCATACGGAAATGATTTTGGCTGCACTCGATAAAGATATCCACGTGTTGTGCGAAAAGCCGATGTGCATTAAGGCGGAGGATATTCCATTGATTTTAGGGGCGGAAAAACGTTCGAAAGGACGGCTGGGAATTTGTCAGCAAAATCGTTATAACAACGTTAATGTGTATTTGAAAAAATATTTAAGTGATAAAAAGATTGTTTCTGCGCATGGCGAATTGATTTGGTGCAGAGGGAAGTCTTATTACGCACAAGCCAATTGGCGCGGTAAAAAAGCAACCGAAGGCGGTGGAGTTCTCATCAATCAGGCATTACATACGTTTGACTTAATGCAATGGTTTTGCGGAATGCCGAACAGTGTTTTGGGTAGAGTAGAAAACTTTTCTTTAAAAGACGTTATTGACGTTGAAGATACGGCAACTTTGCTTTGTGAGGGAAATGCAAGATTTACTTTTTTTGCGACAAACACAGGCGGTTCGGATATGCCTACGGAAATTCGGTTAACGCTTTCAAACGGTGAAAACGTGGTGGCTTATCCAGATAAATTGTATATCAACGGCAAAATGGTAACAGAAGAAGATATGCGATTCGTGTTAGGTAAATGCTGTTACGGTAACGGACACGAAAAGTTGATTGCTGATTTTTATAATTGCATTAGATGTGGAAAACCGTTTTCCATCGACGGCGAAGAAGCGAGCAAGGTAGTTAAAATGATTTTTGCCGCTTATAGAAGCAACGGAGAAAAAATAAACATAGAGGGATAAAAAGATGAAAACAGTAAAAGACAAGTATTTGGTTGTAGGTGCAGATTTTGCAGGGTTTCCTTTGAAGGAAGTGGTAGTGGAACACCTTACGAAAAAGGGTTGGAAAATTCTTGATTTGGGTGTTAAAAAAGATAGCGATCCCAATGATACGGATTTGATGTTCCATCGTGTAGGACTTCGTGTTGGTGCGGAAATCTCCGAGGGGAATTATGAAAGAGCATTACTTTTCTGTGGAACGGGTATGGGTATTCATATTGCGGCGAGCAAGTGCCCCCACGTACATGCAGGCGTTGTAGAAAGCCTTCCTGCGGCAACGAGAGCCATCACGGGTAATGGGGTAAACGTACTTGCTATGGGTGCGTTCTACGTCGCGCCTCAAACGGCTTGCGATATCGCAGACGCATACCTTGGAAATGAACTCGGCAGCGGTTGGGAATGGTGGCATAACTTCTACGAATTCCACAAACTTGCGATTGATGAGTTAGAGGCTTTCGATTATGAAGAATATAAGAAGAATGGATTTAAGGTTAATAAGCTCGGCGATTACGATTTAACTTTGGATTTTGATAAAAAACCTGAATAATTGATATGTGTAAATCCTTTTTTGGCGCATTGGAGAATATTTCCTTAAGGGAATATGCTCCTGTTCCGTTTTGGAGCTGGAACAATAAAATAGAGATAGAAGAATGTAAACGCCAAATTCGTCAAATGAAAAAAGTAGGGTTTGGCGGTTTTATCATACACGCAAGAGCAGGATTGAAAACGGAATATTTAAGTAAAGACTGGTTTTCGTGCGTAGAAGCGTGTATAGAAGAAGCGAAAAAACAAGATATGTGCGTTTGGATTTACGACGAATTTGGATATCCTAGCGGATTTGTTGGCGGTACTCTTTTAAATGAGGAAAGCAATCGCGCGGAATATTTAGAATACGAAGTTCGTGCGGAT
>JAZKZY010000049.1:0-2900 GCA_045612895.1 Candidatus Scatosoma sp. | reverse complement strand
CCAAGACGGCGCTAGCTACGTTGGTCCTTTCAGCGGCAAGTTCCAGGAATTCATTGAACAGTTCCAAAAGATGAAACCTTACCTTCGTAAGAGTGCTGCAAACGCAGAAGAATCTGGTTTGAAAGCACTTCGTTCCGAATTCGGTACGCAGTCCAAGGATAAGGCATCCCCTCAGATCTTGCTTGACTATGCAGGTGCAGGTTTGGCATTCTTGAACAACCAAGATGCAGACTTCCAGCTTGACTTCTTCGATTATCCTGTAATGGAAAGCGAATACATCCTCCCTGGTACGGCTCTTCGTGACGTAGGCGGCAACGGCGGTTACCTTTCCATCGTTAAGCATGACAAAGCGCAGGACGAATTGAACCTTGACTTCATGAAGTTCGTAATGTCCCCTTATGGTCAGTCCATCTACTACAACGCATTGCATGAAAGCGGTGCAGTACCTATGGGTATGACGACGGTTAAGAACGACCTCGTATTGATCCCTGAAGCATGGAATTCCTTCTTCCAGACCGATAAGATCAGCTTCAACGGTCTTGTAGACGGCAACCCTTATATCTCGCACCTTATTCGTGGTTTCTCCGATGGTGAAGCTACGGCTAAACAGATTATCGAAGGCTGGCAGAAATATTTGACCGGTACGGGTGCTGATGCTATGGATACCAACGGCTTCTGCGTAGCATGGGAAAATGCTTTGGAATCCGACTGGAAGTGGTATAAAGACACCTATGGTAAGGACGAATCCCTTCGTACCGATCCCGACGGCGGCGTTAGTCTCTAATTTTTGACAACGAATCCAGTAAGCTATTTAGCAATTTTAACACGTAAATAAAACATTTAGCATGAGGTTGTTATGAAACAAACGGCAACGGCTGTCTTAGGGCAGCGTAAACCTAGCCGTCTTGTCGCAATCATTTCAACCGGCGTAATGATGTTGGCTATTATCGCGTCGATTCTCTTGGGTATTTTTATGCCCAAGAGTTCGATCGTGAGTTTTTCCGATAGCAATATCAAATCCATTGCGACGGTTGAGGACGACGTTTACGTTGCGACGGTAGACGGAAAAATTTCTCGTGTGGACGAGGCAGGAAACGTGAAAGCGGTTCTGGACCTTGATCAGTACGGGAAAGGTAAAGATCTTAAGGTTGGGGAAGCGGTTTCCGTGCAAACCCAGCATTATGAGAATTTGAGTGCAGAGTGGAGCTCGGACAATATTTGGGCTACGACTTCTTACAATTACCTCTTCAAGATCCAAGAAACGGAAGAAGGGAAATTGGAGGTACTCGATTATATTCAGCTCAATGACGGTATCATGGGGCTTGTAGAGAAAAACGGTTATATGTACTTACTCGAAAGGGTAGGTCTTTTTGCCTGCTTTAAGAAGTTCGATTTGAGCAAACCTCTTAGCGAGGGTTTACTTTCGCAAGGTCACTTGTATAAACCTGAAGAGGACGGAAGTAAGGTTACCTTGTTGCCCATGAAAAACCCTGGCATCCTTTCCTTTGAAATTATGGAAAGAGAAGTCAATGGTAAAATGGTAGAATATGCTTATATCGTACATACGGGCGGTGTGCTTCGTTTTGCTACGGATTGTACTGAAAATGCTTGGAAGGTACAATATGATGCGCAGTATCCTGCTGAATACGAAAAGCAGTATGCGGAGAAGTATCAGACGGAATATGCAGAAGCATATGCAAATGCAGTGGCAGCTAAGGTAAAGAGCGGTATGACCGAGGAAGAAGCAAAGGCGGCTGTTGATGCAAACCTTACGGAAGTAGAAAATACTGCAAACAAAGCAATTTCTAAAGCGGCAAACAAGGCGCTTGCAAAATCGCTTGGTTTGGATTCGTACAATGCTTCGACAGGTGAAATCAGCCTTCCTCTTGCAAGCTTTGAAAAGAGTTTGTACAACAACCATCCTGCAGATGAAGTTTCTTATCGTGGCGTTGGTTATGTAGTGGCAGAGGATAAATATTACATCGTAACGAACAGCTTTACGGTAATTTCCTGTGACGCTGGCCAAGAATTTGACGAATACTCGTCGGTTGGCTTGGCACCCTTCTTGCACGAAGAAACGAACATTGAATTGCCCAAACGCCCTGAGGTAGAAGGGAATGCAATGTATTATAATAAGGATTTGAACGTCGGCTACGTTCTTTATACGGACGACGACAGCATTTCGCGCATTGATTTCAACGAAATGGAAATCAGCTTTACCGCGAAAATGGACTTCAACGTAAGATCCTTGTTGCAAAGCGCAAGCGGCGATCGCATTTACTATATGTACCTTAACCCCCACGAAGCGGAAGCAGGCGTAAACATTTTGCGTACTGCAACGACGGTGGGTAGAGCAAGTCAGGGCTTGTTGGAGGTTTTATTGACCTTGACGATTGTCCTTGCTGTTTGCGCGGCTATTGTATTGTTGTTTGCATTGCTTTGCTTGTATAAATATGGTTTCTCGGCGAAGTTTATGGACGTTATGCAGGGCTTCAAGAAAAACTGGGGCATCTACGCCATTATTGCGGCGACGATGGTCTTGGTTGCTATGTTCTGTTTCTATCCTGCAATCGGCTCTATCAGCTTGTCCTTCTTCGATTACACGCAGGAATCTCCTGCAAGATTGTGGAATGACTTTGCGCATTACAAACACATCTTCATGACGGAAGGTGCGTTGGGCGAATTTGGTAACATGTTCTTGTTCCTTGCCAGCGATATCTTCACGGCATTGTTGCCTCCGTTGGTGTTTGCATTCTTCTTGACGATTATGCGCAATAAGGGCTATTCCGCATTGACGAGAACTTTGCTTTTCATCCCTGGTATCATCCCTGGTATCGCAACGACCTTGATTTGGAAGACGGGTATCTATGGTGAATACGGTGTTATCAACGCTATCATCA
>JAZKZY010000048.1:0-6801 GCA_045612895.1 Candidatus Scatosoma sp. | reverse complement strand
TACAGCTTATCAAGGCTTTTGCGGTCAGCGCTTTTACCTTATCCTGCGTGCAAACGCTGTCCGCGTGTTTAACGGCGCAGGGGAAACCGCAGTACGCCGCCCTCTCGATGTTGATTGCGGTGGTGGTGAAGACGGGGTTGTACGTTTTTTGGCTGCGTGACCCGGCCGTTTCGGTTTTTGGGTTGGTATATGCGACGAATATTGCGTATGCGGTTGCTTTTCTTCTCGATTTATTGTATAATGTATATATCACACGAAGAAAAAGGACGGCAAAAACATGATTACGGTAATAGGTCTTGGCGTAGAGAAGAATGATTTGACGAAGCGCGGCGAAGCGGCTTTGTTGCAGGCGGTTAAGGACGGGCGCCCGATTGTGGTGCGCACGGCGAATACCACTTCTTACCAAACAGTGGTGGAAATGGGCATTCCGCACGAGAGTTTGGACTGCGTATATGAAAGCAGCCGTAATTTTGCGACGCTTGCGAAAAACCTTGCCAAGGCGGTGACCGAGCGCGGTGAAAATGCCGTATATCTTGTGGACGGCGCAGCAACGGAGGATAATTCCGTAAAGGCTTTGTTAAAGCGCATGCGTGGTAAAGTGGAAATTATCGACGGGGTTTCCCGCACGACGGCTTTGGTGCGCGCGGCTGGGTTTGTGGGTTGTTCCTACACGGCGGTATCGGCGTACGAGCTTGCGGAAAACGCGCAGGCAGGGAATTTGAGCCTCCCCCTCATCGTGTATGATTTGGACGATAGAGGTTTGGCAGGGGATATTAAGCTGATTTTGGGCGACCTTTTCGGGGAAGAAATCACCGTGAAATTCCTCAACGGCGGCAGCGCAAAGAAAACCTATCTTTACGAGCTTGACCGTCAAAAGGGGTACGATTATACCTCGGCGGTGGCGATTGAAGCGGTGGAATTGCTGGAAAAACAGCGTTTCACCTTGGAAGATTTGAAAGAAATCGTGTATCGTTTGCGCGCGCCCAACGGTTGTCCTTGGGATAGAGTGCAAACGAATGACAGCATCAAAATGTCGGCTGTGGAAGAGGCGTACGAGCTGGTGGATGCCATTGACTTGGACGACGATGAAAAGATTTTGGAAGAGGCTGGCGACCTTGCGTTGCAGGTGGTTTTCCATGCCGTAATGCGTGAGGAAATGGGGGCGTTTAACCTCCATGACGTCACGACGGCGATTTGTCAAAAACTCATCTCACGTCATACCCATGTCTTTGGTGAAGATAAAGCAACGGACGGCGAAAGCGCCCTTTCCGTATGGGAAAAGAACAAGATGACGGAAAAGCATCAGGTGACCTATGCAGATGCTGTAAATGACGTACCTAAGTGTTTCCCTGCTGCGATGCGTGCGCAAAAGGTGGGTAAACGCGCGGCTAAGGGTGGTATGGATTTTGCCACAACGGAAGATGCTGCGGAACGTTTGAAAGCGGAAATTGAGGAGTTTTTCGAGGCGTACAAAGCAGGTGATATCGTAAATGCGGAAAAGGAAATCGGCGACGTGTTATTTGCGGCGGTGAACGTAGGGCGCAAGGCAGGTTGTGATTGCGAAAAGGCATTGAAAGAGGCGACCGACCGCTTTGCGGCGCGCTTTACCAAGGCGGAAGCGTTGGCGCTTGCGGACGGTAAGGTGGTAACCGAACTCTCCGAAGCGGAGTGGGATGAATACTACATGAAAGCAAAAAAGGCGTTAAAATAAGCAAAAAATAGTAAAACGAGGCACCCAGGTATGCGTTTAATACCCATTACCATAGACAATATCACAGTAAAGAATAACGTGTTTCTTGCCCCCTTGGCAGGGTACACGAATTATCCGTTCCGTCGGCTTTGTAAAGAGTACGGGGCGGGGCTTTGTTATACGGAAATGGTAAGCGCAAAGGGGTTGAAATACGGCAGCGAGAACACCGAGGAGCTTCTTTACACGGACGAACATGAAGGGGTGTGCGCGGTGCAAATTTTCGGGAGTGACCCCGACATTATGCGCGCGGCTTGCGAGCATGAAAAGATTGCACCTTTCCCGATTGTGGATATCAATATGGGTTGTCCCGTGCCAAAAATCTATAAAAACGGCGAAGGAAGCGCGTTGCTGGAAAACCCTGCTTTGGCGGAAAAAATGGTGCAGGAATGTGTAAAAAGCGGTAAAATCGTGACGGTAAAATTCCGTATCGGCATTACGGACGATCAACTGATTGCCGAGGATTTTGCAAAGAGAATGGAGGGCGCGGGCGCAAGCCTTATTACGATTCATGGCAGAACGAAAGACAAAATCTATGCAGGCGAAGTCAACTACGAGGAAGTTGCCGCGGCGAAAAAGGCGGTAAAAATCCCCGTGATTGCCAACGGCGGCGTATTCTCGAACGAGGATGCGGAAAGGCTGATGGATAGAACGGGCGCGGACGGTGTTATGGTGGCAAGGGCCTCTCTTTTTGACCCGCAAATCTTTTGTGAATTGACGGGTACACCTGCCGAAAGTAAGCTGGAAATGTTCAAAAAACAGCTAAAATGGACGGGGCAGGTATGCGATGAACGTTTTTTGGTGGTGTTTATGCGCAAAATGGCGGCGTTCTACGTCAAGGGAATGCGCGGCGCGGCAAACTACAAAGATCGTTTCTTCCGCGCGCAAACCGCCGAGGAAATTTTGGAAATAGCCGAAGAGGCGTTTCAATAAATTTTAAGAAAAGAGCGTAAAAAAATCGACCTATCGGACAATCCGTTAGGTCGATTTCATTTTTACCGATTATTTATGTATGTAGACAAGCTCACCTTTCTTTAAGCGGGATTCTTCCGCGCAAATCCCCATCAAGTGGCTTTCAACGGACGCCTCGAATGCGGTTTCCGCTTTTGCCGTGCCAGCCAACACTTCGTATAAGGTCTTGATAAGGAATACGTCGCCGCCGCCGTGACCGTAACCGCTTTCTTCAAGGGTGGTAAGGTCAAGGATTTCCTTTTCGCCGCCGAATTTTTGCCAGGAAAGCGTGTTGTCCGCCTCGTCCAAAATAATTTCACCGATCGTGCCGTGGAAGTGGTATCTTCTTCCGCCCATAGAGGTGAAGCCGGTCATGGTAAGGGTTGCCTTCACGCCGTTTTCAAAGGTCATGGTCGTTAACTGGTGGTCAACAACGTTGTTGTCGCAATCATACACGCATCTGCCGTAAGGACCGTTTTCAATCGCTTCGTACAGCTTTTCCTCGGACATGGGGGGTACGGCGAGAACGTTGAAAGGCCAAATATCTACGGGACATTCGCGGTTTTTCCACATATCAATGTAAATTCTCTTTGCGCTGTAAGGGCAGGTTTCCACGTGAGGGCAATCCACACAACGCTTGGTTGCGCCTGCAGGTGCATTCTCTTTCTTGAAGTACACCAAATCCCCCGTAGAGGAGATGTTTTCGCATTTGGATTTTGCATAGTATTGCAAAAGGTCAAGGTCATGACAGCATTTTGCCAAAATCATAGGCGCGGAGCTGTCCGTATTGCGCCAGTTACCACGCACGTAGCTGTGCGCTTGGTGCCAGTAGCCAACGCGTTCCAACGCATTGATAGCAACAAGCTTCCCGATTGCGCCGTTTTCGATGAGTTCAGCCGCCTTTACAAAAGCAGGGGCGTAACGCAAAACGTGGCAAACCAACGCTTTCGTGCCAGCTTTCTTTTGCGCGTCAAGTAAGAGTTCACACTCCTCTTTCTTATCCGTCAAGGGTTTTTCGGTCATAATGTCGTAACCGAGCGCAAACCCTTTCAAGCAATGGCGAACGTGGTCCTTATCCTGCGTTGCAACCAACAAAAGGTCGGCGCGTTTTTCCTTGAAAAACTCGTTTTCATCGGTAAAAAGCGCGTCTTCGGGAACGTTGAATTTCTCACCGTAACGTTTCAGGCGTTCCTCTCTTAATTCGCAAAGGGCAACGATATCAAATTTATCTTTCGCGTCATTAATTTGCCAACCGTAAGCGTCCGCACCGCGCGCGCCGACACCGATGATGGCAACCGTAAAAATTTTCTTTTCCATAATCATTCCTCCATGATTCGACAACCATTATAGCACGCAAAAACAGGGATGTCAATCAAAGAGAAAAAAATATATAGAAAAAGACACAAAATTCTTTCATTTTGATAAAAAACGTGAAAAATGAAAAGGACCGCGCATTGCCGTCTATTTTTTATGGCGCGATGAAGGGGGATATTTTACACGAAAGAGGGGGATTTTTTCGTTTTTAGGGGCAAAACAGAGGGTTTTTTAGGGAAAATACAAAAAATATTACGCGCGCGCGAAAAAACTTTCGTCAAACGCTGTACATTTTTTGAAATGTGTGGTATAATGGTGAAGTAAAATAACGATTTTCCCTTTTAATAAAAAAGGGAAAGCGGAACGGAGAATAAATGCTATGGCGGAAAGAGTAGAAGCCGAATACGGCGCGGAGCAAATCCAAGTATTAGACGGTTTAGAGCACATCAGAAAACGTCCGGGTATGTACATTTCCTCGACGGACGCGAAGGGCTTGCACCACCTTGTACATGAGGTAGTTGACAACTCCATCGACGAAGCGTTGGCAGGGTATTGTACCCATATTGAGGTGACGATTAACAACGACGGCAGCTGTACCGTACAGGACAACGGCCGCGGTATCCCTACGGGTATTCACCCTAAGGAAGGGATTTCCACGTTGGAGGTTGTATTCACCAAGGTAAACGCAGGCGGTAAATTCGGCGGCGATTCGGGCTACAAAGTATCCAGCGGCTTGCACGGCGTTGGTGTAAAAGCGGTAAACGCTTTGTCCGAATGGTTGGAGGCGGAAGTTCGCCATGAAGGTAAAATCTTCAAGCAGGTTTACAACCGCGGCGTGCCTCAACGCAGCGTTCAGGTCATCGGCGAAACGGAAGATATGGGTACGATCGTTACCTTTATGCCCGACGCGGATATCTTTGAAACGGTTATCTTCAACTACGACACCTTAAAGGGCAGACTTCGTGAGCTTGCTTACCTCAATAAGGGTCTTCGTATTACCTTGAAGGACGCAAGAGAGGGGCAAGAACAGGAAGATTCCTTCTGCTACGAAGGGGGTATTTGTTCGTTCGTAGAGGAACTCAACAAGAACCGTGAGGAATTGTTGTTCCCTGCGCCCGTTTACTTTGAAGAGCAGGAAGGCGATACCGTTTGCGAAGTGGCTATTCAGTATAACGAGTCTTACAGCGAAGTTATTTACAGCTACGCAAACAACGTCAACACGATTGATGGTGGTACGCACGTAGAAGGCTTGAAGATGGCTTTGACGAAGGTTATTAACGAAGCTGGTAAAAAGCAAAATATCTTAAAAGAAAACGATAAATTGACGGGTGAAGACGTTCGTGAAGGTATCACGGCGGTTGTATCCGTAAAACTTGTAAACGCGCAGTTTGAATCGCAGACGAAGGACAAGCTGAACAACTCCACCATTCGTACCTTCGTAAACAAGTGTGTAACCGAGCACATGGCTACCTTCTTGGAAGAAAATCCTTCCATTGCGAAAGAGTTGGTGCTTCGTTGTATCACCGCGCAAAAAGCGCGTGACGCAGCAAGAAACGCGCGTGAATTGACGAGAAGAAAGGGCGTTTTGAGTTCGACCACGCTCCCTGGTAAGTTGGCGGATTGCTCGGATAGAAGAAGTGAGCTTTGCGAAATTTACATCGTAGAGGGTGACTCGGCAGGCGGTACGGCAAAACAGGGCCGTGACAGACGTTTCCAAGCAATTTTGCCCTTGAGAGGTAAAATCCTCAACGTAGAAAAGGTGCGTTTGAACCGCGTACTTGAAAACGAAGAAATCAAATCAATGATTACGGCGTTTGGTTGCGGTATTTTGGATGATTTCGACGAAAGCAAGCTCCGTTATGACAGAATTATCTCCATGACCGATGCCGACGTCGACGGCGCGCACATTCGTATCCTTTTGTACACCTTCTTGTTCCGTTATATGCGTCCCTTGATCGAACACGGTCACGTATATTCCGCGAAGCCGCCCCTTTACAAGGCAAGCATCAAAGGCCGCGACGACGTATATCTCTATTCGGAAGAAGAAAGACTTGAATTTGATAAGACGGTAACGGGTAAGGTAGAATACCAACGTTATAAAGGTTTGGGTGAAATGAGCAAGGAACAGCTTTGGGAAACCACGATGAACCCTGCAACCCGTACGCTTATCCGTGTAACGATGAAAGACGCGGCGGAAGCAGACCAGATGTTCACTATGCTCATGGGTGAAAACCCTGAACTTAGAAGGAAGTTTATCGAAGAGAACGCTTCCTTGGTAACTGATTTGGACGTTTAAGGAGGGGAAAAATGGCTAAGAAAGAAACCAGCCCGGAATTAACCGAGGAGTTTAAGAAAACACTCGAAATGACAAAATACCTCGACATCGAGGTAGACGACGAGTTAAAGCGTTCTTTCATTGCATATGCAATGGCGGTAAACAAATCTCGTGCTATCCCCGACGTTCGTGACGGTTTGAAGCCCGTTCATAGAAGAATTTTGTATTCGATGCATGAAATGGGGCTTTACAACGATAAGGCGACCAGAAAGTGCGCCCGTATCGTCGGTGACTGTATGGGTAAATATCACCCTCACGGCGACAGCTCGGTATATGACGCCCTCGTGCGTTTGGCGCAAGAATTCACCATCAACTTCCCCCTCGTGTTCGGTCACGGTAACTTTGGTTCGGTAGACGGTGACCCACCTGCTGCATATAGATATACAGAGTCTAAAATGAGTAAAATATCTGTTGAAATGCTTACAGATATTGATAAAGAAACAGTAGATTTTAT
>JAZKZY010000047.1:0-1733 GCA_045612895.1 Candidatus Scatosoma sp. | reverse complement strand
TGAAATACTGATCCCATTGGCTGTGATAGGTATCTGCCGTCCAAATGATGTTGGGTGAGTTTTTGGGTTCTGCCGCGATACCAAGCATGTATTGTTCAAAGCCTTCGCCAGAGAAGGTTTTTACCACAACGTCCACGTCGGGGTTTTTCGCTTCGTATGCCTTTTCCAATACCTTTAATACTTCTTCTTCCCCCATTTCCGTTTGACATGCAACGGTAATTTTGTACTTGTCCGCAACAACGTTATCGGGGACGCTATCGCCACCGCCACCTAAACACGCGGTGCCGGACAACATTGCCGTCAACAATAAGCCACTTACACAAATCTTGCTAAATTTCTTCATTTTATCACCTCATGATATAATTTTTCTATTTTATTTAACTTCAACGGTTGCCGTTTTGAAAGGTAACGCTATGTATACCTTCCCGTCTTTTATGGTGTAACGGTTGTTTTCCTTGCCGTTTACGTATACCTTTTCACCACTCTTAGGCGCATCCAATACAATTTGCACGCTCAATTCGCTTGCGTTACCGCGTACAGAGTTGATCATTACCGCGTTGTCAAAGATGGTAAGGTCGTATTTCAATCCGCCAAATTGCAAGTTTTCCGTCTTCCAATATCCCATCGAATCGGGAAGGTTCGGGGTTACCTGCAACATTTTACCATCTAACGAATCGATACCAAAGAACCCGTAAGGGATTGCCGCAATCGGCAAAATCGATTCGAGGAATTCCCCGTCGATACCGATGATACCTGCCATCGTGCCGCCACGTTCCGCTATACCTTTCAACGAGTTTTGCAACAACCAATACTCCCCTTTGCCGTCCCCGTTAGAGTCCCATTGACTCTCTTCATAGTAATCCCAGTAGAAACGGTCGGGATGCTTGTTGTAATTTTCACTGGCTACATAGTAATCGTAAATATCTTGATACCACGCGCCGATTTCCTTCAACCTTGCAAGGGCATCGTTTGCGCCATACGTTTGGATACGGCTCATCAAATCGTAGAAGGTGGTATACATATCCGCGCCGCCGTTTTGCAATTGCACAACGCCGTAGGTTACCGCCGTCGCGCCAGCGTACATACCCGTGAAAATGGATACGTCGTTTTTATCTTCCGCGCAGTAGGTGTTTACCCTAGGCGCCAGCTCGAAGAAGTAAATGTCTTCCCCTTGCGATCCGTTTTTATCCTTTTCAACGATACGCTTACCGCTGATCCAGTCCATAATCGTCTTCGCTTGTTCATCCGTTGCCACGCCGTAGTAGATGGCTTCCATATTCCACATGGTATAACCGTAATCGTACCACTTGTCTTCCGCCTCGGCATACCCTGCGACGAAACGACCCGTTTCTTCATCCCAGAAACCTGTGTGGTTGGTGGTGTCAATCGTTTGGCGAAGCGCCGTTACTACGTCGTTTGCAATCTTGGTCAAACTAGCCGAATCGTAGGTATAATCGCTGGTACCGTGGTTAA
The DNA here is from genome assembly GCA_045612895.1 of Candidatus Scatosoma sp. Classification (GTDB taxonomy): domain Bacteria; phylum Bacillota; class Clostridia; order Christensenellales; family Borkfalkiaceae; genus Scatosoma. Next base: position 260 of record JAZKZY010000047.1, on the reverse strand, counting down.
ACTGTCTATCCGCCGTCATAACCGTTGCTTCCGCTTTGTCAACGTTTACCCCGTTGTCTTCCAAGATGCGTTCAAGATACGCAAGGTCTACCAACGCTTTGTAGAAATAGGTGTTGGAATGGAAGTCGAATTTCGGCATAAAGGACATATCCCAGTACCCGTTTGCAATCGTCATTGCAATTTTATCACTAATCCATTGCGAAGTTCTATCCGCATCGTGTCCAACGAGATAACTTTGATCGTTGAGATGTCTTTCTTCA
>JAZKZY010000046.1:0-47910 GCA_045612895.1 Candidatus Scatosoma sp. | reverse complement strand
GTCTTTCAACCCTGCACGCGCCCTGCGGATTGCTTTGGAAACCGCGCTAACCGCTTCGTTTTGTCCGATGATGCGTCTATGCAAATCATCTTCCAAACGCATTAACTTTTCCCCTTCCTCTTGCGTGATTTTCAAGAGAGGAATTTTTGCACGCGCGCTGACAATCGCCGCCACGTGTTCCTTACCGATACCAAGGCGTCCGTCAGGCAACTTTTTGGGCTTTTGCGCCATTTCTAACGCGCGTTTTCTATCTTCCGCATAATGTAAATTCTTACGCGTTTCCGTTGCCAAAGAATGCTTTCCACAACGCAAATGCATCTGTTCTTCTTCCAGCAACACCGCAATTTCCTTTTCCACGTCGCGAAGCTCGCTGCTGCCGCCGTCCTCTACGATACGCACACGCGCAGCCGCCTCGTCCACCAAGTCAATGGCTTTATCGGGTAAATATCTATCCGTAATGTAACGGGTGGAAAGCTTTACAGCAGCCTCAATTGCCTCGTCCGTAATCGCAATTTGATGATGTTCTTCATACTTCGGACGAAGTCCGCGGATGATTTCCATCGTATCCTTTTCCGAGGGTTCTTCCACGAAAACGGGGGTAAAACGGCGTTCTAACGCGCTGTCTTTTTCAATATATTTGCGGTATTCTTCAATCGTCGTTGCGCCTATTACCTGCAAATCGCCACGCGCCAAAAGGGGTTTTAAGATGTTCGCCGCGTCCATGCTACCGTCGGACGAGCCGCCTGCCCCAACAAGAGTGTGGATTTCGTCAATGAACAAAACGATATCGCCGTCCTCCATAACCGTATCCAAGAGGTTTTTCAGCTTTTCTTCAAAATCCCCACGATAACGGGTGCCTGCCAACATACCCGGCAAGTCCACGGAGAATACTTTTTTATTGTACAACTGTTCAGGCACTTGGTTGGTAACGATGAGCTGAGAAAGTCCTTCGACAATCGCGCTCTTACCAACACCCGGCTCACCAACCAGTACGGGATTGTTCTTTTGACGGCGGGACAATACCTGCACCACCTTTTCAATCTCTTTTTTGCGCCCGATAACGGGGTCCATTTTCCCCTTTACCGCGCGTTCGGTCATATCAATACCGCAACCTGCCAACTTTTCCGCTTCCTTACGGCTGGTCTTACGATATTTCGTCTTCTCGTCCTCAAGCGTTAATTCTTCCACCTTTAAGGCATACGCTTTCGTAACCTCGGCAATATCGCTGCTTGCGCTACCTGCGCCGCCAGAGGGAGAGGACGCGGACGAGGGTTCGTCCATGTGCCATTGCTGTTTATTTTTCAAAGCGCGCAATGCAATTAAGGTACTTTCCTTCAACGCCTCAATATCCGCAAAACGTTTCAACAAAGTCACCGCGCAACAATTTTCCATACAAAGAATTTTGTACATCATATGCGCTGTATTCGCCAAAACTCCGTCCGCCTTCGCCATATCCACCGCGCTGTCGTAGGTGGTTTGCATACGAGGGGTTACCCCTTTTGCGGTGTAAGTTTTATCGGCAACCAACGAAAGCAGTTTGCCATATTCCTCCTTACGAACGCCTTCGCGTGCAAGAATTTTATACGCTTCACATTCAGGAACGCATAAAAAGGCATAAATGAAATGCGCGCTCCCTGTGTAGCTGATTTGTAAGCGCGCCGTCGTGTATTCCGCGATTTCTAACGCTTGTTTGAAAATATCCGTTGCATTTGATAAGGATTTCATACCCACTCCTTTAATTTCTGTTTCGTACCACCTGCATCAACTGACGCAAGGTACTGCCTACCGCTTCCGCGCGCACCTCGTCGTAAAACCGTTCGCTTTCCCCTTCCAGGTTATTGTTCAAACAAAAGGTAGCCGGTTGCATATCGTCCAAAAAGCTGTCGAACGCTTCCAAACTGCTCACCTCGAAGAATTTTAAGAAAATCCCCAAACGCACGTCGATGATTTTCGTGCAGAATTCCTCCATATCCAGTAGAGCGCAATTCGTCAAAGTCCCATACGCGCGCAAACAACGGTCGCGCAGTTCCGTTTCCGAATCCTTCAACATCTTCTCTCTTGCGCGGACCTCTTGGTCGCATATCTTCATCGTAACCTCGGACACGCGTTTTAAAATCTCCAACTCCGACAACCCCAAGGTTTGTTCGTTGCTCAACTGGTACAAATACCCCTCCGCGCTCGACCCCTCGCCAAACGCACCGCGCAGGGTCATGCGCTGTTCACGGAGCATGGGAACCAGCTTTTTCAAGCCGCCGCTCCAAGTAAGACCAGGTAAAAATACCATAACGGACGCGCGCATACCCGTTCCCAAGTTGCTGGGACACGCCGTCAAATAACCAAGCGTTTTGTCATACGCAAAGTCCAGTTTACCCGACAAACGGTTATCCAAAGCGGACAACTTATCATATGCCTCTTGCAGGTTAAAGCCCTTGCAAATGTACTGCTCGCGCAAGTGGTCCTCTTCGTTGACCATAACGGCAATTTTTTTATCCGTAGAAAGGATTACCGCGCGGTTTTTCTCCTTTTTCAAGAGAATCGGACTTACCAAATGCCCTTCCTGATAGGCGAGTTTTTCGTTTTCACTCAATCGCTCGATGGGATAACATTGATACTTATCGTCACGCATTTCCCTAAACGCATCCGACACCAAATGCAAAACCTCTGCGGTATGTACGTCCTGCATGGTAGAAGGGAAAGGAAAACACGCCAAATTTCGCGCCAAGCGGATACGCGTGGAAACGACCGTTTCTCGAAGAAAGCTATGCTGCATTACCATACGATTTCCTCCTCGATCACCCCGCGTCTTTCCATGCGGTCAAGCTTGTCCATGTATTCTTGCTGACGTTCTTTATTCCCTGCAAGGAAGTCAATCAGCTTTTCCATTTCATTTTTTTGTCGTGCAAAGCGTTCGCGTTGCTCCATAGTCGCGCGAAACGCCTCGCGTTCCTCTTCGTCAAGGAATTTCTTTTTTACGTAAATCGCCTCATCTTCTTCCGACAACGGCGGTCTTTTCCCACGATGTCCACAAGCATCACCCTGCATTTTTATAATCGAGGCGGCAACCTCCGAATCCATCGTTTGATAACAGTAAGAACAACCCACGATTTTGGTCGCGCGGAATTGCTTTACCGTCGTCCCACAATAAGGGCATGCGGATAAATCCTGCTTTTCCTTTCGTTGACTAATCTGCACAAACAAACGCTCGTAACAAGGCAAGCAGTAATATTCCATTTTTATGCCACCGTCCTCTTTTCTTTCGTAAGAAGCCACAGCGTCGTTTTTATGACAATGATCGCAAATTCTTCTCTCGCCCATATCCGCTATCCTTTCGCAGTTAATTCTCCGTCTCCGTTTGCATTTTTTCCACGTTCACCATAGCCATACCCCTTTGTTTTCGAAGCAACCTACGGAAGAACGTCCATAAAATTTCTAAAGCCTGCAAGGGTACACCAACCAAGAAAATACACCAAAGCCCCGTTGCGTTGCCAAACAAGATCCGTACCGTTAAGTAGCAACAAGACAATGCCATCCAAATGATAGTCGTCACCGATAAAAAGTTGATAATTCTATGTTTCCAAATGGCGGCATACACCAACATCACAATGGCGTTGGCAAGCACCGCATACAAGTAAAGCAACCACCAAGCTCCGCCAGGTTGTAAAATTTGCAACAATGCAAACGAAAAAATCGCCACCAGCCACACAATACCGCTGGACAACAGCATGATAAGGAGCTGTAATCCAAAGGATTTTTCCTTTTTCTTTACCACGGTTTCTTCGCCTAAAAATGCGTTGATGCTCACGCCGTAAAGACGAGCAAGCTGAATCAAGGTATAAACGTCAGGGATACCATTTCCCGATTCCCATTTTGATACGGATTTGTCCGAATAATGAATTTTATCCGCTACCTCCGCCTGCGTAAGCCCTGCCGCTTTACGATAAATAATTAAATTTTTAGCAACCTTTTGGTTAATTTCGTTATTATTATCCATAGTACTATAATAACATTTTTTTCCCTTTTCGTCAAGTGCATTGCGCAATTTTCCTACATTATTTATACGCCCGCCTGCGTATATATACGCGCACACGCGAGAAAAATGTCTATTTTTAGCCAAATGAGGCACCCATGTACGCGTTGAACATAGTTTTTAACCTAAAAAAGAAAAAGCGCGGACAAAACTTGTCCACGCTTTTTTTTGTTGTTTTTATCTTAGTATGCGCGAGCAAACACGATAACGTGTTCTGCCTTTTTACCGCAAACAGCACAGGTTTCACGCGTTTCACCTTCCGCATATACACGCGCCGTTGCCGCCGTTTCTTCCTTGATTTTGTCTTCACAAGCACGGCAACCACACCAACCAGCTTTTACAAAGTTGCCCGCTTCTACGCCAGCCAAGATGCCTGCCATGTCATCCGCATACACAATACGGCTGTCACGATGCGCTCTTGCTTTTTCTAACAAGCCCTTTTGTACCGTTGCCAACAATTCTTTCACGCTTTCTGCCGCATTTTCCAAAGGCAATTCTACCTTTTCAAGCGTATCACGTCTTGCGCAAAGCATCTTGCCTGCCTCAATGTCACGAGGGCCAAGCTCGATACGAACAGGCACGCCCTTCATTTCCCATTCGTTGAACTTCCAACCAGGGCTGTTGTCCGTCTTGTCAAGGGTTACACGAATACCTGCCCCCTTCAATTCCGTTTCCAAAGCTTCACACGCCTCGATTACGCCGGGCTTTTTCGATGCAATAGGCACGATAACGCATTGAATGGGCGCTACAACGGGAGGCAATACCAAACCGCGTTCGTCACCATGCGTCATAATGATTGCGCCGATTAAACGGGTAGAAACGCCCCAAGAGGTCGTATATGCCGTCTTATGCGCGCCGTCGCTGTCCAAGAATTGAATATCGAACGCCGTCGCGAAGTTTTGCCCTAAATAGTGGGAAGTACCTGCCTGCAAGCTCTTACCGTCGTGCATCATAGCTTCCATGGTATAGGTCGCCACAGCGCCTGCAAAACGTTCTTTTTCCGTCTTACGACCCGTCAAAACGGGGATTGCAAGACAGTTTTCCGCAAACTCTTTATACGCATTCAACATTGCCTGCGTTTCCACTTCCGCTTCTTCCGCTGTGGAATGCGCGGTATGGCCTTCCTGCCACAAGAATTCGCTGGTACGAAGGAAAGGACGGGTTGTCTTTTCCCAACGCATAACGTTGCACCATTGATTGAGTTTCATAGGCAAATCACGATAGGATTGAATCCATTTCGACATCATCGTACCGATAATCGTTTCCGAAGTGGGACGAATTGCCAAAGGTTCAGCGAGTTTTTCGCCACCCGCAACCGTTACCACCGCTACTTCCGGAGCGAACCCTTCTACATGTTCCGCTTCCTTCGTAAAGTAACTCATAGGGATCAACAAGGGGAAATATGCGTTTTGCACGCCGCGGTTCTTAAAGCGCGCGTCCATTTCCTTTTGAATATTTTCCCAAATAGCGTAACCGTAAGGGCGAATAACCATCGTGCCTTTTACGGGGCCGTAATCCACCAACTTCGTTTTCAAAACAACGTCGGTGTACCATTGAGGGAAATCCGCGTCGATATTTGCGATTTGTTCCACAAATTGATTTTCTTTTGCCATAGCTTTGCTATGCCTCCTTCTTCCATATCCTAAATTATGCAAGTTCATCAAGCAAACGACCCTCAAAAGCCATCACTTTCAAGGGTCGTGCTTTGTTTACTTTGTTTTCATTTTGAAGGGGTATTCCTTCAAAAGAAAGTGCCACCCGTAGGATTACTCGTTATTTTCATCCGCTTCAAACGAAGCATCTTCTATCATTTCTTGTTCAGCGCCGTCTTCGATAACTTTGGTTTGCTTTTGCAATTCAAACACCTTTTGACAAGAAGGGCAACGATGATACAACGAACCCGTTTGCGTTTTTACCGGTTTAGAACAGCTGGGGCAAGTAACTTCCCATTCCTGCTCGGTGATAGGATCTACTTCTTCCTCTTCTTCTTCATCATCCGATGCAATAATAGGAGCAACGATCGGGGTAACGTTTACATCCGAATCCTTTTCCTCTTCTACCTTAGCAGGTTCTTCCTTTGCTTCCGCTACTGCCTGCTTCGGTTCTTCTTTTTCTTCAGTTTTCGCAGGTTGTTCAGGCGCTTTTTCATACTCTGCAGCCATCATCATTTCTTCCATGATTTGCGCCATCAATTCTTCTTTAAGTTCTCTCTTCAACGATTCCTTAAGCGCCGCGATATCCGTAGGTTCATTTTCTACCATGGGCATATTCATATGCATAGGATAAGGTTGCGTCATGGGGTTCATCGTCATCAAAGGAGGCATCATAGGCATCATCATAGGATTCAAGCCATCCGCGCCGTTTACACCTTCCATTGCCGCACCCATAGGCGTTGCCATGTTGGGCATCATAGGTGCATTGCTTACCACCATAGGAGCAGGTGCAGGAGCAGATGCAGGTACGTTTACGCTGATAGGCGTAGGCGTTACAGGTCTTTGATTGTTAGGCAACATCACATTGATAGGAGCAGGTGCTACCTGTCTTTGTGCGTTAGGCATATTCACATTGATAGGAGCAGGTGCTACCTGTCTTTGTGCGTTAGGCATTACCACGTTAATAGGCGCAGGAGCAACCTGTTTCTGAGCCGCAGGTACGTTCACGCTGATAGGAGCAGGTGCTACCTGTCTTTGTGCGTTAGGCATTACCACGTTAATAGGCGCAGGAGCAACCTGTTTCTGAGCCGCAGGTACGTTCACACTGATAGGAGCAGGCGCTACCTGTCTTTGTGCGTTAGGCATTACCACGTTAATAGGCGCAGGAGCTACCTGTTTCTGAGCCGCAGGCACGTTTACGCTGATAGGAGCAGGAGCTACCTGTCTTTGTGCGTTAGGCATTACTACGTTGATAGGTGCAGGCGCAACCTGTTTCTGCGCTGCAGGTACGTTTACGCTGATCGGTGCGGGAGCTACCTGTCTTTGTGCGTTAGGCATTACCACGTTAATAGGCGCAGGCGCAACCTGTTTCTGCGCTGCAGGTACGTTCACGCTGATAGGAGCAGGCGCTACCTGTCTTTGTGCGTTAGGCATTACCACGTTAATAGGTGCAGGGGCAACCTGTTTCTGCGCTGCAGGTACGTTCACGCTGATAGGAGCAGGAGCTACCTGTCTTTGTGCGTTAGGCATTACTACGTTGATAGGTGCAGGCGCAACCTGTTTCTGAGCCGCAGGCACGTTCACGCTGATAGGAGCAGGTGCAACTTGTCTTTGTGCATTAGGCATAGTTACATTGATAGGTGCAGGTGCTACCTGCTTTTGCGCCGCAGGCATATGAATATTAATCGGAGGTAATTCAGCCGCCTTAGGAGCAGGCATATGTACAACAAGTTCGGGTACCTTCAATTCGGGCACCTGAATATTAATGGGCTGTTTAGGCGTCGTGATGTTGATGTTAGGAATGATAGGTCTATCTTCAATTTCGCTTTCTTCGATAGCCTCTTTCGTCCATCTCAACTTCAAGAGCATATCCAACAAATAGCTAACGAGCGCAAAGATTGCGATCAATGCCGTAGGCACGTCGATCATTTTCTTTACGGTCATTACATAAGTGCCTTCCGCAAAAACAGTCGTACCAATAAAGTTCTGCCAAAGAACGGATACCACGCTGGTCAAGAAAAGCAAGCAAGAGAAAATTCTAAAATTGCGGATACCAGATGCGTAAGGACCTTCAATGCTGAATTCGGACGAGCTAACCGCATGCAAAATCATACCGCTAAGCCAAATCACCATCAAGCCGTCAAGAATCACGGGAAGCAATGAAGTGTTCGCCGTCAACAATTTCGTACCGCTGTTAAGGTCAGCCGCTTTAATCGTGGCATAAATCGAATTCCCCTTCAAGAAAAGATAACCGATTACCACGATTGCAATAAACTGCAATACGTTACGGATCAAGGGAATGATTCTACCATAAGGACGCTTACATTCGGAAACGCCCGTATCTTCATCGATGTAGAATACGCTAACTTTACCGCCGCAGAAACCACAAACAAAGTGTACTGCAAAACCAAAGCCAAGCAATACGTAGCCGAACGTGCTCATCGTAACGGTGATACCACAGAATGCGTAAATAATCAAATGGCATACCAAAATGCACGCAAAACCGAGCGAGAACATATTGCCGATCGAATCCATAGCGTCGATGTTCGCATTCAAACCGTAAATACGGCTAACCTTTTTCTTGAAAAGGTTCTTCAAATGCGTCAATGCGTTCAAAACGCAAATAACCGCTACGAGCAACGAACCCAAATACAATACTGCCGAGCAGAATTTAATCGACACAATCGAACGCCACGTGCCGAAATCTTGCGAGCTGATTGCATCAAACGCCGCTTTGGGGGTAACCGCAGCAAATTCTGAGGTCAATAACCCCAAACAGGTCACTGCAATAAGCGCAACCAAGGAGAAGAGGTAAGCCAACCCCACGATTCCCGCTCTGCGACGGCTCTTGTCGATTCGCCCACGAATAAACGCACCATGCTTCGAGGGCACCGATTTGATTTTGTACTTTTTCATCTATCCAAACCTCCGACGGTTTTTACTACTTTTTTGAGGAGTTTTTACCACCTCAAACCATAAATATCACACCACAATCCTCTCACGCGTACACGCGAATATAATTATTGTATAATATTCTAACTTATTATACTCTTTTTTTATAGAGTTGTCAATATCATAAAGCAAGAAAAATCAATAAATTTTCTCAAAATTTGCAAAAAAATAAAAAAGGAGCGATGGCAATCCGCGCAAAGCTCCTCTTTCCCCACTTTTATGGAATTATTTTCTAAAAACGTCCTGATAGGTTGCGATGCATTTGTTAATGATTTCCATCGCTTCGTCACGGTGGCAAATCTCCTTCACCGTCGTTTGTTTATGTTCCAACGTCTTGTACACCTCGAAGAAATGCATCATTTCCTCAAAAATGTGTTTGGGCAGTTCCTGAATGTCGTAATAATGGTTGTAGTTGGGATCGCCGAAAGGAATAGCGATGATTTTTTCATCCAACGAACCGCTGTCAATCATTTTAATCACCCCGATCGGGTAACAACGCACCAAGGTACGGGGATAAATGGTTTCGTTGCAAAGCACCAACACGTCCAAAGGATCTCCGTCGTCCGCAAAAGTACGGGGAATAAACCCATAATTTGCAGGATATACGGTGGAAGTGTATAAAACTCGATCGAGTTTTAACAAGCCCGACTCTTTATCAAGCTCATATTTTGCCTTACAGCCCTTGGGAATTTCGATATACACCTCAAAGCTCTTCGCTGTAATACGATCTGGAGAAATATCGTGCCAAACGTTCATAAAACCGCCCCCTATGTCTTCGTTGTTACCATTTTATCATATTTTTATGTAAAAATCAAGAGAAAGCCTATACTTTCTTTGGAAAATTCAACGCGTACATGCCTATGTCATTTTATCTTTTGAAATTATTCAATGCGTACATGGTACGCGTGTTTTTATACAACCGCAATACGTCTATATCCAAACGTCCACCCTGCTTTTGGCAAGGAAATAGCCCATCTTTATCAATAAGCCTCTACCACCTCATCGCAAAGCTCTATCCCTTGGGGGAGTTCTATCTCGCTTATGATTTCACCGTTTAACACAGTATGTTTTACATAAATATCGCCGTATAAGGTAGGCACTCTGCCCTCCGCGCTTGTCAATCCCAGCAAGTTCGGTTTTACTTGGACTTTTTTACCACCAGGCGTAAGGGGTTTTATCCCCAAAATCGTCCTCACGAAAAAGGCAAGCACGCCTGACGTCCAACCGTGGCACAAGCTGTGGCGTAATCCCTTATAACAAAACTGACCGTAATCCCTGTGGATATTTTTTTCTTCCTGGTTAGGTACGCCGTCTACACTCTGCGGTTTCTCTTTCAGCCATTGCACGTCAAAATCTTCCCAAAAGGAGGTTGCCCCCATTTGAAGCATACCCCCATAGAATTCCTTTAACATCGGAAGGACTTTTTCCTCGCCCCCCGACTGCGCCGCCGCCGTTAAAATGTAATAGCCCATAAAGCCCGTCATACCCTTGCCCCCGTCCTTCAACAAGGCATCTCTGACGTCGTCCGCTTCTTTGCGCCCCGTAAGGAATTGCAACGCCTCCACCTGCTTATAGGACGAAGTAATCACGTCATTTTTCAACAAACGTTCCAACAGCGAACGAACAAGGATTACGTCCTCGCCAAACACCGACAGCAGTTTCTCCGCTTCTCGGCAGGCATAAATCAAAAGAGAAATCCAACCGTAATAGCTATCTTCCTGCTCATTCGTAGGCCAGTCCAAGAAAAATTTGTGATTTGTGAAATACTGCGAAGCCGCATTGCCAAAGTCAATCCTCCCGTTATCCAACACAATCGAATCGAACATAGCTACGATCTTTTTCACCGACGCGAGCTTGCTTTGAACGTACACTTCCTTACCATAATAGCGGTAATAATCGTTCAAACAAATTATCCACCAAGCCGAATACGCGGGGATATAATTCACCCACGCATTTTTTAACACATACGCTTCACCAACGTTGAGGACGTTTTCAATTTCAGGAATACAGCCGTAAACGGAGCTTATCGCTAGCAATTCCGGATGGAAATCCCCCGTCCATACTGCTCGATCCCTTTTAATGCCGTCCCATACCACACCGTTTTGTATGCATAAGCTCAAGGTATGCTTTGCAACCTCATAAATCTTATTGACTTCGTCATCATTTGACAAGAAATAACCTTCATTATCCGAGGTAAAACGCCTGCTTTCCACGTAAATATTTCGGATTTGGAACACTTCACCCGAAAGAAGGTCTATCCTCGCAAAACGGAATCCGCTTTCGCTGGTGGAAATCTCCGCGTTGGACAAAGCGGGCATCTTGCAATCGCGTATAGAGTGATAATTGCCTGCCTCATCTTCCCCAAGCTCCGCATAACATTCGGCAACCGATTCCCCCAAACGCACACGAATTTCCCCCTCGGGGTTATCCACCGATAAAATATGTACCCGTCCGCACATTTCTTTCCCGAAATCAACCACCACAAAGCCGTTTGCATGGAGAACGATATTCGGCACGTCGGACATAATCACCTGTATATCGCGGCAGGAATACAATTCCTCTCGAACAACGGCATTCTGCGTGGATATAACATTTTTAACAAACACTTTTTCCAACAAAGCTCCACCTCATCCTATGAAACGATTTACTCTAAAATCAAAGTTTGCGTAGATAAATACTCAAAACGTTCAAGAACGGAAACCTCGTCGCCATTCACCGTAAAGTTCGCCTTTCGAACCTCACCCGTCTTTTTATCCACCAGTGAAATTTTCTTAAATTCCAAACCAGCCGTTTTGAACTTTATCTCTGAAAAATCCCCCACCGTTGCATTGACCAAAATCAACGCTTTTTTCTCATTCATGGCATACAGGTACGCGTTCACGCCGCTATATCCTGTGCTGACGATCGGATTTTTCGCCTTTTTTAATACAAAATTACGGATCATGGAAGTACGCAAATCATTCCACTGCTCGTATAAAATTTCATCCATAATATAGGGAACAACCAAGAAGTTTTCCCCCTCCGCATCACCATAGCCCATTACCTTTCCATGGTAGTCGTACACGTAGGATTTTGCAGCCACGCTTTCGTCATAGTCGATTTCAACGTAATGTCCAGCCCTACGCACCGCCGCGCGAATGCCTTTTTTACCATTGACCTCGACGTCCTCCGCCGCCTGCTCGTAGGCGTGAATATCTTTCCCTGCCCAGTGCTCTTTGTACGATTTTGCACAAATCAATTTACCCAAGCCAAGGCGCATCAAACGGATCGCCGCGCTGCCGTCCAAGATAACGTAGTTATTCGCAAACAAATCTTCCAGCTGTTCTTTGGTAAAGTTATACACCGCGCTATTGCAAAGGGCAACGATTTCACCCTTGAAACGTTTTTCCGTGGATACCTTCGTGTTGATACCCAAGGATGCCAAATAAGCGCCGAAATAATACTCATCGGGGGAATAGCTCATAAAATTCCCAACGTCCGCCTTTCGGTTGTATACTTCGTTGGGATCGGCAGGGATAATAACCCCCTCCGCGTTTTCATACTGTATCCCTAAATTGATAACACCGTTTAAGTAAGGCATAATGCCATGCAAGGCCTCGCCGTAGCCAAACCCTTCATTGATCCCGTTTCCGCAAAAATCGTAAATGTCATACGTCATCCCGTCAATGCAAAGCGGAATGGCCGACTCTACCTGAAAACGTAAAAATCTTGCATCTTTCGAAAAGGTACTGAACGCGCTGTTTTCCAGCTCGGGCAACACAATGGTTTCCTTGGGAAGATACGCGCGGCAAACGTAAGGGAACATATTAAAGAAAAGGTAGTATTCCTTGGCGGAAATCTCCATATAGCAAGGCAAATGTAAGCGGTTAATCATTTCACCGCCCTGCGCCAAGCCCTTATGCACCGCATACCAGTCGCGCGCTTCCATAGAATGTCGAATTTGCGCGGAGCTCATCAAACCCACCTTTGTATTTAACCCTACTTCCTTGACGGTTTTGCCTAAAAATTCCGCCAAATCCGTCATCGTTTCACGGCTAACGTCCAGCCATGCGTTTCGCACCTGCTCGTCACACGTTTTTCTAAACAACAAATCGGTAAATTCCTCACGGGTGTAGGATGCGCCGAGCTTTTGATTGTAGCGTTGCATGTGCAACGAACAAAAACAACCGCCGTATTTCAAATCGCCGTGGTTATGTAAACGAAAATCATCCTCCACCCAAATGGTATCCGGCTCGATTTCACGAAGAAGATATTGATAAAATTCTTTGTAATACGCACGCCAGTTTTCACACAAAGGGCAAGCAACCACCTCACATTTTGTACCGTCGTAATCGGTCATTGTGGTGAAGTTTTGACCTTCTTTCAGCTTTCTGCCACAGTCCAAATGCCCAAATTCAATCCAAGGGTTTAAGCTGACCTTAATCCCGTTTTCCTGCAAACGTTTTTTGGTTCGTTGAATTGCCTCCACCCAAGGTTTTGCCTCTTCAATCGTCATGTGTCCCACAAAATAATCTTCCGCGTTGATAAACAGCATAACGTGTTGAAAGCCATAGCGCAGGCAATACTCAATAATACCGCTTACACGTTCTTCCTCATAGAGATTTGGAACGATTTGTAAACGTAAAATATTTTCAAATTCTTTTTGTTTCATGCGATTACACCAAACCGTTGCGTTTTTGTCCTGTTTTTAAGGCGTAAACCCTAATATTTGTCTTAAATTATATTTGACTTTTTTTCATTTGTCAATACCTTTTCAAAAAAAGGTAAAGGGATTTTTGCAAGTATTTCCAAGTGAAATAAAAATCCGCCCTTAATTCGATTTTTCCTTTCGGTCGGCATTCGCGCGAACTCGTGGATAATTCACGAGTTCTTTCCGTCTGAAACGCCAAAAAAGGACAGGTGCAAGACCTGTCCTTTTTCGTGAAGAGTGAACAATTTGTACCCCTATCTAATTTTAAGGAATGAGTTGAACTCCTGCTATATATTATTTGTCTGTAACCCTATTTGTAAATGGAGTTATGAAATTTTTAGGGTTACATATTCCCTTTTGGGCTATCCTCCTTTATAATCTATACACCGGTTAATTTGTTATAATTTATTAAGGAGTGTTACAAATGAAACAAAAGCAACCTAATAAACTAATTCGTAAATGCTGTTCTGCTTACAAAAGCGGAACAACCGTTACAGCTCTCTCAAATCGATTCAATCCATCGATTGTAATGCAAATTCCCCTTTGGAGATGAAACTTTACACTTTAGAAAAACTATACGAAAAATACAACGCACACGCAATGTGCGAGCTTTGCAGGTTTCGCGCGGTACTTTTTACAACCATATTCTTCGTAATAAAAGAGATAATACTTGGTACGCTACTACAAAAGTAAAGATTTGTCAATTCCTCAAACAAAAATATACGCGCCCCCATAGGAGCGCGCTTTTCCTTTAATCCTTATTACAATAAAATCCAGTAGACGGAGCAGCACCAGGCTCTCTACCAACCGAAGTGTTATCCGCTCGGCGATTTCTAAGCTCAAGAATAGGGCTAGGCGCAATCTGATAACGATAATCCGCTCCCCGTTTAGAGATAAACGTTTCAATCACGCAATGCGAAGGTACAATTTGCGTGGTAGGATTGATAATGCTTTGGAAGCGGAAGAAATCCGCATCGGAAGGCAAATCCTTAACGCGCATATACCCATCTTTCACGGACGTGTATTGCACCGTATCCCCAAGTATTTTTCGCACGTAATCAATATTTTGATGCAACGAAATGGGAGCGGGAAACTCACCGTCTTTAATAACTTCCTGCCAATCCTTGCACTCATACTTTTTCAAAAGCTCCGCCGCCTTATGCAAATGCGAGATTTCCATTTCAAGATTCTCTTCCCAGAGCCCTTTTACATACGGATCGGTCTCCGTCATATAGCACGACCAATACAAATAACATTCGCAATATTCATGCCACAATAGCATTTCCAGCCACGTCGCATTGGGGTCCATCAAAGATTCGTAATGCGTAACGTGTTCTTCCTCGACAAGGGCTATTTCTTGATAGAGTTTCCGCCCCATATCCGTACAAGCAAAATTCGTTACGTTCATATAATAGTTCATCGTCTGTTGTTCCGCAGCAGTAATTATCATTGTATTGAGCACCGTCTGCACATCAGAGTTTTTCGCATCAATACTACGACGAACGTTATCCATGGGATACCGATGATGCGCAATCGTTGGACGGCCAGGCATAATTTCCGTATAGCGACCAACCAACCATTCCGCCGCCACGCCCTGCTCCATTTCCAAGAGGTTTGCATAACGGTATAAATGGTCGAAATCTTCTAAAAGCGCAAAATCCAACGCTGTCTTTACGTTACAATCAAGCTCCCGTTTGGCGAGCTCTGCCGTTAAATCTACTGCGAGTTGTTCATAACCGATGGTATGTTCTAATACCGTCTCGTTGATTGGTTTTAGCAGGGAAATTTTCAGCTGCTGTTGTTTTTCCACTTCACGCGTCAACGCAAGCGCGCGGCGAAGATCGTTATCATCCGTATGACGGGCAAACTGATGCGAGAACCAATTCGCCTCAAACTCTGTACCGTTCATCAAAATAATACGCGTTTTTGTATACGGATCAACCTCACGCTTATTATAGGATTTTGGATACAACTGTTTCCAATTCTGCAATGATTTTTCAATAGATTTCGCTTTTTCTTTAAACGGATTCAATGGGAAGCCCTCCTAAAAATGTTTTCCATTTTAGAGTATGCCCATTGCCAATTTTTTGTATACAAAAACGGCTGCCGAATTTTCAACAACCGTTTTGCTTTACCTTCCGACGCAAAAACCTTTTACGATAAAGAGCAAGTTTGACTTAAAAATCATCTCAACAATTCGATGTTTTCCGACCAAACGAAGTATGGGTTAGTGATGCTAGCTGTTTTCGCTTTAATAATAAAAATTATTATATTTGCGGCGTCCTTGATTTATATGCAAGACGGATAGTTTCTTATCGTATCGGAAAAAGCAATAGCAAAAATCTAGTCCGTAGTACATTTAAAATGGCCTATAACGAACGAAAACCCCCTTTATCTTTAATGTTCCATACTAACCGCGGCAGTCCGTATCGTTCCAAAACCATGCGTGATTATCTTCAAAAGTTAGGTGTCAAACAATCTTTTTCACGGGTATATGTTCCATACGATAATTCTGTCGTTGAATCTTTTTTTGCTTCTTTGAAACGAGAAGAGCTATATAGAACAAAATACCGTTCTGAAAATGAATTCAAAACGGCAGTAGATAATTATATGACTTTTTACAATTTCAAACGTCCACATTACAAGAACCAATACAAGACACCTGATAATAAAGAGCTTGATTATTATAAGAAACAAATGGAATTAAACGATTACAAAGATTAGAAACTGAGGGTTCAGATTCAATCTTTTTTATTTTTACATTTTCGATTTTTAACTTTTTTGATTTTTATGTCTAATTAAAATTTGAAATTAAAAATCGCTACATCCCTTGAAAAATAAGGGAAAAACATAAACCGTCTATCGATATCCAAACCAAAAGGGTTCAGATTTCAATAGACGGTTCATATGGCGCAGAAGACGAGATACTGTGCTTTGCACAGAGCTTCATGCCGCCGAAAGAGCTCCGCTCTTAATTCAATTTTTTCCTTTCGGTCGGCATTCGCGCGAACTCGTGGATAATCCACGAGTCCTTCCCGTCTGAAACGCAAAAAAAGGACCCCCTTACGGCCGTCCTTTTTTGGCGCAGAAGACGAGATTCGAACTCGTGCTACGGTTTCCCATACTACTCCCTTAGCAGGGGAGCCCCTTGAGCCTCTTGGGTACTTCTGCATGGCTCAACTAAATTGTCTTTTTATTCAAAAGCTATAATACTATATCACATTTTTTCACGCTTGTCAAAGCATTTTACCGCATAAAACGAAAAATATTTTGGAAATTTTCCACCCCCTTTCAAAAATATCCTTTCCAAATACTTGACCGCGCTCCCCTTTTCGTTTATAATACATATAGACACAAAAAAAATCATTTTTGAGGTAAATACAATATGAAAGTTATCATCACCGAAAATTACGATGAAATGAGCAAAAAAGCAGCCGAAATCATGATCGAGTTGGTTAAAAATAACCCCAACGCCGTACTTGGTTTAGCAACGGGCTCCAGCCCTATCGGTATGTATCAATACATGGCAAAGGATTGCAAGGAAAACGGCACTTCTTACAAGAACGTATCCTCCGTTAACCTTGACGAATACGTTGGCTTGACCGCTGACCACAACCAAAGCTATGCATACTTCATGTATGAAAACCTTTTCAAAAACATCGACATCGATTTGAAGAACACCAACCTTCCTTGCGGCAGCGCACCCGACGCGCAAAAGGAATGCGATCGTTACAACGCTTTGTTGGAAACGAAAACGCAGGACGTTCAGGTGCTTGGCCTTGGTTCTAACGGCCACATCGGTTTCAACGAACCTGGCACTCCCCTTGATTCCGTTACCCACCTTGTTGATTTGACGGAAAACACCATCAAAGACAACTCCCGTTTGTTCAACTCTATCGACGAAGTTCCTCGTCAGGCATTGTCTATGGGTATCAAAAACATCATGCAGGCAAAATCTATCCTCATGGTTGTTTCGGGTAAGAACAAGGCAGAGGCTGTTCGCGGTATGGTAAAGGGTGAAATCACCACCCAGCTCCCTGCATCCGTATTACAGCTCCACCCCTTCGTTACCATCATTTGTGACAAGGACGCAGCAAGCTTGCTTTAATCCATTGCATATCATTCGCGGACGGCACTCGCCGTCCGTTTTTTGTTTATCTCTTTTCATTTTTACCCCATTTTTCTACACTTTTACCCCAAAATAGACCTGCAGAGGCAAAATAATATTCGTTTTATAAATAAAACGATTGCAAATCTCTCGTTTTTGTGATACAATATGTGTAATTATATAATGTGGTATTGTGCCCAAAAATTGAAAATTAAGCAAGGCAACCGACAGCGGTTTGCCTGTTAGGAGGATTTTATGAAAGTATTTAAGAAATTAGCAACCCTTTCCATGGCGGTATTGATGGCTTTCGGCGTAAGCGCATTTGTTGGTTGTAACGGCGGTGAAGATAGCTCTTCTACGAGCGTGGAAACCCCTGCAAACACCGATTGCTACGAATTCGTAGTAGTGAACGCAGACGGCACGAAGGTTGGCGAAGGTTACCAAGTACAAGTTTGCAAAGTAAACGAAGACGGCAGCGTTGGTTCTTGCTTAAGACCTATTGCTGTTACAAACGGCGTTTGCGTTTATAATGACACAAGCATTAAAGTTCCTGGCGTTTATGAAGCACACGTATTATACGTAACCGAAACCGACAGCACCACTGTTGAACTCAAAGAAACGGTAAGAACCTCGGCTGACGCATTTGGTCAATACACCCTTACCCTTGCTGAATAAGACAATACCCTTTTAACAATCCCCTACTTTTTGGAGGAATTTTATAATGAAACTCTTTAAAAAAATTGCCCTTGCATGCCTTACCCTTTTAACGGTTGCAGGCATCGCGACGGCATGTCAAGACCCCGAGCCCGAAAACAGCACCAGCTTACCCACCTCGTCCAGTACGGGCAGTGAAGATCCCGCCCCTGAAGAAAATGCGGATTATCTCTACCGCATTAAGGTACAAAACGCAACGGGTTTCGGTTTTAAAAACGTTACGGTCCGCTTAAAGAACGGCAACGAGGTTGTTGCAGAAAAGACAACCTCTACCTTGGGCTATGCTGATTTTGAAGAAGAAGACATTCTTGAGCTTGGCAATTTCGACATTGAAATCGCAAATCTTCCCAACGGGTACAAAACCAGCGAAACGGCGGTAAAACCGCAAACGATTGCCAAAAAGGGTTTTTCGGCGAATATTCAAATCGAGCCGAGCGAGTTAGGCCCCTTTGAAGGCAACGCCCCTGCGAATACGCACTATGCAATCGGCGACGTTATGTACGATTTCACGGTGCAAACCACGGAAGGCACCGATTTTACCCTTTCCGAAATCTTAAAGGAAAAGGACATGGTGCTGATCAATTTCTGGGCGACCTGGTGTACGCCTTGTAAAATGGAATTCCCCGCAATGAATGCGGCATACGAACAAATGAAGGACGACGTGGCGGTAATTGCGATTAGCACCGAGCCTACCGATTCCCTCAGTAAAGTATCCGACTTCAAATCGACAAGCGGTTTGTTGTTCGACGTAGCTTATTACAGCGATGCCGTAGAAGAATTAATCAAATGCTTTGACACCAGCTCTATCCCCGTGTCTATCATGGTGGATCGTTACGGCGTTATTTCCTATCAACACGTGGGTACCATGACCGCGGCGACCGATTTCACCTCCCGTTTCAAACGCTTGGTCGGTGAGAATTATATCCCCACCATTATGAGCGGCGCAACCGACGAAGGGGACGGCAGTGAGGAAGAAGGCAGCAACAAGATTAAACCCACCGTAGACTTCCCCAACTTGGACATCGTGAAAGACGTTTTGGTAAACAGCGGTGATTTCACCTTTGCATGGGATAAAGAAGACGAATATGCTTGGCCCTGGATTATCACGAAAAACAAGAACGGGGATAACATTGCGCAAGCATCCGTAAAGATTGACGGCAACTACGCAACCTTAATCACGCGTTTTACCGCGCAAGCAGGTCAAACCTTCTTATTCGATTATGACGTATTCTCTGAAGAAGGCTGCGATATCCTCTACGTTTTGCTTGACGGCGTACCTGTATATCAGTTATCCGGCTCGATGAAAGGCACGGGCAGTTACGTGTTCCGTAATTTTGAAAGCGGCGAACATGAAGTACACTTCTTATACCTCAAGGACGGCGACGCCTCTATTGAAGGGGAACACGCCAACATCAGCAACTTCCGTTTGGAAACCACCGATGAAAATGCAGAGGGCTTGATATTCCACCATGCGGCAAACGTTGTAAACGTAGATGAAAACGGCGAGTTGATTGATAAGACGAAAAATTCGTACTATCAATACTACGAAACGGTTGCATACAACGAAGAGGACGGATATTACCATGTAGGCACGAAAGACGGTCCCCTCCTTTTCGCAAACCTTATGCTTTCCTCCCGTTGGAGTGAAACGAGCGTTTGGTTGTTGGCATACGCCGATTTCATTATCTCCGAAGGTTATAACTTCCACGCGGATATTGAAGACTATGCTTGGGAAGCAAACCAGCCTATCCCTAATTACTCCATTACCTATGGCTACACCCCCGTTACGCAAGGGTTGAAGCTCTTGTTAGAGCATACGGCAAGAAGCACCTCTATCAAGGAATACGGTTATAAATTCTGGACGGGCGACTACCACGAAAATGAATGGCTGGAAATGTGCGTGTACTGGCAAAACTACGGGGACACCCCTGCTTTGGAAGATCCGATGAAAACCGTTACCTTCCATGCCGCTGAACAAGTATATGCAGGTGAAAACGGCAGCGTTGAAAACACCGCCGTTGTACCCTTTGTTATGACCCCTCGTGGCTTCAAGTACAAGTTTATCCCCGAAAAATCGGGCGTTTACAACGTATATTCTACGGGTGATATGGATACGACCTGTTTCCTTGTTGCGGAAGATAGAACTACCTTCCTCGGTGAATACACGGACGTAATCGGTAAGACGAAAACGGTAAACGGTAAAACCGTTTTGGATACCAACTTCTACTTCCACTACTACTTTGAAGCAGGTACGACCTACTACTTATTGCTGACCACGCATATTGAAAGCGGAAACGAACAATATCCCTTCTTTATCGACTACGTAGGCGACGAATATTCTTATCTTGAAAATATGTCGGTTGGTCCTTACAGCTACAACGAAGTTTCGGGTGAATTGTTCCTTCCCGATGCAAAAGATTACGTTTACGTAGAAGCGGAAGACGCATACTACATGGTAAATGCAAACGGCACGCGCAGTGGTAAAATCTACCTCGATATGACCCACGCAACGGTATTCTTCTCTTCGAATTCCTTGTACAACGTAGCCGTAGATGCAGAAGACAACAACGTTGCGCTTGAAAAACGTGCGTTCTATATCGATGGCGTGGACTACAGCCCCTTATTTGCAGATAAGGGTTACGAATCCCTTAGCAATACGGGTATGTTCAATGGCTACGTCGCTTTGAATAAAGAATTATTTGATGCAATTTGCGCCATTACCCGTTCGGCTAAATACGACGGACTTGACGATTCGTGGCAGCTCCTTTGTTATTACTACCGCACCGTTAATGCAGAAAATCCCTAAAACTATATTAAGGAAATAATTATGAAAAGCTTGAAAAAATTAACCTTATCCATTCTTGCCCTCCTTTCCACGTTGGCAATCGCAGGCGGTTGTAACCTAATGGGTTCCAACTCTACGGAAGACTCTTCTACTACGAGCAACTCCATCGAAAGCAATGCACCTACCAGCGACAGCGAAAGTGAAAGCAATAGTGAAAGCAACAGCGATGAAACGCCCGATGACGGCGGTGAAACGCCCGACGACGGCGGTGAAACACCCGATGACGGCGGTGAAACGCCCGACGACGGCGGTGAAACCCCTGATGACGGCGGTGAAACCCCTGACGACGGCGGTGAAACCCCTGATGATTCCACCCACAATGAGCTTTGCGACTTTTCCGAGTGGACGTTGACCACCGACGTTAGCTGTAAAGCCGACGGGGAAATGACGAGATATTGTTTGGAAGACGAATCGCACACGGAAACGCAAGTTATCCCTAGACGCCCTCACGATTTCGGCAACAACGGGCTTTGCGAATGCGGGTCCTCCCCCACGTTGCCCAAGTTATCCAACACGGGCTCTACCGCCCCTACAGAGGTGATTGATACCTTTATCAGTGAAGAAGTCGGTTCGAAGAAAGTCTTTGAAGTATCGGTAGATCAGCCCTATACGGCAACGATCAATAACGACGGGGAATTCTGGTTCCAATTTAGCGTTCCAGAAGCTGGTCAATATGCCATTGTATCTCACAGCAATCCAAACGGAATGACCATTGAAAGGTACATTACTAGCGGACACTACGTAACCCCTACACCTATCCCTGGACGCCTTATGGATGACGGAAAATTCATTTCCACCATAAGCTTTGAAAAAACACATTTCAATGATAACTGGTTATCCATAGGTTGTATCCGCGGCACCGCATTAGGACAAAGGGTAATCTTTAGCATTGTTCGCGTAGAAGATGCATCTTGGAAACCCTCCAACATCTATGAAAACGTTTATGCAAAGCAAATTGACGGTGTGAAAGCGCCTGAAGGCACGCAAGGTGCAAAAGCAATTGAAGTGCCCTATGAAACCACAGGTATTTACCTTGACGAAACAACGGGTTGGTACCATATGCCCTCCGGAGAAATCATTTACGTAGCGATTACTAAGAAAGCAGAACGTCAATTCGGTGGGGGTACGACGGCATTTACGGACTTGATTGCAATTGGCTCGGCAATGAACTTCCGCATCAATACAGCAACCTTGCCCACGGGCGATTACTTGATTTATGACTACGCGCCCATGATTATGACCGACCCTACCTTGGATGGGGTTACCGCTAATGAAAACAGCTACGAAGCGCAGGTAAACAGCGACGGTTTGTATCCTCTCACGCAGGAGTTGTATGATTTCTTAGTAGCGCATGCGCAAAAGAGCCCTCCTGCAACTGCACCCGAAGAAGGCTTTGAGGCAAATGCTTGGATGTCCACTTGCTACTACTATAAGGTGCTTACCCCTGGTGCGGAAGAAAACCCCATTGAAATCACGACGCTTGGCTCGTTTACGGCTACTCGCTATAACTCTCGCCAACCCGTATATTACAAATTCGCCTATACGCCAACTGCAGGCAACGACCTTTTTGCCGCATATGAAATCAATGTAATCACTGATGGCGTTACTTTGTTGATGAATGCTGATCCAAATCAAGCATATCAAAACATAAACGGTGTTTTCGGCATTACAAATATCGTATTTGAAGTAGATCCCGTATTCGGTGTAATCCTTATGTTCACCACCTCGTCTACTTCTACCATGAATATTGAGGTAAGTATTACGGCTGTTGCAGGCTCTTCCGAAACCCCTTTGAACGCAACCTTGGGCGACCAAACCTTGCAGCCTATCGCAGCGATTGACCCCGAAGGGGAAATCACCTACGAAGCATGCTATGCCTACACCGCAACGGAAAATGGTACGTTGACTTTGACCTCCGATAACATCGATGCAATCTTGCAGTTGGGGGCAAGCACCCTTGACCAAAATACGGTTTCCGTAGAAGTTACCGCAGGTGAAACGATCATCCTCTACGTTAAAAACGCTGACGGTTCTAACGTAGACGTAAATCTTTCCTTTACGGCGGCGTAAAAATTACAACAAAAAAATGCTGAATGCGACTTGCATTCAGCATTTTTATTTTACGCTTTTAATCGTTTAACAAGGGAAGTACCACTTCTTCGAGCTTTTCAAAATCCATTTCCACCTCCGCGGAATAACGGATAACACCCTTTTCATCTACAACCACGGTCATCGGCCAAAAACCCGTACCGCCCAAGGTCGTATATAAATCCTGCTCTTCGTCATCGTAGAAACCAAAGATCAATTCGTAATCCGCCCAGCCCTTTACCTGCGCCTCTTCCTTTTCATTGTTCATCCAGTTTTGAACAATCGTATCCGAGCCGCTTGCGCCGCAAATGGCAACCACCTCTACCTCGGGGTATGCCACCGCAAACTCGTTAAAGTACGGCAATTCGTGCTTACAAGCCGAGCACCAGGTCGCCCAAAAGTTGATTACACGTACTTTACCGCTGTGTCCGCCCAAGGTATAATCTTCCTCGGCAAACCCAAAGGTATTGCCCTCCGCCGTCATAATATCCACGGTGAAATTCGGGCAAGTATCCCCCACGGCAGCGCCAACGTTTGCTTTGTCGATAAAGTTATAATACACCAACGCGCCGCCCATAACAACCGTAGCCAGCACCGTAGTAAGGATAGACTGTATCTTACTCATCACGCACCTCCGTTTCCGCAGGTTGCGCTTCTTCCTTATTCTTCAACATCGAGGCCAACGGCTTGATATCCTCGCCCGTCGTAGGCGCGCCGATATCGTTACCGCGTACAAACAGCTTTGCTCCCTTCCACGAAATCGCTTTCGTAGGACAAACGGAAATACATTCGCCGCAATGGATACATTCATGGTCGCCAACGCGCTTAATATCCATTTTACAAGCGGTGATACACATACCGCAATCGGTACATTTCGTCTTGTCAAGTTTCACACCGAGCAAGGCAATACGGCAGAAAAATCCGTACAAAGCGCCAAGCGGACACAGGAAACGGCAGAAAAATCTAAAGAAGAAGATACTGCCGACGATCACCAACACCAACACCGTAAATTTCCAGGTGAAAAGCGGACCTAAATCGGCAAGCTTGCCGTAGTTTTCAGAATTCAACAACAAACCCAAACCACCTTGGAAGGTACCTGCAGGGCAGATGTATTCGCAAAAACCAGGGATTGCAATCGTCAAAGGAATGATGACCACAAGCGCAATCAGCAATACGTATTTCAAATAAGAAAAGACGTGGGTTACCTTGTTTTTCTTTACCTTAGGGGTTTTAATCTTGTACAGCAATTCTTGCCCAAGCCCGATCGGACAAAGCCAACCGCAAATGGTACGGCCAAGCAGCAGCCCGAACAATACCAACGTACCGAATACGTAAGCAATCGTACTCGTTTTTGACGCATACAACGCATTTTGCAACGACCCCAAGGGGCAGGAACCGACTGCACCGGGACAGGAATAGCAATTCAACCCAGGCACGCAGGCATTTTTCGTTGCGCCCATGTAAATTTTACCATTGAAAAAGCCCTTTACGTTGGCATTTACAAGCAACGCGGCATACAATTGCACCAGCTTTCTTTTGGACGGTTTATGGCGCACGAACCAGTTTCCGATTTTCTTGAAAAATTTCTTCATACCCATTAACCCAACCCTATACATTGTGTACAAATGTTAATGGCCTTGGTCAAAACCTCCGCCGTGCCTTCAAAACAAATACCGCCAAGCAACAAGCCAACGCCTGCCACCGCCACCACAATACGAATCACAAAAACGCTCTTTTCTTTGCCCAAAAAAGCAAATGCGTTCATAAGTTTGTCCAAACCCGTTTGTTTTTTCTCCGTCTTTACGGGCTTTTCCCCGCGTTTTGCACTCTCGGCGATTTCTTTTTTAACCGCCGCAAGCTCCTTGTTCAAGCTATGCGATTGATAAATGAGCGCGCCCGCGCACGCGCATAAGACAAGCACCACCAAGGGGAAGATAATCAATAACTTTTCCGCCTCCGCGTGCGTTTTGAAAAAGTCGGAGGACAATGTTGCCTCATACCCACGATTCAAAAGGAAGCATACGGAAAGCACCGTTACAATAACGGAAAGCGCCGCGCATATACCCCAAGCCACGTTTCTTGCGGTGTTTTCACGCTTCACCTCGACCATACCCCCTGCATTTTCAGGCAAACGGGCTTTCAAACGGCGCAAAGCGATACGAGGGTTTACCCATGCCTTCGGGGTTTCCTCCGTTTCGGGGAAGGCATACGAAAGCACTCCGCCGCCGACAATGGCAAGAAGCCAAAGGTAGAACGGAATGGCAATTTGCGAAAAGCGTTTAGAAACCGTTTCCACCGTATAAGGGTTTTTGTCCGTTGCAAGGAACAAAAGCCATATTTGCAGGATAAACAGCGCCGCCACCACAACGGTCAAGACCGTTAGGCATATCCCGTAAATACGACGCGCTGCTTGCGCTTTGTTTTGTGTCATACGTAACCTCGTGTGCATTTGTGCACAATTCTCGATTTTATCATATTATACCGCATCTCCCCTATTTTGTCAAGTAGTTGTAGTTTTATAAAAAACGATAAATTTATAAAATCCCCCCGTTTTTTCTTGTTATTTTTTACAATTTATTGTATAATAAATTGAGGTATTTTTTAATGGGGTACTATGCCGTTAAAAATTGACCCTTGAATCGGTAAAATAACTGCCGCAAAAAAGCGGCGTTACGGAGCATTTTATGAAAAAATCATTAAAAGCGTTATTACTCTCCCTTTCCTGCCTGTGTTTATTCGCGGCGGTAAGCTGTCGCCCGGACGATACGGATAGTTCGTCTATTGACTCTAACAGCAGCTCAACCTCCGAACCCCCCACCCTCCCCGAAGGTACGTTAAGCGTAAACTTCGTTGAAGGCGAAGGGTACACCTTCGAATCGGGCTTGGCGGCAGGCGAGTTGGTACCCGTTGGCGGTGTAGTCGATTTCACCTTGAAGGTGAGCGCTTTCTATACGGGCTATCCCGTTGTCTATATCAACGGCAAGGCAATCGCACCCGACGATAACGACGTTTACCACGTAACCATGACCGAGGACATCGAGGTAACGGTTGCAGGTATCCAAAAGGATATTTCCGCCATGGCAGGTACGGGCTCGTTCGAGGACGCCTTTGTCGTAAGCCGCCCCGTCGATCTTTTGTACATCGCAGAACAGGTAAATAAGGGCGTATATGAATATGTTACGGGCGCATACGTACTCGCGAACGATATTGACTGCGGCGGTGAAGAATTGCAAATCATCGGGGATATGTCCACCGAAAATTCCTTCTTTAGCGGTTGTTTTACCTGTTACACCAACGCGGAAACGGGTGAGATGCAATCGTACACCATTTCCAACTTTACCATCAATTCCGAAAAGGCAAATTACGTTGGTTTGTTCGGTACGGTCTATGCGGATTTGAGTGTCACCAGCAGCGGTTTGTTCTATGGTATCAATTTGGATAACTTCACCATCAACGCCCGCATTTCCGAAGACGTAATGACCGCCAACCGTTCTATCTCCGTAGGTGGTTTAATCGGTTACGGCGTAGGTGCAAACGTATATCTTTGCTCCGCAACCAACGGCGCAATCAACCTTTACGGCGATAACAACTACTTCAGCTTTGCAGGCGGTTTAATCGGTTATCAGCAGGCATTCTATATGCCCGATTACGATATGTACTTCCCCTCCGAAGTCGTTTATTCGCACACGGACGTAAATATCCGCATCTTGAAAGGCATGGCGTTGTACGCAGGCGGTATCTCTGGTTATATGGCTACCAACGTACCCGCGGGCGCAACGGCGTATATCCATAATTCTTACGCAAACGGTGACGTCAGCGGTGCATTGCGCTCGGGCGGTATCGCAGGCGGTCTTGGTCAATACACCTCCGTCGGCAACTGCTACGCAACCGGTAATATCCATGCAAAAGCAGGTCAATCCTTGGACGACGTTCTTTTGACCGATCCTCAATATTGTTATTCTAACGCAGGCGGTATCGTCGGCTTTGCGGAAAACGATACCATTGTCAACGATTGTTTCTTCGCAGGCAACGTATCGGCAAACGCCGTATCCGCTGGCTGCAATCAAACGGGGCCTATCGTAGGCGGTGGACAGACGAAAGGGCAATTATCCGCCTCGGCAGAAGCTTACATCATCAACAACTGCCTCGCGCCCTCCGATTTGAAAACATCTATGTCCGAAAATAATACGTTGTTCCAAACCACTTTCCGTTGGGAAACGTTTGACTGGGTATTTAACGGACTTCGCTACCCCACTATCAATTACACCTCCGCTACCGATCATTACAGCGCATCCGTACTCTTCCGTTACGTAGCAAACGGTACGGAAATCAAGGTGGATAATAAAGCGGAAAAAACCGAAACCTATTTTGATACGGGCAATCAATCGATCAATATCTATGCGCCGATGGGTAACTACTTCTCAAACAACAGTTTCCCTCGCACGATCGTAGCCGACAACGGTTACCTCGCCTACGGTTATTTCTTCGATGAGGCTTGCACACAAAAAGTGCCTTACGCGTACGTACCTCAAAGAAATATCACCCTGTATATCGGTTTTGTAGACGCAACCCCTATCTTCGGTGAATATCAGTTGGCTTACAATGGCAGTACCTCTCCCCTTTCGCTGACCTTCAAAAACAACGGCGAAGTGGATTACTCGGACGGCAACACCTATCAAACCGCTTACTATTTCTTTGACGGTGAGCAGGTTGTAATCGAAGGCGCTCGTCTTGCCAGATACTACAACGGTGAAATCGTAATTGATGAAAACGATACCACGGTGTTTGCGGACGAAAACTTTGATTTGTACCGTTACAGCTACTACGATTTCTTAGGTACGCTCGCAGGCAATACGTTGAAATTGTACGACGGCGTATATTTCACGGCGGAAGCTCCTTTGCAGGCGCAAAAAGATTTGTTCCGCGGTTCTTTCCATATGGACGGCGCGGTGTATAACTTCTACGGCACGACCGCAACCAAGTCCAAGGGCGCAACGTTCGTGACCTACACTTATGAAAAGAATGGTGATAACCTTCTTTTGACTGATACAAACGGAACGCAAACGACGATTGCAATCTCCGCTTTGCAAAACTTTGACGAATTTAAGGGTGCTTGGACCGTTTCGGCAACCATCCCCAAAACCTATACGTTTGATGGTATGGGCGGTTGGACCTACGAATACAACACCTTGACCAAGAGCGGTAATTATACGATTTCCAGCGGTATCCTTACCATGGATGCGGACACGTCGGCGCAATTTAACAATGATGGTCAGTTGGTTATCACGCAAAACGAAAAGCAGCAAATTTTCCACGCAAAATACAGCTACGTTGGTATTTGGAAATCCGCCAACACCACCATTGAGCTGTTGGGTATCGACAAAGACGGCGTAGGGAAAGCCATTCTCCGCTACGACGACGGCATGAGTTACGATTTGGTGTATGAAGCAAGCGAAACGGACGGTTACGTATGCTTGTACTGGACGCACGACGTATATACCAAGGACGCGTTGTTTGGTTACTTCACCTATGATGCAATGACCAAAACTCTCCTTGCAACCCTCACCGACAGCAACAACACCGAAACGGGTTATACCCAAGGCAACTTGTTTGTAATCGACAATTACAACGGGGAATGGATCTCCGATGACGATACCTTTGCGAACGTAGAATTCTCGTTCAACGGCAACGGTTTGTACGATCTCCTCTACGGTTATGCAGGTATGGAAGGTGTCCTCACCCTTCATTTCTCGTCCGGTGAAGCCCTCAACCTCAAATATACCTTGGATTCCGAATTGAAAGGACAATTCTCTTACGACGGCGTTCGTTACACCATGGAATATGACGAGTATGCCAACAAGATTCGTTTGACGGCGCTCGACGACCACTCCGAATTGCAAAGAAAGGATGCCCTCGCAGGCTTGAACTTTGTAGATCAACAGGGTGTAAGCTATCATTTCGACGGCAGAAGCGCATTGACTACGGGCGGTATCTTGACCGTTGACGGCAACACCACCTATACTTATAGAGCAAATGCTGACGGTTGGGACATTTACAGCAACAGCGCTGTGATCGGTAACTTGACCCTCTCGGAGGATAAAGCATATTACGAATTGACCATAAACAGCACGGTGAAGTCGTTGTATCTTTCCAACGCGTTCATCGGCAACTGGGCAATCGGTGGTGAATTTGGCATGATGGAAATCGGCCCTACCGACCTTAACGGCAATATTAAAGCTGTATTCAAGGGCTATAACGTAGACATCACCTCGTTAGAACCCAACCTGCTCACCTTCAAGTATTGGGAAGACAAAATGCCTATCACCTACTACGTCTTTGTTGTAGAAGATGAAGTGCTTGGGTATGACGTATTGGTACTTTCGCAATATTCCAACCTGTACAGCGGTGACTACTCCATTTGCACGAAAGCGCACGAATTGTATGGCGAATGGGTAAACGGCACGGGCGAATTCACCCTTCGCTTTGACGGTATTACCAGCGGCGCATACTCCAACGGTGTTGCGGAATTGTACAGAGGTACGCCTAGCCACACCGACTACTACTACCGTACGGAAAGCTACGGCATCACTCTTTGGTCGCAAACGTTACTCGGCAACAAGACGCAATATTACAAGCTCATTATGTTGGACGTTGCAAGCTTGACGGCTGCGGATAAAACCGCAATGAACATTTACATGAAAAAGGACGCGCATGGCAATATCTTGGCGGCGTTCAAACGTGTAGAAGCGGACGGCTTATTATTTGTAAATGCAAAAGACACGGCAGGCAACACTTACTTCTTCGACGGTGAAAACGTCAATGGCAAACCTGGTAACCTTTCGGTAAACGGCGAAGTAAAATACACCTATAAGGTAAAAGCGTATAACGATGATTCTACGGCTACGTTAGAGATTACCAGTCTTGCAGACGGCAAAACGTACAGCGCAACGCTCGACTATTCGAAGAGCGGCAATTATGTCCTTACAATCGGCGAAATTATTGAAAATGGCCAAAATTGATAAGATCTTCACAATCTTAAATATTGTGTGAATTTGACGCAATTTTAGGCTTAATTAAAAAGAATAGCGCGGCTGCAGATGCAGCCGCGCTTCTTTTACTTAATACCTATTGCTTTAACAAGCTTTTTATCAGCTCTACCTTATGGGATACAAGCCGTTCTTTGCCTATTTCATTGAAATGCGCGCCGTCCTCTACTTTACCACTTGCACCCATCTCTACGCTGATATCATAGCTGTTGTCCACGGTTAAACCGAGTTCCTTAGCAATCCTTTCCACACAGGCATTCCGCTCGTTCACTATTTTCATAGTTTTCTCTGCTGATTGCGTTTGCAGATCCGTTGTAGAACCTAACAACACCTTGGACTTTTTCAAAAACTCCGCCACCAGCGCGCGATAAACCTTTTCATACTCTTCAATCGATACATTGAAAGCATGTAAGCCGTAGTTATAATAGACTACGGCATAATCGCTGTCTTCAAAAAACGCCTTCACCATTTTCATATAAGCAGGCGAAGTAATCGCATAGGAAGTTGCCAAAAAATCGACCTTCGCTACCTTATGCAGAGCCTTTTTAATTCCCTCAAATACCTGCTCGGTAATCGAATCCCCAATCAACGCAACCCTGGGTAAGGTACTGTGGGTATCCTCACACCAAAGGCGCAACCATTCTATTTGCTCTTTTTCATACACCTGATCGGTATTTTCTTCAAAGGTTTGTTTATTCATAAGCCTATCCACCCTTAACGTATGCGCTTTATCCTTATATGAATAGAAAAGGCGAGTAGATCAACCCGCCCTTTTTTATGCACGCGAAAAGCCGCGCGCACGCGGTTTTCCCCATGCACGCTGTCGCTTTTGTTAAACAATTATTGTTCGTCTACGCCTTTGTTAACGTTTACGTATGCTTCCGCAACGATGTTACGGGTGATGTCTTTTACCAACTTTTCGCACTTGCGAACGCGGAAAAGATTGTTACATACGGGGCACATGTAAACCATGTTACCACATTCTACGTGCAAAGCTGCGCCGCATCTATGGCAGTTTACAATCCATTTCTTAGGTTCTGCGGGAGTTTCTTCTACGGGCGTTTCAACTGCCACTGCAGATTCTACTTCAACAGGTTCCGTAACAACGGTTTCTTCTACCATTTCGTTCTTTTTCTTTCTAGCCATAATAAATACCCTGCCTTTAAATATTTTTTTCGTTTTTATGTTTGGGGCTCTTCGCCGCCATCAACCTCCGTGTTTTGCAAAGTGTTTTCCTCTGCCTCGCACGAGTTTAAGGTTTCGTTACCACAATCCTCCGACGTGTCCTGCGAAATATCTTCCTCCACTTCACACAAATCCGAGGTTTCTTCACCACAGCCGTCCTGCGGTTTTTCTACGGGCGCTTTCTTCTTTCTTTTCAAAAGGAAGAAGTATGCACCTGCTGCTGCGCACAATACAACGCCTGCCGCAATACCAACGCCGATGAGCCAGCCATAGTCCGTTTCTTCCGTGTCTGCGGGAAGATTTTCTTCCGGCTCTTCGCTGGTTTCTTCATCCGAGCTTTCGACTTCTTTCACCGTTACCAAAATACGCAATTCTTCACCGCCGTAGCTTACCTCTACGTATCTCATCAAACGGTTAAGCTCCGTCGTCGTCTTTAACGTAACCTGCGCAGGATTTGCGATTTCCGTCGAGTAGTCATCGTAAACCAACTCGATCACAAGCCCGGTCATATCGAAGGTTTCCCCTGCCATGTATTCCGTCTTGTGGGTAGAAGTGCTTGCCACGCGCAATTCCGCCAGTTTAATCGCAATACCAAACGCCTTCTTCACTGCACGCAATTCCGTTTCCACCGCAAGCAATTTTTCCGAAAGCTCTGCCGTGATAAATTGCGATTGTTCTTTATTGCCAACTGCGTTGTTGTAGTAGGAACGGGTCGTCTTTACCGTATCCGACCACTTTTGTACCATTGCCTTGTTTTCTTCCGTCTTTGCAAGGTCGAGCCATGCCTTAACCTCTTCCGCTTCAGGCAAAGATTCAATCAACGAGATACATTCTCTCGTGGAATCTTCAGGCAAAACGCCCATTGCCGTCTTCGTACCGAAGAACAAGCCGTAAATATGGTTGTTGTAGCCGTTGCCGTTGGTAGGATAATTCATCACCAACGTGCTGGTCTTACCAACGTATTTCGTGTAGTTGTACAACTCCGTTTCAAAGTTCGTGTAGTAGTAACCCTTGTAATATGCCGCGCCGTTGAGCGAAGTAACAACCTCCTCAACCTTATCGGCAATTTCTTGACGATATACCGCTTCCAAAACGGGCGCGTCAACACTCTCAAAGGTATATTCCTTAATACCGCTTGCGTAGAATGCGCTGTCGCCGATTGCATTGACGGTGTAAGGCAACGTTACCTTTTCCAACACGTCTTTATTCAAGCCATAGAACGCGTACGATTCCACACGCAAGGTGTTCGTTTTTACTTGTGCAGTCTTATTCGCCGATACATACGCCGCAGGATAGCAAATTGCCTCATACTCGGTGCCTGTATCGTTCTTCACAACACGGTAAAGCACGCCGTTTTCCACCAAATAATTCGGGTTGTTCTCTACCTTGAAGGTCGTGAGCTTCGCCGATTTTGCAAATGCGCCATAATCAAGCTTCGTAAGGGATGCTGGAAGGGTTACTTCCGTTTCGCCGCCGTTGAAGAATGCGAACTTGCCGATGGTTTCCACGTTCGGCATCTGGATTGCGGTGTATTTCATCGCCGCTTTTTGTCCGCCGAAAGCGAAATCGCCGATATATTTTGCATTCGTAAGAGTCAAACTCTCCACGCCGCTTTCATAGAACGCCTGCGCCTCAAAGGTGACTACGTTTTCAATACCGTTGACCGTTTTAAGGTTTCCGCAACCTTCAAACGCCATTGTTTCAATCGTTTTTACCGTATCGGGTAACGTAATTTCCGTTAAGCGGTTACAATGATAGAACGCGCCTTCCGTTACCGTCGTCAACTTGTTGCCAAGCGTTACCTTTTCAACGCCCGTATTCGCAAAGGTATATTTACCGATTGCCGTCGTATCATTACCGAACGCCACCTCTTTCAACGCGCTTGCGTTGCGGAAGGTGTAATTGCCAAGGCTTGCCAAGGAAGGCAAGTTCACGTTCGTCAAAGCAGTACAACCTGCAAATACTCTGTTGCCCATTGTGGTAATGCTGTCCGCAAGGGTCAAGACGTATTTACCAGCTACTTCGCTGCCGCGAAGCGCGATACAGTTTTCAAATACGTTGTTACCAAGGGTTTCCAAGCCGTTTGCGGTGAAATTGCTCAACGCCGAATCCGCAAAGGCGTAATTCCCTACCGTTTTTACACTATTCGGCAAGGTTACGGTGGTAAGGTTCGTACCACGGAATGCGCTGTCAGGGATTTCCGTCAAGCTTACAACGTCCGTAAAATCAATGCTCGTCAAAGCGGAATTTTCAAATGCGCCAACACCAAGCTTAGTCACCTTATTTGTCAAGGTTACCGACTTCACGTTGCTGCCTGCAAAGGCATACGCACCGATTTCCGTTACCGTATCCTCTACCGTAAATCCACCCGTCTGTGCAGGGTTTACATACAAGAGTTTCGTGCCCTCTGCATTGTAAATCACGTCGCCTACCGCCTTATATTTCGTGCAGCCAGGCGCTACCGACAAGGTCAACCCGTCGAAAGGAATACCCAAGAAACGCAACGTTTCTACGTCAATATCGTCCGTGATATATATATACTTAATCTTAGTGCCAGCAAATACGTTCGAGCCGAGTACCTCCAACCCCTTGAACGAGGTCAACGAGGCAAGCGAAGTGTTTGCAAACGCGCGATCGCCGAGTACGCGGATATTTTCACCGCCAAAATCAACGGTAAAGTTCGCGCCGCTCAAAGCACTACCGCAATTTTCAAAGGCATTTGCGCCGATTTCAAACGCGAACGTTTCCCCTGCAGGAGATTCAAATTTCACGCCAGAAAGGTTTACACAGCCCTTAAACGCGCCGTTGCCCACCTTCGTGGTACAAATGGTCACCTCGTTGCGAAGCGCCGTACAGCCCGTAAACATGTAATTGCCGATTGCGGTAAACTTGCCCATTTCAATCGCGGCCAGCTTTGTACAGTTTGCAAAGACGTAATCGCCGCTCATATGCAAGCCCGTCAAATCCACCGATTCAAGCGCGGTGTTTGCGAATGCATAATGGTGCATCGTACCGATGCTGGGCATATCCACCACTTCGGAAAGGCTTACGCAGTCCGCAAACGCATAATGCGCAACCGTTACCGTTTTTACGTTGGAGAAATCTACCTTTCTCAGCTTCGGACAGCCGTAGAAAGCATGTTCGTAAATCATTGAAACGTCCGCCCAGTCAATTACTTGACCCGTTTCTCCTGCAGGCAGGACGTTCCAGTTTTCGTCATATTGTACAATGTTACCGTCTGCGTCTACGCGGTGCTTTTCATTGACGAAATATACCTCTTCCAACGCCGTACAGTTGATAAACGCGCGCTCGCTGATTTGCGTAACGGACGCAGGAATAACGATCTTCGTGATGTTGTCGTTGTCCTTAAACGCCTCCGCGCCGATGTACCAAATGTTCATATCGGTGGGAATGATTACCTCACCGCCCAAACCGTTGTAATCGGTCAAGGTATAATTGCTTACGGTGAATTCGTTTTGAACACGCAAGGTAACGCTGGTTGAATACAACGTCTTTTCCCATTCGCCGTTTGCCTTTTGTCTTTCCACAGCCGCCAAGATAACCGCCGTACCTTTCTTCAAGGTCTTTACGTTCCCTTGATCGTCTACCGTTGCAACCGAGGAGTCGGTGGTCGACCAAACGATACGGAGCCCCGTCATCGGATGATACCAAGGATCTTTCTCAATCGGCAGGATAAAATCCTGACCAACGTTCACCTTTACGGTGCCCGTTGCCTTTGCCAAAGCCTCTTGGTTGGTCATAATGACGCCAAAGGAAATACCGGGTACGCTGACAAGCGAGCCATCCTTTTGCTCGGTTACTTCTAGTTGAATATACTGCGGTATGCCTTTCCCCGTACTAACGGCAACCTCTGCCGTACCAGCCGAAAGACCTACGATTTCACCGTTCTTCACGGCTACGTTATCGCTGTTTACCGACCATACGAAGTTGGATGCGTTACCGCTGCCGTTGATATTCAACACTACTTGATACGCTTCGTATTGATTCAAGGTAAGCTTATATTCGCCATTCGTCTTGGTCAATTTTTTATCGGTAACGATGTCAAAGTTCTTTACCGTTTCAATCGAGCCAAGGTTTGCCGCATTGATATCTACCTGATACAAACAACTGTTGATTGCATAATCGTCCACCTGTACGTAGAATTGCGAGCCGTACTTTTCATAGATATCGGTAATTTCAATCGAAACCGTCGTCGTACCGTTGGGTTTTGCATCACGGATCGGCGTAGGATAATCGGTTGCCAACATCAAGGACAAATCGCCCTTCGAGTCCTTCTTGGGATAACACAACATCAACGCCTGCGCGTAATGGTTGTCGTAAACGTCCACGTCAAGGTAGATACGTTGTTTCGTCTTGTTGCCGTCCTTATAATCGTAGTAACGAATACGCACGTCTTCCAAGATAGGCGCTTCATAATCGACGGTAAAGCTAAACTCGTAGGTATTTTCCTCTACTGCGTCTTCAGGGAAAGTCTTGTTGCCGTCCCCGTCTAAAATGTAATTGCCATCCCCGTCCTTCAAGGCATTGTCGTCCATGAAGAAATCGAGTTCCATACGGTAATTACCGTTTGCCATCAAGCCCATGGCTTCGGGAGAAAGCTCTAACTCTACGTTTGCAGGAGTCGCTTGACCGCCGCCTGCGTATGCCTTACCTATACGGTAACATACGTCCTCATAAATCAATTCGCCCGTGGCCTCGTTGTACAGCTTGTATTTCACGATACGCGCGTTTCTCAACAAGCCGGCGTACACCGCCTTAATCGAGGTCGAGGTCATGTAGTTTTCCGCATTCCCTTCGCCATAATAAATGTTATAACGGGATACCGAACACTTATCTTCGTTTACGTACATCGGCTCTGCATCGTCAGGCAAAAGATATACGTAACCGCCCATAGGCAAAATGTATTTTTCGTTGTAATAGCTCGTGTATGGCTGCGTAGCGAATACACTTGCCTTAATCTTGTCTTCTTCCTTTACCGAGCCGTCTTGTTCGTTTTCAGCAACTTCAAAGGCCGTATAATCGAGCATAGGCGCCGCTTCCCAGTCACCGTAGAAGGCAAGGAAAGGAATACTAAGGTCGCATTGACCTGCCGTTTGCGATTTCAACTGCAAGAAGCCTTCCACGTACATGCCGTTTTCAAAGCTTTCGTCAATGTATGCCTTTCCACTTTCGTCCAAAGTAATGGTTACCGACAAGGTCACGCTTGCGCCTGCCCCTACCGTTACTTCGTTGACTGCGTTGCCGTTCAATTTCCAAACGGTTTCCGCTTTGTCAAGCATGTGCGCTTGTTCGCTAACCGTCAGCTTGTCGCTGGATAAGGTTTCCGTCATCACGAGTTGGTCGGTGTTGAACTTCAACTCGCTCGTGCCGAAGTTGGTCAAGTTAAAGGACATCGTATAAACGCCCGTTTTGCCCTCATCGTCGCCAAGCTCCAACTTCGGACGGTAATCGTTTTCCGCTACATCCGTCCACAGGTAAGCGCTCGTTTCGCTGATAACGCGTTCCATACGCGCAAGCCCTGCGCCCTGCTTACGAGGGGAATAAGGCAAACCGTCTTGATCGTACGCCGTTGTTGCCGTACTCATAACGAGTTGCATCGCAAGGCGGTTGATTTCTACGGGGTTGGTAACGTTCAATTCCTTCTCAATATAACTTCTTACCAAAGCGGTAAAGCCTGCCATGTTCGGCGAAGCCATCGAAGTACCGCTTTGTTCACCGTAACCGCCGGGTACGGTCGAGGTGATTTCACCGCCGTGCGCCGTGATTTCCGGCTTCAATTTCAAATCGTGCGTAGGACCCCAAGAGGAGAACTCACTCATGAAAGGCCCTGCTTTCAAATCATCTCCCAAACGAATGGTGCCTACACGGTTTGTCGCGCCTGCTACCATTGCGTTACCTGCGTTCATGTTAATGGAAACAGCAGGAACGGGATTTTCAATTTCACCCAAGTTCATACGGATGATACCTGCTACGTTATTGTAAACAATAACGCCGGCTGCACCCATTTGCATTGCGATCTCCACCTTTTCTTGGAAGGAGGTGTCGCCACGCTTAATCAAGGCAACTCTACCCGTCGAAACGCCGTTGGGATCCTTGAACAACGAACGCACTTTCGAGTCGTAGTCCGCCGCTTGACCGATACCAGGTACTACAACGTACTCAAATTCTGTCTTGCCGTACGCCTTTCTCATGTCTGCGACAAATTCGAAGGGGTTGCCGTCGATGTCACGCGCTTCTTCATAGAATACGTACGCCTGCTTGGTTGCGTCCGCTTCGTTGGCTACCATGTAGCTTGCCTTTTGACCGTTTACGCTGGCAACGGAAAGCGCCGCCGCAAAGGTGGAAGGCGAACCTACCGTACCCGAATCGGGGTTGGAGGCAAGGTTTGTACCGTATACGCCGCCGTAGCCCGCGCTGTAATCGTTACTTGCCGCGCAGACAAGGCTGATGCCTGCCGATTTAATACTTTCGTAAACTCCGTTTAAGAGTTCGCCCTCGCTGTCACCGTCGTCTGTCGTGGTGAAACCGCAAGATGTACCCAAACTCATGTTGATAACGTCTACTTCGAGTAAAACGCAATCGTCCAACGCCGCGATAATATCTTCCGATACAGCACCGCCCAAATCGGGATCGTCCAAATCGTCGGTGAATACTTTACAAATGACAAGCTGTGCATCGGGAACAACGCCCAAGAAAGTTTCGTTGATGGGGTTGCCGTCTTTGTCCGTATAACCGCCCTCGTCGTAACCGCCGATGATACCTGCAACGTGCGTACCATGGTTGGAGTAAGAAGGATATACGTCGGGATCATCGTCCGCATAGTCGTACGCGAAAGGCACTTTATCGCTGACGTACACGTCGGAAAGCTCCAGCTCGCCTGATCTTTCTTCCGCGATTAATTTATCCGCATCGTTATCCAAAACGCTTTGTACGTGCGCTTTGTAAGCATCCACGTTTACGCCCTGGCTCTTGAAGTTTTGGAACGCAGGGTGCGTATAATCCAAACCGGTATCCAACACCGCAACAACCGTACCTGCGCCGTATTGATCCGCATAATCGCTGGAATCATAAATACCCGTCTTATACACGTTGGTTTCGTTGGTAACTACGCCGTCCGTAGAGGTCGTCACCGTTTTCGGTTCTGCATATGCCGTGGTGATAACGACACTTTCTACCCCCGACATCTTCTTAATTTCGGAAACGTATTTTGTGTTTACTTCAATGGCAACACCGTTCAAAACGTTGTTGTATCTACCCTCTAAGGTGTAAGGGATATTCGTTTTAGAGAGCGCGTTTAAGAATGCGTTTTGTTCTTTGGTAATGTTCGCTTTTGCGCGATCCCCTGCAAAGGTTTCTAAATATGTACCTACGCTTTCACCGTCCGCCGCTTCTACCAAATTGTCACCCGACAAGGTAACGATTACCGTGCGGGTTTCATATCTCGGCGCGGAATCCTCCGCCTGCATCACCGAAGTGTTCATGTAGCTTTCGCGAAGCTTACTCGTAT
Organism: Candidatus Scatosoma sp.; assembly: GCA_045612895.1. Taxonomy (GTDB): domain Bacteria; phylum Bacillota; class Clostridia; order Christensenellales; family Borkfalkiaceae; genus Scatosoma. The sequence goes on along the minus strand of JAZKZY010000046.1, from coordinate 9,075 downwards.
CATATTGCCCCGTCACATCCTTGAAAGATGCCGTAGCCGTTGTTGTAGAGCCAAAATATTCCGCATCTGCGTTCGACAAAGCGCGTTCAAGCGCCAGTGTTGAAACCATCAACACCGCTAACGTACTGCAAAGAATTCGTTTTAATGTTCTCTTCATAGTGCCTCCTGGTCCGCACCGCTTGGTGACAGCCCATTTCCTTCAGGAAATGTATCGACGTGTGACGCCTATACATCCTATCATTCCATTCTATCTTATTTTACACGAATTTCCCTCTCTTGTCAAGGCATTTGCGCACATATACGCGCGTAATACGTATTTTTTTATAAAAGTTTTGTAAAAGAGCCCTCTTTTTGTAAAGAAAAACGACCCCTAAGGGGTCGCTTTGCTCATTCAACTCGATTTGCCTCCGCCGTTAAACGCTCGTTGACGGCGCGCATTTTATCCACGGGGATTTTGATGATTTCTCTATCATAGGTCACCAACCCGTTGATTTCCTCCTCCACGTCGGATACCTGCGTATAGATACATCCGCACAAGCCTTTCGCAATCAAGGGCAGTAGTTTTTTGAGGTATAAATTCTCCAACGCGGCAACCAAATCCGCCTGCGTTTTGAACTTCTTATACCCAAATTCTTTACTTTCATCAAAGACATGCCCCTCTGTTTTCATCGAATAACCGCCAAATTCACTCAACACCACGGGACGGATATCCTTAGGAACACGCAAAGGCGTGTAATAGGTATGCAAGCTCTTCAATTCCGTCTTGCCAAGCCCTTGGTCGTGCCAGCCGCTGACCGTATCTATGATACGGGTACGGTCAAATTGACGGATAAAATCATTCATTTTCGCCGAATCAAACTGCCCCCAGCCCTCATTAAAGGGTACCCATACCCCGATGCACGTACAGTTGTACAGTTGGGTCAAAATCTCCTCGGACATACGCATGAACTCGTACCTGCCCCCCTCGTTTTCACGAGCAAAGTAGGCATAGTCATCATCTCTATGATGAAAACCAAGGAAGGGGAATGCCGCAATATGAGTAAATTTATACGCGCCGCCGCCGTTGACAAAATCCTGCCATACCACAAGCCCAAGCTTATCACAATGGTAATACCAACGCATCGGCTCTAACTTGATATGCTTACGCACTGTATTAAAGCCCATTTCTTTCAACATACACAGCTCGTCATACGCCGCTTGATCGTTGGGATAGGTCAACATACCGTCCGACCAGTACCCTTGATCCAACACTCCGTTGAAAAAGTACGGTTTGCCGTTTAAGGTCAAACGCATAATCCCCTTTTTGTCTTTCATCCGACCAAAGGAACGAACACCAAAATACGAATGCACCTCGTCCCCTGCCTCATTCGTTAAAACAAAATCGTACAGTTTCGGATTTTCAGGCGACCACAGCTCAAAATCATACGCAAGGGTTACCACCCCTTTGAACTTTTCACGTAAAATTTCCTTACCCTCGTCAAATACGGTAATTTCCGCCTCGCTACCGTTTTCCAAGGTAATTGCCACCGTTTTTTCTTTTGCATCGGGCGTAATGCGGAATACACCGATATTCTTTTTCGGCATACTCTCCAACCAAACAGTTTGCCAAATGCCGCTTTGAGGCGTGTACCAAATGCCGCCGGGGGTGTCCGATTGTTTGCCGCGCGCGCTACCGTTTCTCGTGCCTTCGTCCTCGCAAACGATAACCAACTCGTTTTCACCCTCTTTTACAACGTCCGTAATATTGACGGTGAAAGCGGTATAACCGCCCACGTGACAGCCCACCTGCGCGCCGTTGCAATACACCTTACACTCGCTATCTACCGCGCCAAAATGCAGCAACGTGTACCCAAGCAACAGCTCTTTCCCTATCTGAACAATACGTTTATAGACGAGACGTTCCCCGCTGTTTAACGTGAAACCTTCTTCTATACCGCTGTTCAACGTTTCTGGGGAAAAGGGTACGATAATCTTCCCCTCGTAGGCTTTTTCACCCTTTGTATTTTCCTTGTAAAAATCCCATTCCCCATTCAAACACAGCCAGTTTTTTCGCATTGTTTGCGGACATGGGTGCTCCATATGCGGAATTTCATCGATTTTATATCTCGTTTTCAATCTCATATTCTTCCACCGTTTCCGTCTTATTTTCCATCTTCTTTTTACAATTTACCAGCAAGGGAATTACCACAAAAAGCAACGCACCTGCAATTGCCGCCGCCAAAAAGATACCGGGCGCAGGGATATATTCCGTCGTCATTGCGTCAGCCCCTGCATTTTCAAGCACAACGCCTGCCGCTTTGTTGATCGCATTGCCGATCATCGGACCAACCACCATCGGAATCAACACGCTGAAAATCATACGCACGCCCTGTAATTTCCCCGCGTCGCTTTCGGGGGTATAATCACGCACAAGCGCGCCGCTTAACGCCGCCACCAAAATGTAGCCCGTAATCATTACAAAGCCGAAGAAACCAAAGATTGCCATCGTCACATATTTGTTGTCAAAATGCGAGAAGAACATACCTGCCAGCCCTAAAATGAAAATCCCTGCCGCCACGTACAATAATTTCGCCTTATCCATTTTATCCGTTAAACCACCCAAAGCCAAGTTAATCACCGCGCCAAGGACAATCGCCGCGCCGAAAACCAAGCTGTAATCCAACGTTTCAAAGCCCAAATAGGTTTTCATGTAGATGATTAAGTACGGCATGAAAATTTGACACGCAACACCGTAAATCCCCACAATACACAAGGTTAAATACAACGGCGCGTTTTGTTTGATAACGCTCGGTTTGAACCCATAGAAAACGTCTTTAATTGTGCCTTTTTTCTGCAAGCTGGGACTGTCCTTAATCATGAACACGCCCGCCGCGCCGCACACGGTAATTACGCCGCCAAGCGCCAAAAACAACGCTTGATAACCGATCCCTTCGACCAACATACCGAAGCCGCCTGCCACAATCAACATAGCAACAAGAGGCAATACCGACAAAACGCCCTCTACCTTACCGCGGAAGCTTTCCTCCGTGTTATCCGTTACCCATGCATTAAACGCCGCGTCGTTTGCCGTAGAGCCAAACAAGGTCATAATACAATCGCCGACAACCACCACAACCAAAGCAATCGTCACGCCTTTTACAGCAGTCGTTTGGAATACCGCCGCCATATTTTCGGGGGAAATAAAGCCAAACAACCCCACCGTGATACCCCAAATGAGATACCCGTAGGAAATAAATCCACGCCGATTGCCCGTCTTATCCGACAGAGTACCTGCAATTAAGGTCGTTACCGTTGCCGCAATACCCGACAACTGTACCATCAACGTGATTACCCCTAAATTCGGCTCAATCGTTTCATACACGAAAAGATTGAAATACATATTCTCCACCGACCAGGCAATTTGCCCGATCAAGCCGAATAATACCAAAATCCACCAGTTTTGTTTTCCAAAAGTACGACGTACGTTTTTCATAAGCGCTCCTCTATTTTTCTACCTTATTATATCATATCTTTTTGGGTTTGTACATACTTTTACAAAAAAAATCCTCGGCGGAAACCGAGGATTTTTCTTATTTAGCTAACTTAGTCTTCTTTCTTTTTCAAGAGAGCAATTGCTGCTACGCCAAGCGCAACCATACCGCCAGCAACGCCGCCAACTACACCTGCGCAACCGCCGAGGAGACCGCCGTTATTTTCCGTCGTGGAATCGGTGGAATCCGTCGAGCTGTCAGGGGTTTCAGGGGTCGTAGGGGTATCTTCAACCTCTTTCACTTCGGTATAAACCGCCGTCAACGTCGTATCTTCCAACTTAATTCTATCCGTCGTCTTGTTCCAAGTACCCTTGTAGCCTGCTTTTTCGGGAACTGCGGGCAACTGCAAATCGTCAATCGTCTTTGCCGTAAAGGTCATAGGAGCAACGCCGATGTCTTCGCCGTTTTCACCTACGAAGGTAAGGGTGAAGATTACTTTTACCGTCGTTACGGTGAAGGTGTAATCCTTAACGCTGAAGGAAGTAGGGATCTTTTCTACGTATGCGTAGCCGATTTCATCGGTGTTTTCAGGAAGGTTTTCTTCCAAGATCGCCTTCAAATCTTCCGCCGTGTATACAATACCGTTTTCTTCGTCCACTTCTACACCGAAGGTGAAGGTTTTCGTCGTTTCATCGAGATATTGAATGGTAAGCGTGTAAGGATTTGCGTTCCACTTTGCATACAAGGTAAGCACTTCACCAGGCATCACTTCAGGAGCAGGATTGCCTTCGGCATCTACCCAACCAGCGAAGGTTCTGTATTCATCCGTAATGATGGGAAGGTTATTCAACGCAACGCCTGCCAACACGGACATGGTTTCTACTTTCGTTTCACCATTCATCAATACGAGGTCGTAACCGATGCCATAAGCAACCGCCGTTACATCTTCCGTCAAAACTTTACCAGAAATCCTGGTGCTGTTGCAAATTTCTTTCTTAATGGTAATTACAAGCTCGTCACCAAATTCATTACAAATGGAATCCACGTAATTTTTGTGGATAAGCAAACTAAGCGTATTTTCTTTCACTTCAAGGAGTACGGGGTTCATGAATACGTCGTAGTCCTTGCTATCTTTATAGCTCGTTTGCTTCAATTCACTTGCATTGAAGGGGAAGGTGGTATATTCGTAAGCCGAATCGTCTACCTTCGTATTGATATCATACAAGGATACACCGTTGATAAGAATATTGTCACGAATTGCAATTCTATCATTCGAGAAGTAGTTCCAGTCGTAAATATCACCACCGCTACCAACGTCATACGTCCAGTCTTCGCAAAGAATATCAACCTTGTAAACGTCTTCCGAGGCCTTTACAGCCCAAGCAATAGAGATCGCATCTGCGTCAATCAACGTGCTAGGATCCGCAAATACACCACTTTCTTGACGGGTAAAGGTAATATCTTCCGTCGTTTCATAGATTACGTTTGTGTCCGTTTTCGAAGGGAATTGACAACCAGCAAGCACCGTAATTTGCGATACCGTATCTACAGCACCTGCATTTTTTAACGCAATAGGCCAACGGGTACTGATAGAGCCCGATCTATTCCATACGTTAAAGAATTGTTCGGAAGGATTTTGCTTTGCCCAAAGAGAACCCATCTTTTGGCCGTCAATCAAAATATAATCGAAGAAGTTAAGGGTGTTCAAGAAATCCTTATCCGTAAGAGCAACCGTATTATCCGTACCGTAGTCATTTTCACTCAAGAAGAAGGAAAGGAATTGGTCGGTTGCGCCGTACGTACCGTCAATACCCGATACTCTCGTTTCTTTTACGGTAAAGTTGCGTTCGCCAACCACTTTGTAGGGAATACCAAGCGAGTTGATACCAAAATAAACGTTTTCGCTGAAGCCGAACACTTCGCCATTATAGCTCCATTCAAATCCCTTCAAGAATTCAATGGAGGTTACTTCCGAAATAAAGCTGGTAGGGATATACATATCCAACGCGCTGCCATAATTACCGCCATGGTGCGCAACGTTTGCAACGATGGGCGCAAAGGTTGCATCGCCGCCATCCGTAACGTCATTACCGATCGCTTCGTTCATTGCATTCCCGCCGCCAAGGTTGCCAGGCATACCTTCCCAAGTAATTGCATTGGTTTCCCCTTTTTCATATTCGGTACGCCACTGCGCAATGGTTTTACCATTTACCTTAATGTAGTTGAGCAAGTTATCGTTGCCTTCAATATTTAAGCTGCTGCCCCCTTCATTCCAAACAAGCGTTTTATCCTTGCTAATCCAGAAACGATAAAGCCCTGCTTCTTTGAAGTCACCCAAGGAACCCCAGTCACCATTATAATATTCGTTTACGTTATAAATCGTATTCGACAAATCTTTGGTGATTGTTTCCGCGCTAGCGGTTACCGCGGGCTGTTCATACGCATTGATAACGTTGTATACTCCTGCGCCAACCGACAATGCGAGTGCCGCACTAAGCGCAAGCCCTGCAATTTTTTTCGTCTTATTTTTCATAAGTCCGCCTCCTATTTTTCTAACGTTCTTGTGGGTATAATCCCACAATTATCATTTTACCTTTTTATTATACAATAAAAAAGCAAATATGTAAAGCCCCTTTTTTTGTAAAATTGTTTCATATTTTACGGAATTGTTGTCATTTTTAGCTTAAACAAATAAAATCGGCGCAGGAATTTATCCCACGCCGAAATTATTTCACTTAGTCCTCTTTTTTCTTCAAGAGTACAAATGCCGCCGCGCCAAGCGCCGTCAAACCGCTAACCGCGCCGCCTACAACCGACATACAACCGGACAACCAAATAGGTCCATTGTTACCTGCCCCATTATCATCCGTCGAATTATTCGGGGTTTCAGGAAGATCAGAATCTTCCCCTTCGTTAGAGCTACCACCATTGATTTCTACTTCATTCCACCTCGAAATTAAGTTGGTGTTATACTTAACCGTATCCGTTTCAAAGTTCCATTCTTTATCGCCATAGTACCAACCGATAAATTCGTAGGTATGGGTTGCCGTAGCTTCCTTGGTAGGATCAGCAGGCTTCGTAATCTTACTGCCGTATTCGTATTCTTGCGCGTTACCGCCGTCGAAGGTTACGGTGTATTTACGAGCTTGTTCAATAAATTTCGAAACCAAAATCGTTTCGCCCGTTACTACGTCGTTTTCAAAATCCCACTTCTTATCGCCCATGTACCAGCCGTCAAAGACATATACTTTGTTGCCCACAGCATCCTTGGTAGGGTCTGCAGGGATGATAGATGCAGGAATCAAATCGCCGTAAGCTACTTTTGCGTTGGAGGTCTTGCCGTCAAAGCTAACCCTATATACGCGTTTGCTTTCTTCCCACTTCGATACCAAGTTCAAATCGCCCGTTGCTACGTCGTTTTCAAAATCCCACTTCTCTTCGCCGTTGTACCAACCGAGGAATTTATATTTTGCCTCTGCCGTCGATTCTCTGGTAGGATCAGCAGGTTTGCCGAATTTAGAGCCGTAAGCTACGGTCTTTGCATTTTCGCCGTCAAAGGTTACGGTACAAATTTCAAAGATATCCGATTCATCCGTTACAAACGAATAGCCAGGTTCGTCCGCCGTTACGATAAAGGTAACCGTCTTTGTGGATTTATTGCCCGAAGCATCCGTTGCCGTAATCGTCCAAGTGTGCGTACCTTCGGTCAAGCAACCGCTCTTATCAAGCGCGCCGTCCGACCACGTATAGGTCAATTCCACTTCGCCGTCGTTATCCGTTGCCGTTGCCGTAAACATAGGTTTCGCGCCAAGCTTCGCCCTTACTTCGCTGAAGTTAAAGTTGATTACGGGTGCTTGCGTATCCCCCGAAACGGGAGGTTCTTCCTCTTCCACCCCCATATCCGATTCGTCCGTTACAAACGAATACGCAGGTTCGTCCGCCGTTACGATAAAGGTTACCGTTTTCGTCGTCGTATTTTTCGAAGCGTCAACCGCCGTAATCGTCCAGGTGTGCGTACCCACGGTCAAGCAACCGCGATTATCGAGCGCGCCTTCCGACCATGCATACATCAACTCTACCCAACCGCGGTCATCCGTTGCCGTTACCGTGAACATGGGCATTGCACCTGCCTTTGCCTTTACTTCACTAATATTAAAGTCAATTTCGGGCGCCAACTCGTCTTTGGGCATTACGTTAATGGTAAGCGTCTTGGTTGCCGTATTACCGAAATAGTCCACCGATTGCAAAGTCAAGGTGTAAGTACCGATTTGCGTAGGAACGCCATTTTCGTCCAAAACGGTGCCTTCCTGCCAAACGTATTCTACGGGCATATCCCCTTCCATCGCATCGGTTGCCGTTACGTCCAAATTCATACTCGCGCCGATTGCAACCTCAACCACATCTTCCCCTGCATAGTTGATGACAGGCGCTTGACCGTCATCCGCTTTTAAGGTGTACGTAATGCTGTCAATGTAGAAATTAACCTTACCATTACTACGCATAGAAAGCTCAAATGCTTTCAAATAACCTTCTTCATCACAAATATAGGCAAAGTTGCTTGCCTTTGGAAGCGAGAAGGTCGTCCATTCACCAGTAGTGAGGGCCTTGTCCTTTTGGTATACCCAGTTACCCGAGCCGTTCGGATCAGGGATACGGAGCTGAGGATAATTGCCCGTATTTTTGTCACTTACACTAACATATACACGGAACTCTAACGATTCCAACAACGAAAGAGGAATATTTTCTCTCGAAAAGTCAAGGTTGATACCATTGCTGACGTTGCTACCGATTGAGATAATCTCTAACACTTCGTTTTCATAGCCAGCAGGGATACCCTTTGCCGCCGCTTCTTCTGCCGTGTATGTATTTACAGCCGTTGAGCCATAGTACACGTAATCACTGTCCGCCTTGGCAACCGCTGAGTATTGACAGTGGAAATCATTCGTTTCCGCGGTCGCAGACGCGTTCCCTAGACACAGCCCCAGCGAGCCAAAAGCAAGGGCCGCAATTAAAAATAATTTCTTTAAGCTTCTCATTTCTTTAAGCCCCTTATTATTCCGTTACCTGTTCCAAAAGAATATTACGAATGCTATCTACTTCCGCCTGCGTAATACCGAGGTATTCTTTTACAAATCTTTCCGTGCTCGCCATCAAGCTGTCAGCAGGATACTGCGAGTTAAGGAAGGCCGCCAAGGTATTGAGTGCAGGAAGCAATTGATTAATTTGACCTGCGCCTTGCGATGCATCCGCCCAACCGGTAACCGAGAAGAAGGACGTTTCGTAATCACGTTGCAAATCTATAAGCTCTACGCCCACAAGCGCGCTAATCAAATAAGCAAGCGTACCTGCGCGGTCACGACCGAGCGAGCAGTGCAAATAGATAGGATAATTGTCAGGGTTTGCAAACGTACGGATTTCCGTCGTTAAAGCTTCTTTATAGGATTTGCTGTTAATCGTAGCACCCGAATCTTTTTCTTTACAGCTAGCATCTGCATAATAAGGCGCGCTTACGTTGATGTAGTTCAAGGAATCGCCGATGGGAGATTTCGTCAGCTTTTTACCATCACGCAAGTCAAGGTCCGTCTTGATACCAAGGATATCCACC
>JAZKZY010000045.1:0-10392 GCA_045612895.1 Candidatus Scatosoma sp. | reverse complement strand
CAAAACAAAGCAAACCCCATCGCTACCATTTTGTCGGCGGCAATGATGCTTTTGTATGCGTTTGACGAGGTGGAAGCCTCCGATGCCATCGTTACGGCGGTGGATAAAGTGTTAGAGGCGGGCTATCGCACGGCGGACCTTGCACACGGCGCGCCTGCATTGACGACCGTAGAAATGACGGATAAAATTATCGAGGCATTATGAAAGAAAAGATAAAACAAATCTATACTCGTTTGTGCGCTTGCGCGGTATTTCGTGGGGTGTTGAGTCAACCCCTTTTCACTCTGTTTGCCGATTATTGTAAAGCGGAAAACGGAGTGGAGAAAATCAATACCTACGCGGCGTTCGTTTCGGAAATCTACGCGCAGGGCGGTGTATTGACGGACGTAGTAAAAACTCTCGTTTTTGCCGATGAAAACGTGTACGTCAAGAGTGTTGCGCATAAGACGACTATCCCTGAAAAAGTAGTACAAGCGGCGAAAAAGGAACTGGAAACCTTTGGCGAGTTTGCTTCGTTGACTACGGCGGATTTTGCGGAGGATATGTCGGTGTCGGTAGGCGAGTTGCCTGCGTTTGACTCTTTCAACGCGGACATGGCATCGTCGTATGCGGACATTTTACGCAATCTCCACAAACATGGGTATGGGATATTCTCTCCCTATGCAATGTTCCGTTTCACCGACGGAAAACAAATCGAGCCTATTGTCAGCGCGGATAAAATTCAGCTTTCTAAATTCGTTGGCTATGAAGAAGAGAGAGGGCAAGTGCTTGCGAATACGCGCGCATTCCTTGAAGGGAAGCCTGCGGCAAACACCTTGCTTTGCGGAGATGCTGGCGCAGGGAAATCTTCCACCGTCAAGGCGGTGGCAAACGCATTCTTTGACGAAGGCTTGCGCTTGATTGAGCTTCGCAAAGATCAACTCCGTTATCTTCCCGAGGTAATGGCGAAAATCAGCGGCAACCCCTTGAAATTTATCATCTTCATTGACGATTTGTCCTTCTATCAAAATGATGACAACTTCGGTATGTTAAAGGCGGCGTTGGAGGGCTCGGCGAGTGCAATGGCGGACAACGCGGTGATTTACGCGACGAGCAACCGCCGTCATATCATCAAGGAAAACTTCTCCGACCGTGACGGTGACGACGTGCATCGCAACGATACGATGCAGGAAACGTTATCCTTGTCCGAACGCTTTGGTTTGACCGTATTGTTCTCAAAACCCAACAAGCAGTTGTATTTGCATATCGTAAAAGAGCTTGCAAAACGTTTTGACATCGTCATGGACGAAAAGGAATTAGAGGTGCAGGCGGAGGCGTTTGCATTGCGCAAGGGAAACCGTTCCGCACGTGCGGCTGAACAGTTCATAAATCAGTTAATTTCAAGAAAATAAGCATACCAGGTATGCATTGAATAAAAAGGAAAAGGAATTATGCTTACGATTGATAAGGTATATGAGGCGCGTGAAGTCTTAAAAGGCATTGCCCGTAAAACGGACGTAATCTATGCCCCGAAGTTAAAACCTGGGGTGGATTTGTACTTAAAAACGGAAAACTTACAAACCACGGGGTCTTTCAAGGTGCGTGGGGCGTATTATAAAATGTCCAAACTGACGGCGGAAGAAAAAGCGCGCGGCGTAGTAGCTTGCTCGGCGGGTAACCACGCGCAGGGCGTTGCGTTGGCGGCGCAAAAGAGCGGTATCAAGTCGGTGATTTGTTTACCCGATGCCGCGCCCATTTCCAAGGTGGAGGCAACCAAGAGCTACGGCGCGGAGGTGTGTCTTGTGGAAGGGGTTTACGACGATGCTTATCAGCGCGCGTTGGAATTGCGCGATAAGGAGGGTTACACCTTCATTCATCCCTTCAACGACGAGGACGTTATCGCAGGGCAGGGTACGATCGCGCTTGAATTGATTGAGCAGCTGTCTGATTTTGATATAGTGGTTGTGCCGATCGGCGGCGGTGGTTTGATCGCAGGTATGGCATACACCTTGAAAACCTTAAAACCCAACGTGAAGATTGTCGGCGTAGAAGCGGCTGGCGCGCCCTCGATGAAAAACTCCATAGAGCATGGCTGCATAGAAACGTTGCCATCCGTTGCTACGATTGCGGATGGTATTGCGGTGAAAAAGCCGGGCGATCTCACCTACGATTTTTGCAATAAATACGTGGACGAAATCGTCAGCGTGACCGATGATGAAATTTCTGCGGCAATTCTCGCGCTGATGGAAAAACAAAAGCTCGTCACCGAAGGCGCAGGTGCGGTTGGTGTTGCGGCGGTGCTTTTCAACAAGATTGAAACGGCAGGCAAAAAAGTGGCTTGCGTGTTGTCGGGCGGCAATATTGACGTAACCATTTTATCCCGTGTAATCGAGCGCGGTTTGGTAATGTCGGGCAGATGCTGTCAGCTTTTGGTGGAAACGCAGGATAGACCTGGTCAGTTGAAAAACGTATCGCGGATTATTGCCGATTTGGGCGGCAACGTAACCTCGGTAAACCACGAACGCGTATGCGAGGGGATTGAGGTCAACGGTTGTTATTTGCGTATCGAGTTGGAAACAAGAAACCACGAACACATCCGTCAAATTCGTCAGGAATTGAAGAATTTCGGGTTCAAATTGATTGATTAAGAGAGGAATAATTATGTTGGAATTAAAGAAAGTAGCAACAGACAAAGCCCCTGCGGCAATCGGTCCTTATTCGCAGGCGATGATTTGCGGTGAAATGGTTTTCACCTCTGGGCAAATCGCCATCAACCCTGCAAGCGGCAACGTGGAAGCGACCACGATTGAAGGTCAGGCGGAACAAGTAATGAAGAACCTCGGTGAGGTTTTGGCGGCGGCAGGCAGTAGCTTTGAAAAGGCAGTAAAGACCACCTGTTTCCTTGCGGATATGGGGGATTTTGCGGCGTTTAACGCGATTTACGCAAAGTATTTCACCACTTGCCCTGCAAGAAGCTGCGTGGCGGCAAAAACCCTTCCTAAAAACGTTTTGGTGGAAGTGGAAGTAATCGCTACCCTCTAAAAAGAGCAAAAGAAAGCGGCTCGGTTTTTTTAAACCGAGCCGCCTTTGTTATACATATTTTTTTGCAAATGAGCATACCAGGTATGCGATTAGAGCTTCGTGCGTTCTTCTTCCGCCAACTTACTGTCGGGGTCGGCAGGGGTCTTTATACAAAGGATGAAGAAAATCAAACCGATCAAGAACAAGATAGGCAAGGGAAGCAATGCGATATTGATCACAGCCCCTTCCCATAAGGTGAACCCAGCCGCCAAGGGGAAGAGCTTACTCAATCGACCGATTAACCAAACGCCAAGGATAGCCGCACTCTTGCCAAAGATATCGTAGATACCGAAATATTCACCAGATTTTTCCGCAGGGATAAGCTTTGTGAAGTAGGATCTAGACATTGCTTGTACGCCGCCTTGGAACATACCTACACCAACAGCCATTGCCCAGAATTGCCATTCTTGACGCAGGAATACAGCCAAAACACCGATTGCCATATAAGCAACGATACAAGCAATCAATAATTTGCTCGATTTATATTTAGAGGATAATTTACCAAAGAGAATTGCAAAGGGGAAGGCAACGATTTGCGTTACAAACAATGCAATAACCAATTTTACCGCACCAAAGTTTTCAAACTTCAAGTCATTACCGATACTCATTGCCATCTTGATGATGGTATGTACACCGTCGATGTAGAAGAAATATGCAATGAGGAAGAACAATGCTTTTTTGTTTTTTGCGAGTTCTTTGAAGATAGAGCCTAATCTTACGAAGGTACCTTTAATCAAGTTGTTGGGTTTGGGCATAAAGTTTTTCTGTTCGTAGCTCTTATAAAGAGGCACCGTAAAGATAAACCACCAAACCGCCGTAATTAAACAGCAAAGGGAGAATGCCGTACCAAGGAAGGGCTTTTCATAGATAGCTTTTCCTGCTGCGGTCTGGCCAACCACGTCACCGAGTAAAACCATATCGCCAAGCACATATAAAACCAAACAAAGGATGAAAGGAATACAACTGCCGATATAACCCCAAGCATAACCATTTGTAGAAACCTTGTGCATGTTTTCATCGGTAGTAACGTCGTTCAGCATGGAATCGTAGAACACATTACCAGAGGTATAACACAATTCCGCAATCACGTAAACGACCAAGAAAATAATCCAACCGTAAGAGGTTGCCGCCACGGTGGTAAATACGGACATTAAAGCGCAAGCGATGATACCGATGCTCGCAAACGTCATAAAAATGCGTTTCTTTTTACTAAAGTCGGCATAGGTACCCATAATCGGGCAAAGAATAACCGCCAAGATGGTAACGATGGTGCTAACCGTCGACATAATCGGGGTTGTTTGGAAATTAGGGTCACTGCCATTAGGGTGAAGAAAAACCAGATAGAAGGTAATGAGTGCCGTGGAGAGCAAGGTAAATGCAGAGCAGGCTACGTCATACAATATCCAATTTTTCTCGGTTTTGGTGAAAGTGGATGCCATAATTTATTCCTCCGTGTGTATAATACCGCTAAAATCATAGCGGAACAATTTATTCGCGGTGCGTTTTTCTTCTACCCACACGCGTAAATTTTCAAAATATTCTTGTATCAGCGCCGATGCTTGAGGGATTGCGTCTTGGAATTTACCCAAAAGCACCTCGTTGATTTCCACACAAAGCGGATCGTCCTTTTTGTGTAAGAACATATCCCCGAATTTCTTTTCCATGTTGAGGATTGTCAAAAGCCCATGGAGGAAACCGTGGTAGAATTCACACTTATGCGAAAAGAGCTTGTTGATTTTGCGCATCGTTTTGATCGAGCGTACAACGGCTTTTTCCTCTACGTCCAAGGTTTTTGCAACCGCCTCTTTCACTCCGTTTTTGTCAACGATCGGGGTGGCGGTGTTGTAACCGCGGATAGGCTTGCCGTCTAAACGCAAGTTGACTTTGTCAAATTCCGATTCGATTTTACCATGGGAAAGCGCCTCGGTGGAATTGCCGTCAATGTAAGGATGACAAAGGGTATCCAAGGTAAAATGGCATAAAAAACCGCAGGTGTACGCCGCCAACGCGCCGTTGTTTTCCAACAAGGTTTCCACCTTTCCGTCGGGTGCGTTTTCCAGCAATTTTTCCCCTTGCGCGAGGAAGAATTTTTCCCCTGACCAGGTGTGTAAAATGCTGCCGCGTTTGCGGATTTCATTCGACTTTAACGGCTTATGATAAAATAAAATATCAGGGCCTTGCGTACCGAGTGCAAACGCCTCAGGGAAGCGTTCAATCACCTTCGTGTAGGGCTCGGGTAAGGTATTTAATACCTCCCGACCAAAACGCAAGTGTGTGTGAAGAGCAGGCATTTTTATCTCCTTATGCGCATACGCGCGCGCTTACTAACAACTATTATAACACATATTTTCAAAAAAAGAAAGGGGTTGGACGAAAAAAATTCATTTTTTTAACAAATAGGAAACACGCGCCTACGCGTAAGGGTATGAAACAACGAAAAAGGCGCATACTAAAGTGTAAAATGGGCATACCAGGTACGCGTTGAACATAAAAACAGTGAAAAAGGGGGCAGGCAGGTGTTAAGCAAACGAGAGAGCGAAGTTATGAATGCGGTATATACCCTATGCCATGAAAAAGGGGTTTGCTTAATTTCTCCTGCGGAATTGCTCGCGGTTTTACCCATGCGAAAGCATTATACGGAGGAAACGTTGGAGGAGGTTTTATCCCAGCTTGCCTTGGACGATTATTTCGAATTGCTTTTTTCCGAAAGAAAAGGGGAGAAGATGTACGTCCTTTCCTTGCGCTCCAAGGGGCAGGCGTACCGCCGATCTTCCTTACAGCAAAAGAGGGACGTGGCGGCAAAAATGTTGCTTGCGGTGGTATCCGCAATCGTGGCGTTTGTGGTGGGCTTGATCCTCAAACGGATATTTTGAAAAATATCCGCTCAATCTGTTTACATTTACCCCAAAATGTGGTATAATACAAACAAACATTTGTTTACTAACCCGAAGGAGGGAATTGTATGGATTTCAAATTGCACGCGCCGTTCTCGCCGACGGGGGATCAACCGCAGGCGATTGAAAAGCTGACGGAGGGGGTGCTTGACGGTATCCGCACCCAGGTTTTGGTGGGGGTTACGGGCAGCGGTAAAACGTTCACAATGGCGAACGTTATCAAAAATATCAACCGCCCGACCTTGGTGATTGCACACAACAAAACGCTTGCCGCGCAGCTTTGTAACGAGTTTAGAGAATTTTTCCCTGAAAACCGTGTGGAATATTTCGTGTCCTATTACGATTATTATCAACCTGAAAGTTACATTCCGTCCACCGATACTTACATTGAAAAAGACCTCAGCATGAACGATGAAATTGACAAGCTCCGCAACAGCGCGACCTGTTCGCTGATGGAGCGTGAGGACGTTTTGGTGGTGGCGTCGGTGTCCTGTATTTACGGGTTGGGCGCGCCCGAGGAATATTTCCGTTTGTCCATTTCCTTACGGCCTGGTATGGAGTGGGAGCGCAACGCCTTGATGCGTAAGCTGATCGAGTTGCAGTATTCCCGTAACGATACCGATTTTAAGCGGTCCACTTTCCGCGTGCGAGGGGATTCGTTGGAAATTTTCCCTGCATCCAACTCTGAAGTGGCAATCCGTGTGGAATTTTTCGGCGATGAAATCGAGAAAATTTACGAGGTAGAGGCCTTGACGGGCAAGCGCGTCAACGAACTGTCGCACGTGGCGATTTTCCCTGCCAGCCAGTACGCGGTGGGTACGGAAAAATTGCACAGCGCGTTGTCGATGATAGAGGAAGATTTACGCGGTGAAGTGCGCGCTTTCGAAGAAAGCGGTAAAATTTTAGAGGCGCAACGCTTGAAGCAACGCACCGAACACGATCTTGAAATGATGCGTGAAATCGGGTATTGCAGCGGTATTGAAAATTACAGCCGTTATTTTGACGGTAGAAAGGTGGGCGAGCCGTCCTTTACCTTGCTTGATTATTTCCCTTCGGGAAATTTCTTGGTATTCATTGACGAAAGCCACATGACGATACCCCAAATCCGCGCGATGTATCACGGGGATTTGTCGAGAAAGAAGAACTTGGTGGAATACGGTTTCCGTATGAATTCCGCTTACGACAACCGTCCGCTGACCTTTGCGGAGTTTGATGCACGCGTACCGCAAATGATTTGCGTGTCCGCAACCCCTGCACCTTACGAGTTGGAGCAGGCTGGCCAAAAGGTAGAACAGCTGATCCGTCCGACCGGTTTGCTTGACCCCGAAATTACGGTAAAACCGACGAGAGGGCAAATTGACGACTTGCTTTCCGAAGTGCATAACGTGGTAAACGAGGGGGGCAGGGTCTTGATTACCACCCTTACCAAGCGTATGGCGGAGGAATTGACGGACTACTTGAAAGAGCATTCCGTTCGGGTAAAATATATGCACAGCGACATTGACACGTTGGAGCGTATCGACATCGTCAACGGCTTGCGTTTGGGGGAATTTGACGTCCTTTGCGGTATCAACCTGCTTCGTGAGGGGTTGGACCTTCCCGAGGTAAAGCTGGTGGCGATTTTGGACGCGGATAAGGAAGGCTTCTTGCGAAGCGATACCTCCTTGATACAGACGATCGGGCGCGCGGCGCGTAATAGCGAGGGGCGTGTAGTGATGTACGCGGACGTGATGACGGACAGTATGAAACGCGCTATCGGGGAAACCAACCGTAGACGCGCGGTGCAGGACGAATACAACAAAGCCCACGGCATCGTACCCAAGACGATTATGAAAGAGGTAAAATCCACCCTCAACATCACCAAGAAAAAGACGAGTGATGATATTAAGATGCAGGATATTCCTGATGAAATTGAAAAGCTTAAGGCCTTGATGAAGGTGGCGAGCGGTCAACTTGACTTTGAACGGGCGATTGAGATCCGTGAAAAGATTGCCGAGCTGAAAATGAAGTTAAGAAAATCGATGAAATAGTAAAACACGCATACCAGGTATGCGTTGAAAGGAAAGATATGCAGGAAGAAATCGTAGTAAAAGGAGCAAAAGAGAATAACCTAAAAAATATAGACGTACGCATCCCTCGAAACAAGCTGACCGTTTTGACGGGGCTTTCGGGGAGCGGTAAATCTACCTTGGCGTTCGACACCATTTTTGCGGAAGGGCAAAGACGGTACGTGGAAAGCCTTTCTTCCTATGCCCGTCAGTTCTTAGGGCAAATGGAAAAACCGGACGTGGAAAGCACCGACGGGCTTTCGCCTGCCATTTCCATTGACCAAAAAACGACCTCTCGCAACCCCCGTTCTACGGTGGGTACGGTCACGGAAGTGTACGATTATTTCCGTCTTTTGTTTGCGCGTATCGGTGTGCCGCATTGTCCGAAGTGCGGTAGAGAAATTCGCCGTCAAACGGTGGACGAGATTTGCGACCGCGTTATGGCGATGCCCGAGGGGAGTAAAATCCTCGTCAACGCCCCCGTGGTGCGCGGCAGAAAGGGTGAATACGTCAAGGAACTCAACGGCTTTAAGAAAAGCGGTTACGGTAGGGTAAAAATTGACGGCATCGTTTACGATTTACAAGAAGAAATCAAGCTGGAAAAGAACATCAAACACAACATTTCCGTGGTCATTGACCGTTTAATCGTAAAACCTACGGTGCAAAAGCGTTTGACGGACAGCTTGGAGGCGGCGTTAAAGCTCGCGGACGGCTTGGTTGTCATTGATTGCGACGGACAAGAGGAGTTGTATTCGGTCAACTATGCCTGCCCCGACTGCGGTATCTCGATTGAGGAAATCGAACCGAGAATGTTCTCGTTCAACACCGTTTACGGCGCGTGTCCGACTTGCTCGGGTTTGGGCTTTAAGCAATTTGTTGATCCCGATTTGATTTGCCCCGACAAGACGAAAACCTTGCGTGAGGGCGCGATGAAGGTAACGGGTTGGAGCTTAGGCTCTTCGTCCATGGCGTTGATGGAAGTGAGCGCTTTGGCGAAAGCGTACAACTTCTCCATTGACGTGCCTGTACAGGATTTACCTCAAGAGGTGTACGATATCCTTATGTACGGCGCGGACAAAGCTGTGGATATGAAATACGAAACTCGTTCCTTCTCGGGGAGCTTTAGAAAGACCTGGGAGGGGTACGTCAATAACTTACAGCGCCGTTATGCGACTTCTACCTCGGACGGGGTAAGAAGCGATATCGAGCGTTTGATGCGTAACGCGCCCTGCGACGGCTGTCAAGGGAAGCGTTTGAAAAAGGAAGCCCTTGCGGTGACCGTTGGCGGTAAAAATATCGCGGAGCTTTGCGATATGTCCGTGGATAACCTTTGCGATTTCATGGACGAGCTGAAACCGACCTTGACGGAAACGGAGCATTTGATTGCGGATGCGATTTTGAAGGAAATCAACTGCCGTCTTGGTTTTTTGCGTAACGTGGGGCTCAACTACCTCACCCTTGCAAGAACGGCGGTAACCCTTTCGGGCGGTGAAAGCCAGCGTATCCGTTTGGCAACTCAAATCGGCAGCGCATTGACGGGCGTTTTGTATATTTTGGACGAGCCGAGCATCGGTTTGCATCAGCGCGACAATGAAAAATTGCTCAATTCCTTGAAAGGCTTGCGTGATTTGGGCAACACCTTGATTGTGGTGGAGCATGACGAGGACACCATTCGCGCGGCGGATTATATCGTAGATATCGGCCCTAAAGCAGGTGTGCATGGCGGTGAAGTGGTGGCTTGCGGCACGCAAGCGGACATTATGGCAGAGCCTCTTTCGATTACGGGGGATTATTTGTCGGGCCGCCGTAAAATTGAAACGCCTTTGGTGAGAAAAGCGCCGACGGATAAGTGGCTGAAGGTGTACGGCTGTCAGCAAAATAACCTCAAAAACATTGATATCAAGGTTCCCGTTGGGTTGATTACGGCTGTAACGGGGGTATCGGGTAGCGGTAAATCGAGCTTTGTCAACGAAATCGTGTATCCCATTTTGGCAAACACCCACAACGGCGCAAAGCACGCCCTTGGTAAGTATGCAAGGGTGGAGGGTGTTGAACATTTTGACAAGGTGATTGACATTGACCAGTCGCCTATCGGCAGAACGCCGCGCAGTAACCCTGCCACCTATACGGGTGTATTCAACGCCATTCGTGACTTATTTGCGATGACTCCCGATGCGAAAGAAAGGGGGTACAAGGCAGGCAGGTTCTCGTTCAACGTATCGGGCGGCCGTTGCGAGCATTGTTTCGGCGACGGTATCATCAAGATTGAAATGCACTTCTTACCCGACATTTTCGTGCCTTGCGAGGTGTGTGGCGGGAAACGTTATAACCGCGAAACCTTGGAGGTAAAATACAAGGGCAAGAGCATCTCGGACGTGCTTGACATGACG
>JAZKZY010000044.1:0-3939 GCA_045612895.1 Candidatus Scatosoma sp. | reverse complement strand
TCAATCGGAATAAGCTGTTGTTATTGTTAAATGCCCTGCCGAAAGGGATGCAATGCGCGGTGATTAAGAAAATTTTGAAATAAAAAACGGAGCGTTTCAAAACGCTCCGTTTTCTTTTACAATGTCGTTTGAACTTGTCTTTCCGGCTCGCAGGTGACGCGCATACCCAACGATTTGAAGGTGCGCTCGTCCGCGTAAGCCAACATAACGGTGGAGTGGACTTCGCAATATTTCAGCTTATCCAACTGCGCCATGGCTTTTTTTGCTTTGGGGTCGTTTACTGCGCAAATGGCAAGCGCCATCAGCACTTCATCCGTATGCAAACGGGGGTTCATCGAACCCATGTGCTTTACCTTTAAGCGTTGCAACGGCTCGATAATGGTGGGGGAAATCAATTCGATTTCATCGTCAATATCCCCAAGCACCTTTAAGGCGTTGAGCAAACAAGCGGCGCTCGCGCCCAACAAATCACTCGTTTTACCCGTAACGATGCGTCCGTCGTTCAACTCGATTGCCGTGGCAGGGTTGCCTGTCTTTTCCGTTACCGCAAGGGCAGGTGCAACGGCTTTTCTATCCTCGGTGGAAATGCCCGACTTGCGCATCAAAAGTTCTAACTTCGATACAACGTCCTTGGCAATTCTGCCTTTCTTGGAATCGCACAAAGCCGCATAATAACGGCGGATAATTTCATTTTTAGACGCCTCACGGCAAACTTCGTCGTCCACCACGCAGTTGCCTGCCATGTTTACACCCATATCGGTAGGGGATTTATAAGGGCAGAAACCGAGAATTTTCTCAAGCATCGCGGACACAACGGGGAAGATTTCCACGTCACGGTTGTAGTTTACCGCGAGAGAGCCGTACTCGTCCAAGTGGAAGGGGTCAATCATATTGACGTCGTTGAGGTCGGCGGTTGCCGCTTCATACGCCACGTTTACGGGGTGGGAAAGGGGTAAATTCCAAATGGGGAAGGTTTCAAACTTCGCATAGCCCGCCTTGACACCGCGCAGGTGTTCGTGGTAAAGCTGGGACATACAGGTCGCCATTTTACCGCTGCCAGGACCGGGCGCGGTTACCACCACCAAACGGCGGGAGGTAGGCACGTATTCGTTTCTGCCATAACCGTCCTCGCTAACGATTTTGTGTACGTCGGAGGGGTAGCCCTCGATAGGGTAATGCTTGTAAACCTTAATGCCGAGCGCTTCCAAACGCTTGATAAAGCTATCCACAGCAGGCTGTGCTTGGTACATGGTCATTACCACGCTGCGTACCAGCAAGCCTTGGTTTTTGAAGATGTCAATTAGGCGGATAACGTCCGCGTCGTAGGTGATCCCCAAATCGCTTCTGTACTTGTTTTTGATGATATCGTTCGCGCAAATAACGATGAGGATTTCCGCCATCGATTTCAGCTTTAACAGCATCTTGATTTTACTGTCGGGTTCAAACCCAGGCAATACGCGGGAGGCGTGGAAATCGTCAAAAAGCTTACCGCCGAATTCAAGGTACAATTTGTCCCCGAAAGCGTCGATGCGTTCTTGGATTTTTTCCGATTGCATGGACAGGTATTTTTTGTTGTCGAACCCGATTTTGTTCATGCTGACACTCCTTTTTTCGTTTGTTTTGCGCGTAAAAAATATGATCTTCTTTATTTTAACAAATTTTCTTTCAAAAGTCAATGGGCTGGGGGTAAAAATTTGCCTATCTTGGATAAAAAATATCCCCATACCAAAGGTAGGGGGATAAGGTGGGTTAAATTTTCTTTTTCAACTCTCTTACGGCGTTGTTCAAGAAATATTCCGCCGTCGTGTTTTTACGGATCAACTGCACCGCTTCTTCGGGGGTGCACCAACGCGCCTCCGCAAGCTCGTCTTTTTGCAATTTGATCGGTTTGTCTTCCACAACGACAATGAAATTGAGCATCAGCACGTCCTTTTTCGCGTGGTAGCGAGAGGACATATATTTTGCCTTTACAACGTCCAACCCCAGCTCTTCCTTGATCTCGCGGGGAATGGTCTTTTCAGCGTTTTCACCCTTTTTAATATAGCCCGCAAACAGGATAAAATCCTCGTCTTCAACGTGCTTAGCCAAAAGAATTTTATCTTGCGCGCGGTTGGTTACGACCATGGATACCGCGATGGGGAACTGGGGAAACATATACGCCTGACACTTTGCGCAATAGGGGATCAAGCCTTCGTTTTCACAAAAACGCAGGGTCAACTTTTCACCGCATTCTCTACAATACATAACGTTTCCTCCTTTCCATTTTTTATTATAATACCCGATTTTTGAAAAAATGTCAATAGGTATTGAAAAAATTATATTCGCGTGAAAAAATACAAGAGAAAAAAGTGTAGCATAAGCATTAATGCTTGACAAGGGAAATAAAATGCGGTATAATGAATTGCAAATAAAATGCGAGATTATGTGTTTTTTGCGTTTTATTATGCAATTTATCCGTTTATATCAAGGAAAAACGAAAGGAGAACGTATAAATATGCTTACATCTATTTGCGGTATCAACTGGGGTGACGAAGGCAAGGGCAGAATGGTTGACTTGCTCAGCGAAAAGTTTGACGTTGTATGTCGTTATCAGGGCGGTAACAATGCAGGCCACACCGTTATCAACGAACGCGGTAAATTCATTTTGAATTTGCTTCCTTCTGGTATTTTGCGTGAAGAAGTGGTAAACGTAATGGGTCCTGGTATGGTTATTGATATCAAACACCTTTGCGGTGAAATCGCAAAATTGCGCGAAGGCGGTATCAAAATTACCCCTGAAAATCTTAAGATTTCCGATCGCGCAGTCATCACGATGCCTTACAACGTATTGCAGGACTGCTTGGAAGAAGACCGTCTTGCAGGTAAAAAATTCGGTTCGACCCGTCGCGGTATTGCACCCGTGTACGCGGACAAATACTACAAAAAGGCTTTCCGTATGGGCGAACTTTTGAACACGGAAAAGCTTTACAGCCGTGTTGCTGATATCGTGGAGTGGAAAAACCTCACGGTTGTCGGCGGTTACAAGGCTGACGCGGTGAAGACGGAAGACATCATCGCATACTTTGAAGAATTCGGCAAGGAACTCGCTCCTTACGTATGTGACGTGGGCATGTACTTGACGAAGGCAAATGCGGAAGGCAAAAACATCATGTTCGAGGCACAGCTTGGCGCAATGCGTGATATCGATTTTGGTATTCACCCTTACACCTCGTCCTCCTCGACGATTGCAGCATACGCACCTATCGGCGCAGGCGTACCTCAGCTCCAGCTTGACAACTCGGTTGGTATCATGAAGGCGTACTCCACCTGCGTAGGCGAAGGTCCTTTCACCGCAGAATATTTCGGTGAAAAAGCGGAAAGACTTCGTAAGCTTGGCGGTGAATACGGCGCGGCAACCGGCCGTCCCCGTCGTGTAGGTCCTTTCGATATCGTGGCATCTCGCTATGGTATTCGTTGCCAAGGCGCAACGGAAATTGCGTTGACCAAGATGGACGTTTTGTCCGATTATGAAGAAATCGAGGTTTGCGTAGCATACGAATTGAACGGTAAAGTGATTGAGGAATTCCCTTTCATCGACGTTTTGGACGATTGCAAGCCTGTATTTAAGACGGTAAAGGGTTGGAACTGCGACATTTCCAAATGCCGTAAGAAGGAAGACCTTCCCAAGGAAGCGCTTGACTACGTAATGTATTTGCAGGAAGCTTGCGGTTGCAAGATTAAATACGTATCCGTTGGCGCAGAACGCGATGCATACATCGAAATGTATTAATGAAAAGAAAAAGCAGTCAATCGACTGCTTTTTTTTGTTTTAACACTTGTAAAATTGCAGGAAATATGCTATAATAACAAAAGAAATTATTTTTCGAGGACTTTATATGAGTATTCGTATCGGTATATACGGTTATGGTAATTTAGGCCGCGGGGTAGAACTCGCGATTC
>JAZKZY010000043.1:0-19344 GCA_045612895.1 Candidatus Scatosoma sp. | reverse complement strand
CAGCAGGAAGCTGCAATTTTACGACTGCTGTAATCTTCTTTGCCATAAATATTTTCTCCTTAGTGGTTTTGACAAGACGCCCTCAAAAATTTGACGTCTCTCCCACTTATTTAACAAAAGGGATGCGCGTATGTACGCGCGGTTGAGGAATTATTCCTCGGTGGTAGCAGGGATTTCGCCCTCTACCTTCTTGATTTGAATGAACTCTACCTCTACGTCCGTCGTTCTGCCGAACATCGTCGTGGAAATCTTTGCCTTTTGCGCTGCCGTGTTCAATTCCTTAATCGTACCGAAGAAGCCCTTCAAAGGACCATCTTCAATAGAAACGGTATCGCCGATTGCAAAAATTTCATCCGTCGTGTATTCTTCTAAACGCATCTTACGGATTTCGTCTTGGCTCATGGGCTTGGGTCTACCTTGAGGACCGCAGAAACCCGTAACACCACGCGTGCTGGTAACGTAGTACCAGATTTGGTTGGTGTAGATCATCTTGATGAAAACGTAGCAAGGAAGGAGCTTTCTTTCCACAACCTTCAACTTGCCGTTCTTTTCTTCAACGACCTGTTCCATGGGGATCTTCAAATCCACAATATAATCGCCCAAATTGTTGTTTTCAATCAACTTTTCAAGGCTGTCTTTTACCATCGCTTCATAACCGGAATAGGTATGAAGGATATACCACTTGGGTTCTTCGTTCATCGGCATAATATACCCTCCGAATTACGAGATAAGACCCAAAAGCCAGCCCAACAACGCGTCCACGCCCGTTACAACCGCCAAGAAAGCGGCAACAACAACGAGAACGAGGCCAGTCGTGGTAAATACGGTGGGAAGCTTAGGCCAGGTAACTCTCTTCAATTCGGAGAAGGTTTCCTTAATCTTCGCACCAACACGACGGAACCAACTGGGTTTCTTGTTCTTTGTCTTAGTAGCGTTTGCCATTTTTTACCTCATTTGCGCCTATCTTAAAAGGGCTCGTCCCTTGTTAAGACGCGCGAACAAACTTATTTAGATTCTTTGTGATCGGTGTGCTTCTTGCAGAAAGGGCAGTATTTGGAAAGAACCAATCTATCGGGATCGTTCTTTTTGTTCTTAATACTGTCGTAGTTTCTATGCTTGCATTCCGTACATTCAAACGTGATTTTCGCTCTAGCGGTTTTAACTGCCATAATAAAAACTCCATACAAAAAATTACACCCCTCATACGGGTGCGTGTAGTTAGTTTAACATACTTTTGAAATGTTGTCAATCTTTTTTGAAAGCATTTTGCAATTTTTTTTATTTTTTTATGAAGAATTTATAAATAATTTTTACACGCCAAATTCCCCTCTTTATTCCCCTATTTTTATAGGAAAAAAGTGGGGCTTTTAACGGCTTTTCGCCTATCTATGATAAAAAATAATTCACCCCGCATTGCTTTTATTATAAAGGAATGGCGTAAAACAAAAACATTCCCCCGAATGAGAGAATGTTTTCTTTTTATCCACCTTTTAGAAATTGCTTATTTCAAACGGCTCTCCGTAGGAGAATGCCGATTTTGCCTCTCTTTCCGCACGGAGATTGAGGTAAAAGTTCGCGCGCGCCATTTGGTGATAAGGCGTTACAAAAAATACACCGATACCAAAACACAAAGAACCCAAAATATACCAACCGATAAAACTGAAATCCAAGCAAAACAGCTTCCATTTGTACCCGTCCATCCATTGACGGCTTTCGGTAATCAAATCCACCGGCTCCCTATGTATATTCTCAGGCTCCTGCTGTAAATAATACACCATCGCGTAGGAATAGGTTTTAATGATACCGGGGATAATAAACAACAACGTCCACAAGAAGGTGAAAATGCTGTGCACGAGATTGAGCACCAAGGTCTTTACAAAGTGGTTTTCAAAGGCGCAAAATACCTGCCCTACACTCCAGCTACGACCCTTGGCGCAGTTCACAGTCACACGCGCAAGCCCAAATTGCAAAGCGCCCGCTACCAAAAATACCAACAATGCGCCTATCCCCGTTAGTGCGCAAACGGCAGATATTACGGAGCTCACAGCGCAAGCGCACAACATATTCAGCCAAGCGGAATGAAAAATGCCATTGCCCAACTGACCTCTTGCATTATAACGCAACTGATAATTGTCTAACATAAAGCCTCCAACGGAAAATCTTTCCTTTATTATATATACGTATGTATGCGTATGCGTGTATATACGCGCACGCGTGTGAGTGTAAAAACGAGGCGGCGGTAAACCGTCCGTTGCTTAATACAAGTTAAAGAATGCTTTAGGGCCTGACAGCAATTTTTCGTCCAACGCCCAAACGCCGTTCTTTTCCACCAAACCAAAACCGCATTCCTTTGCCGCTTCATACACGTCCGTACCGTCATAGCCGACGATTTTGTCCGACATCGTTTCCAAAATACGTTTCGCCTCGGGGGTGAAACGAGAGGTGGTCATGAAAATACCGCGGCAATGCTGTTTTCCGTCCTTTGCCTGACGGCAAGCGCACGCGCCGATGAATTGCTGTAATAAGGTTTCACCAACCACCCACAATTTTTCATCACCCTTTTCAGGGTTCCAGTTCTTCGACTGTATGTAGATGGTTTCCTTAAAGCCCATTTTGTCCGTGAGTTCAATTTCCCCGTCAATACCGCCGTCATGGTCGCCGCCGTTCATACGCAACCCCTCCAAACGTCTGCCGTTGCGTAAGGAATATCTTTCCAAAAGGTAAACGGAGTAGTACTCAAAATAGTCCCCACCCAAGGAACGCAGGCGTTTCAAGAATGCCTCGCATAATTTTTCATCCGCCGTTTGCGGTCTTTGCGTGGGCTTTTTCACATTACGTAAAGTGCCCTCGGGCAATTTTCTTACGTTGTGCGGTTGCGCCTTTTGTACAGGCTTGTTTTCGGGATTCTTTTCCGCTTTCAGGGTGGAGTTTTCCGCCTTTTTCTCCGTCTTTTCGGGCTGTTTTTCCTCTTTTACGGGTGCTTTTGCAGGGGCGGGCGTTTCCTTTGCCTTTTCCTTTACGATTTCCTTTGCAGGGGCTTTTGCCGTCTCTTTCGCAGGCGCTTTCGAGCCAAGGAAAAAGCTGACGTCAATCACCTCTTTCTTCGCCACGGGTGCCTTTTCTTTCACCACAAGCCCCGTTTCGGGCTTTTCTTCCGCTACGGGAGTGGGCATTGTTGCAGGAGTAGAAATTTCCACAACCTTTTCTTCCGTTTTTTCCGCAGGCGTAACCTCTACCGCAGGGGTGATCTCTTCCGCCTTTGCAACCTCTACCGCGGGGGTAGTTTTTGCTTTTCTGCCCCTCTTTTTCGGCTCGGGTTTCTTTTCTTCGGGGATAGGCTCGGGCGCAACCTCAGGGGTTACGGGCGCAACGGGCGCAATCGGCTGAATGGGCGCAGGGGGCAACGGTTCTTTTTTCGTTGCTTTTGCCTTTTTCACCGTCTTTTTCGCGGGTTTTTCTTCCGCTTTTTCCTCTTTTACCACTTCTTCCGCAACCGCTTTCTTTGCGGTTTTCTTGGGGGATTTTTTCGCCTGCTTTTCTTCCTTTTGAACGGGCGCATCCGTCACTATGCGCGCTTTCAACGCGTACATACCCCCTTCGTATGCTACGTCGCTGTCCTTTTTCATGATGTCAAGCACAGACCCTACCCTGCCCTTTACATCATTGATGTTTTCG
This sequence comes from Candidatus Scatosoma sp., assembly GCA_045612895.1. Lineage (GTDB taxonomy): Bacteria > Bacillota > Clostridia > Christensenellales > Borkfalkiaceae > Scatosoma. Next base: position 15,669 of record JAZKZY010000043.1, on the reverse strand, counting down.
GTTTCTTCACCGCCAAAACGCTCTTTGTAGAGCTTTGCCACTTCTTCCAACAGTTCGTTATGCTTGAACGGTTTTACCGCCAAGCATTCTTTGATCAAATTTTTGGTTGCGTCCTTCTTTTCCGCGCGGGTCACAACCGTTGCCGTTTCCTTTAACGGCTCTTGCTTTTTCGTTCTTGCCATACTAGGCTCCTTTTCAATTATTCTTCGTATAACCGAATCAGCTCGCCAAGGTTGCCGAGCTTGCTTTCGGTTTTTTCAAGAAGATATGCCTTTACAAGGCGCAGGGCGCGCTTTCTACCGCCGGGTAAAGCTTCTTCCTGATAGGTTAAACCCGCGCATTTGCGCAAGGTATGATAGGTGGAAACGCTGGCGCGTTCCCCTTGGGTGCAACGGTCAAAAGTGGTGAATTTTCCGTCCGCAAAATCGAACCATAACGTTTCACCGATATCCCCAGCGCATTCCTCGTAAAAACCGAGGTCGAGGGGGTAACCGCTTTCGCGCAACGCAACGAGGGCAAAGGTCAAATACGCCTCCGCAGGGTCCCCGTCATCCAGCGCAAGCGCCTTCAAACCTTCAATCAATGCCACAAACAGGCCTTCGTAGCTCTCGTTTTCATACAGAATTGCAAGGCAGGTTTCCGCCATTGCGCAAGCGGCATAAAAACGCACAATATCACAGCGAAGGGCAAAAAAGCTCTCGTGTAAGTAGGCATTTGTGACGGTGTACCTACCCCCCTTCTCCGCGAGAATGTATTCGGCAAAGCAAAAGGGCTGCGCGGAAAAGGCGAGCTTTGCCTTCGGCTTTTTCACGCCCCTGATCCCTGCCGTAATTCTACCGAGCGACGGAGAAAATAAGGTCAGCAATTTATCGTTGTCTTTGTAGTCGATTGCTTGCAATACAATCGCTTCGGTCTTAATCTCCATCTTTCGTGTCCTGTGTGTGTTATTTTTTTCTTAAAATGTCATAATAGAGCATGTAATAACTGATACTGCCCGTTTTTTCAAAGAGTTGCCAAGCCATTTGCGCCGCGCCGTTTTCATCCCTTTTATCCCGCATCGTTGTCCCTCCATGGGAATAGTGTGTGGGAGAAAAAGGGAGATTATGCGGAGAAACTCTTTGAGGGTGAAGTTGACTTCACTGTATCGCAGATACAATTTCACTATGCCATACTTCACTACACTTCGATACAGTACGCAACTCGTCGTAAGCACATAGATACGAGCAAGCGTTCCGCTTGACCTTGTAGTGAGTGTTTTCGCTCGTTCTTTTAGATTGCTCCACGTATCACCCCGATACAGTACGCAACCCGTCGTAAGCGCATAGATACGAGCTAGACAAGGCGCAGGAGCATTTTTGCAGGGAGCGTACAAAGACGTACGTGACCAAGAAAAGCGCACCTGCAACGAAGTATCGCGAAGTATATATGCGCTTACTCTTTATAATCTTCGTAGCCGTATTCCTTAAGAAGATTCATCTTATCTCGCCAATCCTCTTTCACCTTTACGTAGGTCGTCAAGAAGACTTTTGCGCCTAAAAATTTTTCCATGTCTTGACGGGCAAACGAGGACACTTCTTTGATTGCCTTGCCCTGCTTACCGATCAAAATCGCTTTGTGGTTTGCTCTTTCGCAAACAATGTCAAGATTGATGTCATACACACCGTTATCCTGCAATTCGAAGGTGTTGATCACGATCGCAATCCCGTGCGGAATTTCCTTGTCGAATTTCAACAAAATCTTTTCACGCATGATTTCGGCAATCATGAACTTTTCACTCTTATCCGACACGATATCCTCGGTGAACACCTTTTCCCCTTCGGGCATATGCTCTACGAGGAATTCCTTGAGCTGTTTCACGTTTTTACCCTTACGCGCCGATACGGGGAACACGTCCAAATCCATATCCGCGTCCGCGAATTTCGCCATGTCCAAAGGAATATTTTCCTTGGGCATAATATCAATCTTCGTATAAGCCACCGCCATGGGGATATTGAGGGCTTTGTACTTTCTGATAAGGTCAAAATCCTCTTCCGTCACCCCTTCGTGACCGTCCAACACGAACAGGATATAATCCACCGATTTCGCGCTCATATCCGTTGTGCGCATCATCATGTCCGTCAAGGCGTTGCGCGCCTTGTAAATACCAGGGGTATCCACGAAAACGATTTGATAATCCTCTTCCGTCAATACACCCAAAATTCTATCGCGCGTCGTTTGGGGCTTGGGGGAAACAATCGAAACCTTTTCCCCTACCATGACGTTGATAAGGGTGCTTTTCCCTGCGTTTGCTCTACCGATTACCGCTACGTATCCACTTCTCATTATGTCTAAAAACTCCTTTGTTCTCCATGTAAAATGTCTGCAAAGCCACGCTTAATCGCGCGTGATTTGCAATTTTTGAAGGATAAATTCTTCCTTCTCGCGCATCTCTGCCTTGTCCTCGTCCGTCATGTGGTCGTAGCCAAGACAATGCATAATCCCATGCACCAACAAGTAGTGCAATTCACGGTTGTACGAATGTCCGTACTCCTCCGCCTGCTCCTTTGCTCTATCACAGCAAACCACGATCGAGCCGAGCATTAAATTGCCGTCCTCGTCGATTTCGTAAGGGTAGTCCTCCCCTTGGATTTCTTCCCCTTTGATACCGTCAAGGGCAGGAAAGCTCAAAACGTCCGTCACCCTGTCCGTATCACGCATTTCACGGTTCAAACGGCGGATTTCCTCCCCGTCCACGAAGATGAACTCCACACAAAGAGGGATATCCGTCTTGACGAAACCCTGCATTGCGTTTTCAAGGGCAAGTACGTTTTCTTCGGGGAATTCCTCCCCGTCGCAAAGAATTACGAACTCTCTCATACGTTTTCACCTTTCGTACCGCTTGCCGTGTGCTTATATTTGATGCTGGGGTATTTTACGCGGTGGTGATATACGCCCGATAAGGTATTGACAAGCGCCATACGGATCTTTGTCAAGTCCACCATCGTAATGTCACATTCGGAGAATTGTTCCAAATCCATACGCTCTTCGATAACGGCGCGGATGGCCTTTTCCGCTTGTTCGGGTTTACGCGCATCTACCGCGCGAACCGCCGCCTCGGATGCGTCCGCAATCATGATGATTGCCGCAATCTTCGTTTGGGGTTTCGGGCCTTGATAGGAGAAATCCTCGATGTTCAATTCACCGTCCGTCATTTTCAATGCCTTTGCGTAGAAATAACGGATAGGCAAAGTGCCGTGATGTTGAATGGCAACGTCCGCCAAAAATTCGGGCAAGTGGTTTGCCTTGATGAGGTTTTGACCGTCCTTGGCGTGCGAACGAATGATGTCTGCGGAAAGCTCCGGGGTCAATTCGTCATGCACGTTGTAATCCCCTTGGTTTTCCGTGTAATGTTCGGGATAGTGCAATTTACCAACGTCGTGGTAAAGGGCCGCCGCACGGGCGTAATCTACGTTTTCACCGATCGCCGCCGCGCTCGCTTCCGCAAGCTGCGCAACCATCATGGAGTGGTTGTAGGTACCGGGCGCAGCCTCTTTCAAGCGTTGCAAAATCTTCGCGTCCGAGCTGGTCAATTCGCGCACGCGATATACCGTTAAGCAGTTGAACGCCACCTCGAAAATGGGCAGGATTGCCAAGAAAATTACCACCGAGGTGATACCGCCGAATAAACCGTAACCCATGTGCAACAGGATGCCTTGGAATGCCGCCAAGCCGCCGTTTACGTTGCTGATGAAGGTGGAAATTTCCAAAAGGAAAATGATGAGGTCAATCGGGACAACGATTGCCATACCGACAAGCACCACGCGGAAACGGGTCTTTGCCTTTTCACAGAAGAAAATTGCAAACATACCTGCCGAGAAGGAGATAAGCAAGGAGGAATAGTAAGCACTATCCGCCGAGATACCACCTGCAAAGGTGTCCGCCACAAAGACGAGCAACGCGCTGACGATGTTCATAAACACCGCCGCACGGCGATTGACAAGCACGCACACCATGAGCGCAACCAACGCTACGGGACGGGCGAAAATGTCAATGTATGCGCCGATTAACCAAGAAATGATGAAGGACAAATCCAACACCATAAAAATCATCGCAATGTTTTTCCCCGTGGATAAAATTCGCTTGTCCTCGAAGAAGAAATACATGTAGGTGATCAGCACCAACAACATGACGCAGAACAGCGCGTATAAGTAGCTCGCGCCAAACTCACGCATGTGTTCGGTGAAATTGCTTAATTGCTTGCCCAACAGTAATACTGCCATAATCCCAAGCAAAACAATAAAATGCACAAAAAATAGACAAATACTCGTGATCGTCTTTTTCGTAGACCAGTCGTTTTCAAAACGTAAAATTGCCATCTTTTGTCACTCTCCTTCCGCGCCGAGTTTGCGCGTTTTTTCTTTTTGTGCGGCTCTCTTTTCCGCCTCTTCCGTATCCTTTTCATATGCGTGGATAATTCGCATTACTAAGGGATGTCTTACAACGTCCTTTGCCGTCAGTTTACACACCGCAACACCCTCTACGTCTTTGAGGATGCCCGTTGCGTGCACCAAACCGCTCGCTTTTCCGTCAAGGTCAATCTGCGTGACGTCACCCGTCACCACCGTTTTACTCCCCTCGCCCATACGGGTCAAGAACATCTTCATTTGTTCCTTGGTTGTGTTTTGCGCTTCGTCCAAGATAATAAACGCATTCGACAGCGTTCTACCGCGCATGTATGCCAAGGGGGCAACCTCAATCGCGCCGCGTTCCATTAGCTTTGCGTAGGTTTCCAACCCCAGCAGCTCCTGCAAGGCATCGTACAAAGGGCGAAGATAGGGATCTACCTTTTCGTGCAGGTCGCCGGGCAAGAACCCGAGTTTTTCCCCTGCCTCCACCGCAGGACGGGTGAGGATAATTTTCTCCACCTGCTTACTCTTAAACGCCGCTACCGCCATACAAACGGCGAGGTAGGTTTTACCCGTACCAGCAGGCCCTACGCCGAACACCACCGTATTTTTACGGATTGCGTCCACGTATTGCTTTTGCCCTACCGTTTTGCACTTGATTTGCTTGCCGCGCGCCGTAATCGCCACCACACCGCTTTCCAGTAAAGCCATTTCCTCGGCTTTCCCTTCTCGCGCAAGCTCGATACAGTACGCCACGCGCGCCTCGTCAATCCTTTCGCCGCTTCTCACCGTTTGGAGTAAGCCCGAAATGACCGCTTCGCCGCATTTTACATCCTCTTCTTTCCCCTCCAGGCGGATTTTTAACCCCTCTACGTAAGCGAGCAGGTCAAGTTCCCGAGAAATACGGGTCAAATACTCGTCATACGTGCCAAGAAGAGCGGACAGCTCGTCCAAGGACTTTGCTTCAATTGTCTTTTTGATTGTCATTACTGCCATAAATTTATCGTCTCTATCGCTTGGTATGTCATTTGGATGCGATAGGTTTTCCCATTGTTTTGTATTTTCGTTTCTTGTAAAGTGTCCATCTCGGTCAATCCCAAAGCAAGGTACGCCTTTGCAAACGCTTCCTCCTCCGTTTTTGCCTCGATTTCACCCTCCCATACGCACGCAATACATACGCGCGCGATAATTTCAACGCGTACCTGCACCCCGTCTTCGGTGGTAAAGTAGTTCCCAACCAGGGTTTCCCCCTTGCGAACGCTATCCCCGACCTTTTTCAAGGGCGTGCCGCGTAATACCGTCATCGCCTGCAAAACACCCTCGCGTTTTGCCTGCATATTCCCCTTGTCCGTTTTTACACTCGGAAAGGGACTGAGGCGGATTTCCACCGCCAAACGGTTTCCCGTCTTTTTTAAGGCGCAAAATTCCACACCGTCCAAGGCAAGCAGCTTTGCACAAACCAAATCCTCCTGCCCCTTTTGATAGGGGGAAAATGCCCGTATCCCCACTTCGTCCAACACCTGCAAGGCATCGCGTTTGTAACATTCACTCCCGACAAAATCCACCGAAAGGACAAGGTTTTGACTGAGCATAACAAGGATAAGCCCCACGATACCGCCAAAGACAAGCCCTATCCGTTTCCACGCGGCGGTGAGGTGTTTTCCCACCCCCTCGGTTGCCAAATGGCGTACCCGATAGGCGTGTGTACCCGTTTGCGGATAGAGGGTAAGGACTTTTTCCTTATCCTGCCTACGCACGCTGAAAAGAATGCGGTTGTTTGCCGTTTTTTGTACGCGATAGAGTGGAATTTTCTCCCTGCGCAAGCGCAACAACGCGCGCTCGGGCATCCAACCCTCCAACAAAAACCGTTCCTTCCAAAAACAAAAGCTCATATCTCCTCCCCCTTTTCAGGAAGAGGTTGTTCGGCGGTGAGGTGGAAAATTTGACCGCATAATTGCAGGTCGCCGTCGTAGTATTTCTTCACGGATAGACCCTTTCCCTCTACGGAAACGGAGCAACGGTGAAAACAAACGACTACGCGCTCGGGGGAGAAATCCCCGATGGCCTTCACGCCCTCAAAATAGCCGCCGCCCCCAGGCACGATGGTACACCGCGCGAAGGGAAAGCCCTCTGTGTTTTTGAAAATTTCATCATATAACCGCATACCTGCCCCTCCCATTTAGTATATGAGAGGGAAAGCAGAGATATGTAGTGAAGTTCCAACCTGACGTTGGACGCAGTAAAGTGTCTTATCGCTCGCTTTGTTAGATTGCTCCGCGCATTCACTAAATACAGCCACAACTTTTTACCACAGGTAAAAAACTTCACTGCGCTGAAAGCGCAACTTCACTGTGGCTATGCCACAACTTCACTACAACCAACGGTTGTAACTTCACTTTTTATGCATGCACCACGTTTCCATTCCCGTCGTAGTACCACCAGTTCGTCACCGTAGCACTTTCATCGTAGTAGTATCTCGTCGCGGAGGTTAAGTTCGTATTGTAAGACCCAATCGACATCTTACCCCAATCGTTTGCCGTCCCTTGATAATATACACTCGTCAAGCTACTGCAAGAATAGAACGCACCATCACCAATCGTGGTTACCCTATCGGGGATTACCACACTCGTCAAGCTCTCGCAATAAGCGAACGCATAAGAACCAATCGTCGTTACGCCGTCACCAATTACCACACTCGTCAAGCTACTGCAAGAAGAGAACGCAGAATTACCAATCGTGGTCACGCCGTCACCGATTACCACACTCGTCAAGCTACTGCAAGAAGAGAACGCAGAATTACCAATCGTGGTCACGCCGTCGGAGATAATCACGCTCGTCAAGCCACTACAAGAATCGAACGCCAAACTGCCAACCGAGGTTACGCCGTCACCGATTACCACACTCGTCAATTTACTGCAATTCTTAAATGCACTATCATTAATTACCCCGCCTGTGATGGTCACTTTTTGCAAAGAAGAAGGAATATAGTAGTAGTAATATTTATTTGAGGAACTTGATGTATCACGATATTGATAAGTAGCTCCACTAACGGTAGAAGAAGAACTGGAGGTTGTTTTATATCCAAAAATATACCCGAATACTTGGCTGTAACCACTTGCCGATTTACTCGCTCCCACAAAGGGCAAGGTTATTTCCGTCAAGCTACTGCATCCATAGAATGCAGATTCCCCAATTGAGGTTACGCTGTCGGGGATTACCACACTCGTCAAGCTACTACAATTCTTAAATGCAGAAAACCCAATTGAGGTTACGCTGTCGGGGATTACCACACTCGTCAAGTTACTGCAACCAGAGAACGCATATACACTAATTGAGGTTACCCCCTCGGGAAGTATCACCTCCGTGATAAGTTTCCCTTCTATGTAAAAATTCTTTTTATCTATGCCGTATGACGTAAGATTTTCCAATCCGGAAATCTGGCACCATGTCGATATATCTGCGATATATAAATTTTCTAAAGCAGTACAACCATAGAACGCCGAAGAACCTATTGAGGCTACACTATCACCTATGGTTACATTTTCTAAAGCAGTACAACCATAGAACGCCGAAGAACCTATTGAAATTACACCATTTCCTATAGTTACATTTATCAAACTACTACAATTATGGAACGCCAAACTACCAACCGAGGTTACGCCGTCACCTATGGTTATCTCATTTAAAGCACTACAACCAATAAACGCAGAAGGTCCTATTGCGGTTACACCGTCGCCCAGCACCACACTTGTTAATTTACTACATTTTCGGAATACACCTTCACTAATATTGCCACCTGTAATATTTACGGTAGTCAATGAAGAAGGAATATAGTAATAATAGTAATTATTGCTGTTAGAATATTGATTAATTGCACCCGGGACAACATAGCTATCAGTATTTTCCTTTGTATACCCAAAGATATATCCAAATACTTGGCTGTAACCACTCGCCGATTCACTTTCACCTACAAACGGCAAGGTGATTTCCTTTAAGTCGCCACAACCCTTAAAGGCGCCTTCGCCTATCTTAACCACACTATCAGGAACAAGTATGCTTTCCAAATAGTCTTCACCTTCAAATGCGTTTTTAGCAATTTCCGTTACGGGCAAACCGCGATATGTAGAAGGGATAACAATATCCAAATCGGAAACCGTACCGATACCCATTACGCGGTATTCTTCCTTACCTGCAATCTTTTGGAAACGAAGGCTTTCTCCTGCGTCGGGAAGCTCAATTCCTTCCAAAATCGTGCCATTCGTCAAAACGAACACCAAATTTCCATTCTCGTCAAAGTACACCGACGATACGCCAACGCCCGTTGCGCCAGTTTCGCCCGTTTCACCCTTTAACCATTCTAAAAAGGCTTCTTCCGTTCCTGTGTACCCTGCATCCAACCAAATTTGATATGCAGATTTACCCGTTTCACCTTGTACGCCTTTCAACCATTCAAGGAAGGCGGCTTCATCCCCTTCATAACCAAGGCCGAGCCAAATCTCGTATGCGGATTTACCCGTTTCACCCTGCAAACCTTGGTCACCTTGAGGGCCTTGGGGACCCGTTGCGCCCGTTGCTCCTTGAGGGCCTTGTTCACCCTGAGGACCTTGAGGGCCAATTTCGCCCTGAACACCTTGTTCACCTTGAGGTCCTTGAGGTCCAGTTTCACCTTGGACACCCTGTTCGCCCTGAGGACCTTGAGGGCCAATTTCGCCCTGAATACCTTGCTCACCCTGAGGGCCTTGCTCGCCAGTTTCACCTTGCTCACCCTGGTCGCCCTTTTCGCCCTTCAACCATGCAATAAAGGCATCCTCGTCACCCTCGTTACCAAGTTCAAGCCAAATTTCATAAGCGGACTTACCATCCGATCCCTGCTCACCATCCGCGCCTTGGTCACCCTTGTCACCTTGAACGCCTTGTTCCCCTTGAGGACCTTGTTCACCAGCTACACCTTGTTCGCCAGTTGCACCGTTTTCACCTTTATCACCTTTGTCGCCTTTATCCCCTTTCAGCCATGCCAAAAAATCGGTTTCCGTACCGGAATTACCGTTATCCAACCAAATTTGATAAGCGGATTTACCTGCTTCCCCTTGTTTACCTTGTGCTCCAAACAAAGTGCACCCACCGAGCGCGCCACAGCTTACCGCCGTTAATGCCAAACACAATACTGCCAACCAACGCTTTTTCATCATCTTTTCTCCTTTTTTTATGTGAATTGTTGCCACCGCAACGTAAATTACATATTTACCTTACATCAAAATATGTTCTAACTCGTCCCTGATCTTTTCAGGTTCTTCCGTTTTACATACAATCGTCAACAAATCTTCCGCATGTAAAATCGTTTCACCGCTAGGCAAGATATGTTCGCCCTCGCGGACAATTTCCTTTACACGCGCATTGCCAGGCCACAACACCTCGCGGATTTCGCGTTTCACCGCAATCGCACCCTTGCCGATCGTAAAGGTGTAGACCACTCTTTCCGCGCGTTCGTGAATGCCCATTTCGTCCTCGTATTGTTCCAACAAGTCCTCGTAAATGCCGTCCGTCTTGCACATTTCCCCGATGATATACCCCAAGGATACCGCAATAATAACGGGTAACAACGGCGCAAACGTGCCTGTAAATTCACAAACCATGACGATTGACGTAATCGGCGCGCGCACTACCGTGGTGAAAAACGCCGCCATACAAATCATCACCAACAAATCGCAATAGGGTGCAATATTCGGGTCAATCTTCAACCAAAAGTTATTCAAAATCGCGCCGATACACGCCCCGATTGCAATAATCGGGAAAAAGATACCGCAAGGAATTTTCGCCCCGACGTTTACCGCGGTAATGATGAACTTAAACACCAAAACAATCAACAACGCCCAAATCAAAGGGATACTGAATACACTTTCCGCGACCTGCTTGGATACCCCGCCGTTTGTACCGAGGGATTCAATCAACTCGTGTCCGCCGCCCATAACGCCAACCGCTATGAAAGAGAATACACCGCCCAACAGCACCGCCGTCGTAACGCGAGAAACGTGCGACCACCATTCGTTTTTGACGTGAATTTTCTTAAACTGCTTCAACATCCAAAAACAAAGCTTATAAAAAGCAACGCCAAGCAAACCGCACAGTATCCCAGCCAACACCACGTAGCCGTAATAATGCATCGGCATTTCCATGAGCTTGTAGGAGTGGAATGCACTGCTTACGCTCATATTTAACATTTGATAAATCAACGTGCGGGTCAATACGCCGAATACAACGGACGAGAAGGAGCAAATAAACACTTCGGGGGTGAAACGTTTATGCGCCTCTTCAAAGGCAAACGCCATACCCGTCAAGGGTGCGTTGGATGCTACTGCAAGACCTGTACAAGCGCCCCCCGTAATTTGGTATTTACGGATCATTTGGTTGCGCTTTGTCAAGCTCGCAACACCGTCACCGCCTGCCGCGCCGATCAACGCGCTCGGTCCTTCCGCACCGATAGACAAGCCCAAGAAAATACTCACCAAGCTCGCCGCAAACATCGCGGATAGATCTCTCCACCACTTAAAACGCACGATACCGCGCGTTGCGCCTTCCGCCTGCGGCACACCGCAACCACGGATTACGGAAGAAATATTCACCAGCACCCCGATGACAAACGCGCCTGCAAGCAACGCCAAGACAAGGATCGGAATGAAAACGGGATTTTCACGCACGTACGCGTAGAAATCACGGGAAATTTGTTCCCCTTCGTGCATCAAAATATTGAAAAAGGTAACAATTAACCCCACGAAAACACCCGTGACGCTGCCCACCGCAACCAACTCGATGAAAATGCGGTATATATTCGTTTTTTTCAAATCTTTCTTCTCAATCGTTTTCATAATTGCCTAATCCTTTGTGCAATTCCGCATACGCACCGTTTAACGCCAACAATTCCCCATGTGTGCCTTGTTCTACCACTCGGCCGTTTTCCATAACCAAGATGCAGTCCGAATGCACAATGGTGGACAACCGATGGGCCACCACAAACGAAGTTCTACCCTCCATCAGCTTGCCAAACGCGTCGCTGATTTTCATCTCCGTACGGGTGTCAATCGACGAGGTTGCCTCGTCCAAAATCAACATCGGCGGTTTCGTCAACATAATACGCGCGATACAAAGCAACTGCTTTTGTCCTTCGGACAAATTACCGCCCTCGCCAAGCACCGTGTCGTAGCCGTTTGCCATTCGCTTGATAAAGCCGTGGGCATGCGCCGCTTTCGCCGCCGCAATCATTTCCTCATCCGTTGCATCGGGCTTGCCCAGTTTCAAATTCTCTCGCACCGTACCGTTTTTCAGCCAAGTTTCCTGCAAAACCATACCGTAGTTTTGACGGAGCGAACGCCTCGTCACCTTACGGATATCCTGACCTTCCACCGTCACCGCGCCCCCCGTTACGTCGTAAAAACGCATCAAGAGGTTGATGAGGGTGGTTTTTCCCGACCCCGTCCTGCCGACAATCGCAATACGCTGCCCTGCCATGACCGTCAAGGAAAGGTTTTCTATCAATTTTTTCGTTTCTTCGTAGGAAAAGCTTACGTTTTCTAAACGCACGCCGCCGTCCACTTTTGTGAGCGTTGCGTTGCCCTCGTCGGGCGTTTCTTCCGTTTCGTCAATCAACTCGAAAATACGCGCCGCGCAAACAAACGCGCTCTTCAACTCGGTGATAACCCCCGAAATTTCATTAAACGGCTTGGTGTACTGGTTGGCATACGAAAGGAATTTCGTCAAGCCGCCTACCGTGAACGCGCCGCTGATTACGTCAAACGCACCCAGCAACGCCACGAGCGCATACACCAAATTGTTGATAAAACGAGTAGACGGGTTGGTCAATGAGGAATAGAAGGTGGCGTTCATCGTCGCCTTTTCCAACCGCCCGTTGATTTCGTCGAATTTTTCCGCGTTTTCATCTTCGTGCGCAAACGCCTGCACCGTCTTTAAGCCGCCGATCGCCTCTTCCGTAAACGCCGTTTGCTCGCCGCGGGTTTCCGTTTGTTCCTTGAAAAATTTATGGGTGTGATTTGCCACAAAGCGCGCCACAAACAAGGACGCAGGGGTTACCAACACTACCACCAAACCGATTTTGAGGTTGGTGATGAGCATGAACGCAATCGTACCCAAAATCGTCAACGCGCCCGTGAAAAATTGCGTAAAGCCAAGCAATAACCCGTCGGAGAATTGATCGGCATCCGCTACCACACGGCTGACCGTATCGCCGTGAGAATGGGTATCAATGTATTTCAAGGGCAATTTACCCAACTTTTCAAACGCGTCCGCGCGGATATCGCGCACAACGTTGCAGGAAATACGGTTGTTGCAAAGACTGGTCAGCCATTGCGACAGCGCCGCAACGCCTACGGCGATGATAATCTTCAAGAAAATGGCTTGCAGCTCACTCCACAGCACGCCGCTTTCCACAATACAATCCACCGCATCGCCAAACAATACGGGTACAAACAGGGTTGCCGCTACGCTAATGGCCGCAAACAACAGCGAACACACAAACGAAACGGGGTATCTTTTCACGTAACGTAAGATACGCTTTAAGGTGCTTTCACCTTTTTTACCGCATACACGGGTGGGGGCTTTCACACGGCTCATGCGTCCACCTCCCTTTCCTCACTGTATTGCGAGAAATAGATTTCGCGGTAAACCTCACACGATTGCATAAGCTGTTCGTGTGTACCGATCCCCACCGCCTTGCCTTCGTCCAAGACGATGATTTTATCCGCATCACGCACCGAGGACGCGCGTTGCGACACCACGAATACCGTGGTTTGTAAAGCGCGGATTTCCTTGCGGAGCGCCGCGTCCGTTGCATAGTCCAACGCCGACGAGGAATCGTCCAAAATCAAAATATCGGGGTTTCTCACTAAGGCGCGCGCAATCGTTAAGCGTTGCTTTTGACCGCCCGAGAAATTCTTACCCCCCTGCTCTACGGGAGCATCCAGCCCACCCTTTTCCAGGATGAAATCTTCCGCTTGAGCAATACGCGCCGCCGCCATCAACTCCTCATCCGTCGCATCCGCTCTACCCCACAAAAGGTTTTCGCGAATCGTGCCTTTGAACAGCTTTGCCTTTTGCGGCACTACACCGATACGTTCGCGTAAGAAGGGCTGTAACCCTGCGCTACGCACGTCCTTTCCGTCAATCGTTACACGACCACTGCGCGCATCGTAGAAATGGGGAATGAGGTTGACGAGTGTGGTTTTACCCGACCCCGTACCGCCGATTACGCCGATGGTTTCCCCGCGCTGTACACTAAAAGTCAACTCGGACAAAGAATCCTCCGCGCCCTCATTGTAGCGCGCGCAAACGTTTTCAAAGGAAATGAACGCATCACTGCCCCCGTCCTTTTGCGTTTCGTCCGCAATAACCTGCAAAGAGGGTTGCATCGCCAACACCGCCTCGATACGCCCTGCGCTCGCCGCCGCTTTCGCCACCGTTACGATGAGGTTGGCAAGCTTGATCAGCTCGATCAAGATTTGCCCCATCAGGTTGTAGAGGGCAATTACTTGACCTTGGGTAAGCGTACCGCTTTCCACACGCAAGCCCGACGTGTACAAGAGTAAAATCGTCGCCAAGTTCACAAGCACGTAGGTCAAGGGGTTGGTGATCGCGGCAATACCGCCGACAAATTTTCTTTCCTTGGTTAAGCCGTCGTTGCGTTCTTGAAACAACGCACGTTCGTCCTCTTCCTTACAAAAAGCGCGTAAAACCCTCGCGCCCGTCAAGTTTTCACGGGTGGAGAGCAATACCTTGTCTAATTTCGATTGTGTTTTCTTATAAAGGGGCATGCAAATGAACATCACCGCATACACCACAATGGCGAGGATTGCAATCGCGCCGCCGAATACCCAAAACGAAGAAGGGTCGATGATACAAGCGCACACCAACGCGCCGAATACGATAAAGGGGGAACGGAGCAAAAGGCGCAAAAACAGGTTGATACCCGTTTGCATTTTATCCACGTCGCTCGTCATACGGGTCAGCATCGTTGCCTCCCCCATTTTGTCGATATCCTTGTAGCTCAAGGATTGCATTTTCTTGAACAAATCACTACGCACGCGTGCGGACACGCCCGTAGCCGCGCGCGCAGAAAAATACTGCGCCGTTACCGAAAAGGCCAACCCCACCAAACCAAACACAGCCAAAACAAGGCACATCATCGCCACAAATTGCTTGTCCGCGTTGGGATAACCGCCGTTTTCAAACACGCCCAAACCGTCGTCGACGATTTTCGCCACGACAAAGGGTACCAAAAGCTCAAACGTGGCTTCCAGTAACTTAAACAGCGGACCTAACAACGCCTGCCATTTATACGGTTTGAAATAGGTGAGAATTTTTTTCATAGTAGGTACATTATAGCACTATTTTCCTGCAAATGCAAGGGTTTTACTCGCGCATAAGGGAATTTATTCCCTTAATTGGCGGTTATACCCAAGAAAAAAGGCGAAGAATGGAGCTTTCTCCGCACTTCGCCTATCCATTTTCTTGTTTTAGTCTTCGGTTTCCTCTTGCTCGTCGTCATCTTCTACGGGCGAGATCAACAACGCTTCGTACAATTCCTTATAATCCGCAATTTCCAACAAACGTTGACCGTCCGAGGTGGAAGAAAGGCGTTCGTTTAAGCGATACATACGCCCTGCGTTGATGTATTTATTCGTCACCACCATGAACGCGATGAAGAACGCTACGGACACGCAAGCAAGGATAATCGTCGGGGTAATATATTCCCCTTCTCGGGTGCTAAAATTCTTAAAGCCCACTACCAGGGTCGCGATGATTGCCGCCAAAACAGGTAAAAGCGTCAACGCAAAGGCAATGCCCCAACGCAATTTACGGCTAGCCAAAACCTCACGGCGCGCCTCTTGTTTTTCCTCTACCTTTTGACGCAAGGGTTCTTCTTCCGCGGTCAATTCCGCAATGCGTTTTTCAAACGCCCCGCGGTATTCTTTCTTGATGATGTCCGTTGCCTTGTAACCAAGGTCGTATTCCAAGCTTTCAATCCCTGCGTCCGCATATTCCGAAATCAATACGTCGGGGTTGGTGAAATCAGCGGTTTTCGCGCGCCAGTACCCAACGGACGCTTCGGTTGCCTCTTCATCCAACTGCAACGCCTTTTCATACGCCAACTCCGCCGCGTTATAGCTGCCGCTTGCCAACAGCTTTTTCCCCTGCTCGCAGGTGCTTGCATATTCGTTACGGCGGCGTTCCAACGCCTCCGCCTTTTCTTTCAATACCCTTTCCGCTTCTTCGGGAG
>JAZKZY010000042.1:0-24218 GCA_045612895.1 Candidatus Scatosoma sp. | reverse complement strand
TTGACGAAATGGAAATACCATTTCTTCGTCTTATGTCTTACCATATTCATGGCAAGGTACCCGCCTGCCGCGCCCCCGAAAAAGGACAACAGCAGTAAAGTTTTTTCCGAAATGCGCCATGCGCTTCGTTTCGCTTTCTCTTTATCCAACGCATACAGCAAAAAGGTCAAAAAGCTGATTGTTGCCAACGCAACCAAGTAATATTTCCACAGCATACCGTTTAGTCAATCTCCGACAAGGTTGCGCCGTAGGTACGATAGGAAATCGCCTCGTAAAGGTGTTCAATCGTGATATTTTCCGACAGCTCTAAATCGGCAATCGTGCGCGCTACCTTTAAGATACGCGAACGGGCGCGCGCCGAAAGGTGCAAGGTTTCAAACGCTTCGCGGAGCGCATTTTCACATTCCGCATCCAAACGGCAATATTCACGCGTTTCTTTTTCCCCCATTTCCGCATTCGTATTCACCGAACTGCCCTCGAAACGGGTGCGCTGAATTTTTCTTGCCATATCCGCACGCGCTTTTACCTGCGCGCTGCTTTCCTCTTTCGCCTCGGAAACGAGGTCGTCATATTCTACGCCGTCCACCTCTACCTGAATGTCAATTCTATCCAGCAAAGGTCCCGACACACGGGCGCGGTATTTTCTAATATCGTTAGGGGTACAAGAGCAACGGCGTTTCGCACTGCCATAACACCCGCACGGACAGGGGTTCATACTAGCACATAACATGAACGATGCAGGATAGGTCACCGTACCGCCTGCGCGAGAAACGGTGATTACACCGTCCTCCAAAGGCTGACGGAGAGCCTCCAAAGTGGAACGCTTATATTCGGGCAATTCATCCAAGAACAATACGCCACCGTGCGCCAAGCTGATTTCACCGGGGTGTACAGTCTTATTGCCGCCGCCGCACAAGGAAACGGTCGTTGCCGTATGGTGAGGGGTGCGGAAAGGACGTTCCGTCACAATCCCTGCCTCGCCAAGCGTACCTGCTACCGAGTGGATTTTTGTGATTTCCAACGCCTCCTCAAACGCCATATCAGGCAATACGGAGGGCAAACATCTGGCAAGCATTGTTTTACCGCTGCCAGGAGGGCCCACAAAAAGAATGTTATGTCCGCCTGCAACCGCCACTTCCAAAGCGCGTTTTGCGATTGCTTGACCCTTTACAAACGCCAAATCCCCACTGCTACGCTGGGTTTCTTCCGCCGTCCCGAACGAGCCTGCGGGTACGGGTTGCATAAGCGAATAGCCCGAAAGGTGATCCACCACCTCTTTCAAATTGCTCGCCGCATACACGCTGACACCCTTGATAAAGGACGCCTCACGCGCGTTTTCTTTGGGAATAACGAATTTGGTAAAGCCCTTATCCCTCGCGGAGATAATGGAGGGTAAAACCCCTGAAATAGGGCGTAAATCGCCGTTTAAGGCAAGCTCGCCCAAGAAAATCGTTCCGTCCACGTCCGCTTTCAACGTACCGTAGCCGATGAGCAAGCTGATTGCTACGGGCAAGTCAAAGGACGAGCCCTCTTTCTTGACGTAAGCAGGTGCGAAATTGACGGTAATCTTGTGCATAGGAAATTCCAGCGCGCTATTTTTAATCGCGCTGCGGACACGTTCTTTCGACTCCTTCACAGCCGCATCGGGCAGCCCTACCATTTCATACGAAGGTACGCCGCGCGAAATATCCGCCTCTACCGTTACGCATACGCCCTCTAAACCAGATAAAGCGTAGCTTTGCACTCTTGCAATCATAACCTATGCTCCTAAAAAGCAATTCCGCAAGGGAACCCCTGCGGATTGCATTGTATTTTTATTTGAAAAAGCCGTTCGAGAACAGGCTCATCCAGTTGAAAAGTCCTGCGTTGCTTGCATTGATAACAACCCCATACATAACGGGCAAAGACAATGCAAACGTCAACGCAAATACCGCCACAACGGTGAAGCAACCTGCGTTGAAAAGCAATTTACCCTGCACGCCTTCCCCTTCGGGGATCAAGGTTGCCGCCAAGGGTAAGAAGCCCAAATACAATACGTGGAACAACATACCCGACAATGCCGATACGTTACCACGGATCAAGCCTGCGCCAAGCGCCAAAATCATACCGCCAAGCAATACGATATACGCTCTTCTCATACGCAAAGTCATCTTATCGTTTTTCTTGTGCGCAAGGTCAAGGATTACCTTTACGGTACAAACGATAAACGCCAACGCCGAGCAAACGAGTACCGCCGCATTTGGCAATACGTGCCAACCAACGTAAGCGCCGTCCCCTGCCTTCACTACACCCGTGAACAACGCCGACGGTTTGAAGGGAATGAGCCACGAAAGCACGGATGCGTTCGCTGCCGCATAAGAGGTAACGCCATTGTCGCGGAAGGATTCCGAAATCCCTCTCCAGAACATTGCAAGGAAGCTGATTTCCGTATTGTTCATTGCGCGAACGTAAGCCGAGTAGCAAAGCACCGCCGCAAAGAGCATCAATACAAGGGTACCTACCACGAAGGACAAACCTGCAAAGCCATAGCTAAGACGGGTCTTCGTGCTGTAAGCATTCTTTTCGCGGATAATCGCTTTTTCGTCCGCAGCCTTTTCAAGCGCCAACACGTGCGCTTTCTTTTGTCTGATTAAACCGAACACGTAAATCGCCGCAACGCCCAACATAGGCAACAATGCGGTAACGTCCATTGCCACAGCGATTGCGCCGAAAATACCGGACGCAAAGATATTCAACGAGCCGCTCAACATATCCTTGTTAGAGATACCATGCGCGAAGAAACGATACATAAAATATGCGCTTGCCACGATTGCGCTTGCCACCATAACGTAAGGCGCACCGAAACGACCAACCGTCGTTGCCAAACCACCCAACATCAATACGAGGGCAAAATAGAAAGCAAGCTGTTCACGTTTCGTCAATTCTTTCACAAGCAAGAACGCAAAAACAATCAACGCGCAGGTCGCGATAAACGCCGTCAAACGCAACGCGAATACGCTGTTGCCAAGCAATGCAACCGCAGGCGTCATCAAAATCGTCGCAAGATAGTTAAAGTTACCGTCCAAGGTAAAGTTTGCATCGTATTTTGCGTTGCCAGCAAGTACGTTTTGAATGGAGGCCATGTAGTAGCCCTCTTCCTGCGCAAAGTTTTCCAAAGCGCCGTTATTCAAGTTCACTTCACCGTCCTCGATGAAACGCGCAAAGTTTTCTTGGCTGTCAAAGGTATTGCTGATGTCCGCCGCCGTATAAGGAGAACCCTTCGTATTCGCCTTTAAGGGAAGAATGTCCCCTGCCTTGTTCAATACCACGATTTCGTTCAAATCCAAAGCCACGTTGGAGGTAAAGGATACCTTATACGCGCTCTTGGACAAGCCGGAGGCAACGTTTACCCAGTTATACAAAACGCTGTTTGCCGTTTTTTCATCGGTCACGTTGCAAATGGTCAACGCAGAGCCAAACACAGTCCAGCTCGAATTCGTAGGTGCAGTAGCCGAAGAGGAGCTGCTGGTTTTTACCGTAATCTTTGCCTCGGTACCAAGCTCCGCATGGATTGCGCCAACGTTTACGTAGATAGCCTCAATGGTTTCACTCGAGGTAACGTCCAAATCATAATATACGGCTTCATCCTTCAATACCGTCAAGGCATTCCCCGTCGTTTTCGTCGAGCCGAGGGTGAACATACCAACGGTGAAGAAGGTGATGATTGCCAAAATAAACGCCCAAGTATATGCGGTTATCTTTTTCATGTTACTCCTTCGGAAAAGCCCCCTAAAGGGGGATTTTTCCTTCCTTATATATTATCCGACCTCTATTGTAACCGAAAACTGCAAAAAAGTAAACCAAATAACAGGGTAAAATCGGAAGTTTTTTATGTTGTCCCCTATATCATAGCCAATACACGAGTCTAACCATAAAAACATTAATTAAGACACTTTACTGCGTGCAACATCAGGTGTAACCATTCCGCCGCCTTTCTATCAAGCATGTGATATCACAAACGGGTATGCACGAGGCAAACTATAAAAACGTTTGATAAGACACTTTACTGCGTGCAACGTCAGGTTGCCAAAAAAAATAAGTCCACCCCTGACTTTGGGTGGACCTATCCTTTTCGGTTAATTTATCCGACTTAAATTTTTTCCTTAACTTTTGCTGCTTTACCGGTAAGACCGCGAAGATAATACAACTTAGCTCTTCTAACTTTACCCTTTCTTACAACCGTGATGGAGGCAATCTTGGGGGAATGAAGAGGATAGGTTTTTTCTCCGCCTACGTCGTAAGAAATGTGGCGCACGGTGAAAGTTTCGGAAATGCCGCCCTTCCTCTTTGCGACTACCACGCCTTCGAAGTTCTGAATACGTTCCTTGCCGCCTTCGATAATCTTGTAGCCAACTTTAACGGTGTCACCTACGTTGAATGCGGGAACTTCAGCCTTCATGCTTTCAGCGTTGATAGCTTCAATAATTCCTTTCATTTTAGACTTTACCTCCGTAATTTACGAAACGTTCATAACCCGCTGCGTGATTCCTCATCACGCCCAAATAAAAGGCAGCGGAACGCTCGAAGTCGGGTACTATTATATACGATTTCACACCGAAAGGCAAGCGTTTTTGCTTCGTTTTTACAACTTTTTTAATTTCTTTTTTATATTTTTTTAGAAGATGCCAACCGCGCGAAGTACCGTGAAAGTGTAGAACGCAACTGCGCCTGCAACCATCACAAAACCCTGCCATTTTTTCAATTTATGACCAGGCATGTACGCGAATACCGCCAAAAGCGCCGCCGCCCCGAGCGCGATAATACCGTCCGACAAGAAGGATACGCCGTCGGGTGCAAAAGGCAACGGGAATACGAGCGCCGACAAACCGCCGACGAACAAAATGTTGAAAATGTTACTGCCGACGATGTTACCAACCGCGATGTCCGTTTCCCCTTTCTTTGCCGCCATAACGGAGGTGATCAATTCGGGTAACGAGGTGCCGATTGCCACTACGGTCAAGCCGATGATATTTTCGGAAATACCAAGCATACCTGCAATCGTTTTTGCCCCTTCTACCGCCATCATTGCGCCGCCTACGACTACGCCAAGACCTACCACCAAGATCACAATCAAGAACCAGGTAAAGCCCTTCATCTTTTCATACCAAGCGGTAAAGCCCTTTTGTTCTTCCGCTTCGCCAACCACTTCGTGGTTTTCCAAATCCTCAATCCCCTCGTCCTTTCTACCCTTCAAGGCATTCACAATCAAAAACGCGGTATATCCAATCAACCCTGCCGTCATAATTGCGCCTTCGATACGGTTAATTTCATTACCCGTTAATCCAAAAATAATGATGAGAACTGACGCTGCCAACAATGCGGGCAAGTCAATCTTGAGCGAATCCTTTTGAATGGGCAAGATGGCAATCGATGCCGACAAACCCAAAATCAAGAGAATATTGCAGATATTGCTGCCCAAAATATTCCCGATTGCGATACCAACGCTTTGTTCCGATGCCGAAATCACCGAAGTAGCCAACTCGGGTGCGCTCGTACCAAACGCCACAATCGTCAAACCGATGACAAGGGTAGGAATGCGCAATTTCGCCGCAACCCCCGACGCACCGTCCACAAACCAGTCCGCACCTTTAATCAAGGCAACAAAGCCAACCAGTAAAAGTAAAATTGCAATCACAACATCCCACCACATAATAGGACCTCCAAAAAGTTTCAAAAAAATAAAGACTCATGCGTAAAAAGCCCTTCTTGGGCATTACGCATAAGTCTTGTCGTTTACTAAAAATGCCTTGGGCTTACACCCCGTGTTGTAGACATAATTAACTGCCGAATGCAGCCGACTACTCCCCTATGACAAATTTAGTCTACCATACCTCTCGATAATTTGTCAACGATTTTCAACAAATTTGCGTAATTTTTCCAAAGAAGAATTGACAAAGCCTCCCCCTTTCCGTATAATTGAACTATATCGCGCATACATATACAACTATATTTTCGCGCGAAAAAGGTATTGTATGACAAATTTTCTCATTCGATTATTCGTCGGAAAAAACCAAGACCCCAACCAACCCGCCGTTCGCGGTAAATACGCCACCTTGGCTGGCTTTACGGGGATTCTCCTCAACGTCCTCTTGTTTGCAGGGAAATTGGTTTTGGGTATTTTGGCTGGCTCCGTAGCAATCGTTGCGGACGCATTCAACAACATCTCCGACGCCGGCTCCTCTATCATCGCACTCATCGGCTTCCGCCTTGCCAGCAAGCCTGTGGATAAAGAACATCCCTTGGGACATGGTCGGTTAGAATACGTAACCGGCTTTATCGTGGATATGCTGATTATCTTGGTCGGGTTCGAGCTTTTCACCTCGTCCATTGACAAAATCACCAACCCCTCCCTGCCCCTTGTCGGCAACGTCACCTTGATTATTTTGGGCGTGGCAATTTTGGTAAAGCTTTGGCTGTTCTTCTTCTACAACAAAATCGGCAACACCATTTCTTCGTCGTCGATTAAGGCGTCGGGCTTTGACAGTCTTTGCGACTGCGTTGCCACCACCCTTGTAATGGTATCGGCAATCGTAGCGCGTGTTTGGAATGTCGGTATCGACGGCTACGCAGGTGTCATCGTTGCGGCGTTTATCCTCTTTACGGGTATCAAAGCCGCCAAGGAAACCATTGACTTACTGCTCGGCTCTCCCCCCTCCCCCGAATTTATCGACGGGATCTATGATTTTGTAAAAGCCTACCCCAACGTCCTTGGCATCCACGACGTTATGGTGCACGATTACGGTCCTGGCAGACAAATCGTTTCCTTCCATGCGGAAGTATCCGCAGACTCCGATATCAACGTAGCGCACGAGGAAGTGGATCAATTAGAACGTGATATGCACGCCAAATTCGGCTGTATCGTCACCGTACACCTTGACCCGATCGTTATGAACGATCCCCTCGTCAATGAAATGCACGACATCGCCGTCAATGCGGTAAAAACGGTCAACCCTGCCTACACCTTGCACGATTTCCGTATGACCATCGGGGAAACGAACGTCAATCTGATTTTTGATTTGGTTATGCCCGTAGATTGTAAACAATGCGCGGAAGAGGCGGAAAAGGCCGTGATTGCGGAGATAAGAAAACATCGCGAAAATTGTTTCTGCGTTATCCGCGTAGAGCATCCTTTCGTGTAAAATTCCACATACTTCCTAAACCATAAACGGTCACAAAACAAACAAAAGCGGAGATGCTTATGAAAAAAAAGACTAAAAAACCGTTGCTTTGGGTGCGCCTTGACAACGCGGCAAAAATTTACCCTGCCGCAAGGCGAAGAAACTGGACCAACGTATATCGTCAATCGGTCACCCTCTTTGAAGAGGTGAACGTTGACACGTTAAAATCCGCCCTGCGCGTGACGGTAAAACGCTTCCCCTCCATCGCGGCGAGGTTGAGAAAAGGGCTGTTTTGGTATTACTTGCAGCAGGTGGAATCCACCCCCGATATTCAAGAGGAATACAGCTATCCTCTCGTGTATATGAGCAAGGAAGAGGTGCGCAAGTGCGCCTTCCGTGTCATTGCCTATAAAAATCGTATCGCCGTGGAATTTTTCCATGCGCTGACGGACGGGAACGGCGCGTTGATTTTCCTGAAAAACCTCGTTGCGGAATACCTTGAACAAAGACATGGTATCGTCATTCCCTTTGAAGACGGCATTATTGACCGCAAAACACCCCCTCAACCAGAGGAGTTGGAAGATTGTTTCCCGAAATATGCAGGCAAAGTGTTAGCCAGCCGAAAGGACACCAACGCTTTGCACTTGTACGGCACACCGAATCGAGGCGGTTTCCTCAATTCGACTTGTTTCAAAGTTCCCGTAAAAGAGAGCTTGGAAGTAGCGCACCGCTACAACGTAACCTTAACCACCTTTTTTAGCGCGGTTATGATGATGGCGTTGTACAACCTGCAAAACGAGAAAAACCCCAACGTCCAAAAACAAAAGCCACTCAAGGTATTGATCCCTATCAACCTGCGGCAGTTATTCCCCAGCAAGACCTTGCGTAATTTTGCGATGTTCACCATTCCTGAAATCGACCCTCGTCTTGGCGAATACACCTTGGAAGAGGTTTGCAAGCTGATCCACCACAAAATGGGGTTGGAATTTACAGCAAAGCACATGAGCAGCGTCATTGCAACCAACGTCCGCGACGAACAAAACCCCGTCCTGCGTTTGGTCCCCCTGCCCTTGAAAAACTTGGTGATGAAAGCTATTTTTGATACAGTTGGCGAACGTAAATCTTGCTTGACCTTCTCCAACCTTGGTAAAATTACCATTCCCGAAATTATGGCTTCTTACGTTCAGCGTTTCGATTTTATCTTGGGTGTACAAGCCGCCGCCCCTCACAACTGCGGCATGCTCTCCTACAAAGATACGCTGTATATCAACTTTATCCGTGACATTAAAGAGTCCGATTTGGAAAGACATTTCTATGCCGTTTTACACGAATTAGGGCTTCCCGTCACCGTAGAAAGTAACTCTTAAGCGAGGTAAAACTATGTATTGTATAAATTGTGGTGTAAAACTGGAAAACGGCCTTGAAAAATGTCCCTTGTGCAACACGGTCGTTCCTATCCCCAACCCTAAAACGGAAGAACCCGCATATCCTGTGAATAAGCGTCCGAAAATCAAGGCAAAGTCAAAGGCATTAAGCGGCGCGTTGTTGATTATCCTCTTCATCCCCTTAATCCTCACCTTTTTCGCGGACATCCACGACAATCAAAAATTAGACTGGTTTGGCTACGTGGCAGGCGCGCTTTTTGTGGCGTATATCATCCTTGCCCTGCCCATTTGGTTCCGTAATCCCAACCCCGTTATTTTCATCCCTTGCGATTTCGCCGCAACCCTGCCCTACCTCTTTTATATCAACTGGGCGTTAGACGGCAACTGGTTTTGGAGCTTTGCCCTCCCCATTTGCCTTGCGCTTGCCTTGATTACCTCCGCCCTGATTACTTTACTTCATTATTTGAAAAAGGGTCGGTTGTTTATCATCGGCGGTTTCTTGATTGCACTGGGTTTGTTCATTTTACTCTTGGAATTTTTAATGTCGCAAACCTTCCAAACCGTATTCAGCGGTTGGTCTATTTATCCCCTCGTAACCTTTGCGCTGTTCGGCGGTATGTTAATCTTTTTGGCAATCAACCGTTCCGCTCGCGCAATGTTGGAAAGAAAACTGTTTTTTTAACATCACATAAAAAGGAGAATAAACTATGGTTAAAATCATGTTCGACTCTGCCGCTGATATCGGCAAAGAGGAAGCGGCGCAATTAGGCGCAATTATGGTCCCTATGATTATTACAATCGGTGAAGAGGAATTTTACGACGGTATTAATTTAAGCCCGAATACTTTTTACGAAAAATTAATTGAAAGCGACGTTTTACCTAAGACAAGCCTTATCAACGCATTTAGATGGGAGGAAGCATACAAGGAAAACCTTGGCGAGGATGACGAATTGATTGTCATCACGATTTCGTCAAAGCTTTCTGGCACCTATCGCAGCGCAGTAGAAGCCACGGAAAAATTCAACGGCCGCGTACACGTTGTCGACAGCTTAAACGCCGCAGTAGGCGAACGCTTGCTTTGCTTTTACGCTTTAGATTTGGCAAAGCAAGGCCTTTCGGCAAACGAAATCGTCAACTTGCTTGAAGAAAAAAAGGGCAAACTCAAGGTTATCGCCCTGCTTGGCACCTTAGAATACCTCAAAAAAGGAGGTAGAATTTCCAGCGCCGTTGCTTTCGCAGGCGAATTGCTTGCCTTAAAACCCGTCATCGGCGTGGTTGACGGCGAGGTGAAATTACTCGGCAAAGCCATGGGCTCAAAAAAGGGCAACAACCTCTTAAACAAGCTTGTTCAAGAAGGTAACGGAATTGATTTCTCTATGCCCTACGCTACCATTTGGTCAGGTTTAAGCACCCTTATGTTGGATAAATATATCCAAGACAGCTCCGCGCTTTGGGCGGAATATGCGGACACCATGCCCCGCTATCCCATCGGCGCAACCATCGGTACCCACGTTGGCCCCGGCGCCATCGGCTTTGCCTTTTTTGAAAAGTAATTTATCGGCAAATATGAAAAACCCTGCATGCCGCAGGGTTTTTCTTTTTATTTTTCTTCAAAGGTCAAATATTCGGCAGGGTCAATCGTTTCTCCGCCCTTTTTCACCTCAAAATGCAGATGCGCGCCGTCCTTATATTCTTCCCCGGTCGCCTCCGCAACCGTTGCGATACATTCGCCGCGCTTTACCTCTGCGCCGACAGTCAAATCCTCGTTTGCCGTAACAAACCGATACACCGTTTTCACGCCGTCGCCGTGGTCCACCGTAATTTCCGTACCTGTCAAAATGTCATCGCGGTAAATACTCTCAATCACACCGTCCTGCACCGCCAACACTTCCGCGCCCACTTCCGCAGAGAAGTCCACGCCCTTGTGTTCGTAGTAATTGTTCAACGTTTTGTTGTGGTAAAAACCATAATCGTTGACAATGGACACCGTTTCCAAAGGCATCATCATGCCCTCAGGGGTGTTTACAACCGGCTCGTCCGTAGCGCTGTCCTTATCCACAGGCTCCTCGTCCTCGTTCCCATCCCCCGTCACGTCTTGTACCGAGTTTTGAGGGACATTCACCGTCGGCTCGTCCACCGTTTTGCTGGGGAGCAACACCGCCAAAAGAATGATACCCACCATCGTCAGGGCGCAACCGATTGCGGTAAAGAGGTAAAATTTCTTTTCCTTGGTCATCCCCTTCTTCTTTTCACTTCCGTTTTGTTCGTTCATTGTTTCAATCCTCCGAAAAATTGTTTGTATGTAAAGGATTGCCACGTTACGCGGCTTTTATACACGGCAATTAAAATCCGTCGAAAATGATCGGCGTACCCACCGCCAAGACCTCCTTCCCCAAGGCAATATGCAGGTTGACCTTTTGCCCGTTTATCCATAATCCATCCTGCCAGCGCACGGTATAGGCGTAATAGGAAACTGTACCGCCCACCTCTTCTGTGAAAAGAATTTTTGCCTCGTAGCGCGCGGCGATTTCCTGCGCGATTTCCTCATTCGATAGATACCTGCCCCCTTGATAGGCGGAAATCTCCGTAAAAACACATTCCCCTTTCACCCTCGTAATTTCAGTAAGAGAAAGCGTTTCCTTTCGCAAACCCTGTGAGGACGCGCTGTCTAAAAAGTAAATCCGCTTCCCCTCAATATCCGCAAGCCGCGTGAGGTAACCCGCCTTCACCCCCACCGCAAAAAACAAACAAAAGAGAACGGCGAGCGCAACGCATATAAAATTTTTCAACCGATAGAACAATAAAAAAATCCCTCCCGCAAATCACAATTGCGAAAGGGATTATTGCCCGATTTTTATTTTTTATACGGTAAAGTTAAAGATCGCCGAGCTTTTCACCGCCTAAAAGGTGAATGTGCAAGTGTTTTACCTCTTGACCGCCGTTTTCACCTTGGTTGATTACCACGCGATAACCGTCCTCCAAGCCAAGCTCCTTTTCCAAGGTAGGAATTACCTGGAAAATGTGTTTTACGATTTCCGCGCGCGCCTCGTCCATTTCCGAAAGCAACGAAAAATGTGTTTTCGGCATGCAAAGGTAATGCAACTTTGCCTTGGGCTGAATGTCGCGGATGATAATCATTTGGTCGTCCTCGTACAATCTGGGGGAGGGAATCACCCCTGCTACAATTTTACAAAAAATACAATTTTCCATCTTCATTTTCTCCTTATTTCTCGATTCTTTTTGCCAAAACGCCGTCTTTATACAGACATTCAACGCATACCTGGGTGGGCTGTTTCTCCATTTCCCCCTCCACGTACACGCGCATATAGTTCTCCGAGTAACCCTCGGTATAACCGTCAAAGCAGTTTTCAGGCACAAGCTCTACCACCTGCCCGATAAAACGCTCCATATACTTTTTCTTCTCTTCCGCGCCCTTGACAAGCAAGCGTTCCACGCGCTCCTTCTTCACGGCAAAAGGGATTTCCTTGTAACGCTTGTAGGCGTTCGTTCCCTCACGAGGGGAATAGGGAAAGGCGTGGATTTGCGCAAAGCCTGCCTCTTCCACGATACGGAGAGAATCGGAAAAATCCTCTTCCGTTTCCGTCGGAAACCCCACGATGATGTCGGTGGTAATGGCGGCATTCGGGAACACCTCGTAAATCATACGACACTTTTCCAAATATTCTTCGCGCGTGTAATGCCTATTCATGGACTTTAACACTTTATTCGATCCGCTTTGCAGGGAAAGGTGAAATTGCGGAGCAAACCGTTTCACCTCTTTCAACGCGGACAAAAATTTCGGGGTAATCAAGCTGACCTCTAACGAGCCAAGTCGGATACGCGTGTCCGCATCCTTGATTGCCAACATCAAATCGGCAAGGTCTTTGCCATTCTCGTCCTTGTATTCGGATACGTCAATCCCCGTCACCACCGTTTCCTGCGCGGTGCTTTGTAAAATCTCCCCCGCCGCGCTTTCCAACAAACGGGAACGGCTTCTGCCACGCAAATAGGGAATGACACAATAGGAGCAAAAACGGTTGCAGCCGTCTTGAATTTTGACAAAATTACGGGTCTTTAAGCATTCGGGCAAGGGCATTTCTTCATAGGATTTTTCCGTTTCCAAGCAAATCCCCTGCGCGTCCTTTTCCAAACCGTTTTCCACGATTTCCAGCACTTTATTTTTGCGTTGCGCGCCCGTCACCGCGTACACGGTAGCCCCTTTTTCAAGAAAAGCAGTTGGAGATTTCTCCGATGCGCACCCACACACGATGATTTTGGCGTTGGGGTTGCACTTGATGGCTTTCCCCACCGTTTGACGGCTCTTTCTCTCCGCCTCCGCCGTTACCGCGCAGGTGTTGATGACGTACAAATCCGCCTCCGTCAATTCACGGGAAACCGCATAGCCAAGCCCCTCTAAACCACGGATAATCGAGCCGCTTTCTACGTCGTTGACTTTACAGCCAAGGGTATAAACGACCGCCCTCATCGCAATTCTCCCAACGAGAACATCACCACGCTGGTCAATGCCACCGCCGCCGTTTCCGCACGCAAAATGCGTTTACCGAGGGTTACGGATGCAAAGCCCTTGTCGTTGGCAAGCACTTCTTCCTCACGGGAAAAACCACCCTCGCTGCCGATTACGATCGCAACGCTGCCTTGCAGGTTCGCCACGTCGCACTTGCTTTCCGTAGCAAATTCGCAGGCAAACAGCTTGTTTTCATATCCGTCCGCCGCGTCCAACGCCTTGTCAAAGTCATCGTAATACACCACTTCGGGCGCGGTTGCGCGCAGGCATTGTTTTGCCGCCTCTTTCGACACTTTGTTCAAACGCTCTAACTTGTTCGCGTTCATATACGCAGAGGAATATTCGGACGAGAATACGCCGATACGTTTCACGCCAAGCTCCACCGCTTTTTGCACGATAAATTCGTTCTTGTCCGCATTTTTGAGGTAGCCGAACAAAAGGCACACGTCCGCATTCGCCTCGCGCGTACCCACTTCACAGCGCACCACGTTCAAAAGCATGCGCTTCTTTTCCACGGCAGCAATCACAGCGGTGTATTCGTTACCGCTGTTATCCAGTAAAATCACTTCGTCGCCGTTGGAAAGGCGGAGCACGTTTTTCGCGTGTTCAAATTCCTCACCGACAAGCTCTACCGTGTCTTCAATTTTCTCCACAAAAAAACGTTTCAACGCAGACATGGGTTACTCCTATAAGAATAAATTTTGCTTCGCGCCGCGTGCGAAAATGCAAGCAAGACAAGGCGAAGCGAGGGAATGTACAAGTGGTACGTAACCGAGCGACAACGCCGTATTGCGCAGTAGATACGCACGCGTTAGTTATGTTTCAAGACGAGGGCAAACCATTCTCCCTTGCGTTTTTCAAATACCACTTTCATCCCAACCGCCTCGTAGGCCTCTTTCACCATCGCAAGACGGCTTTCGATGATACCGCTCAAAATCAATACCCCGTCCTTTTTCAAGTTCTTGGGGATAGAGGGAGCGAGCATCTTCAACACTTCTCCCGTGATGTTTGCCATCATTACGTCCCCTTGCACCTCGGTGTTGTCAAGGAGGTTCGAGTGCGCAACCACCGTTTTTTCCGCAACGCCGTTGAGTTCCGCATTGTGGAGCGAGCTTTCCACCGCGATAGGATCAATATCGGTAAGGTACGCCTTTCCCGCGCCGAGCTTGATGGCGGAAATACCCAAAATACCACTACCGCAACCTACGTCGATACATACGGACGAGGGAGTAATGTATTCCTGCATCAATTCCACACACATCGAGGTGGTTTCGTGTTCACCCGTACCAAATGCCATGTTGCTGTCGAGTAAAACCACCTGCTCCCCTTCGGCAGGGGTGTATTCAATCCATTCGGGAACGACAACGATTGCGCCGAGATGAATGGGACGGAAGTGCTTTTTCCACACGTCAATCCAGTCATCACCGTCCACCAAGCGCTTTGTATCTTCCAAAGTACCGAAAGGGATAAACCCTTCACTGCGTTCCTTTGCATCGGAAATATCGCGCAAAATCGAGCCAACGATTTCCGTAGCAACGTCCTCTGCCACGTAGCATTTTACGAGGACGTCGGAGGGCTTGTCCGCGGTCAAATCATCGTCCATATAATCCCAAAAGGTACTTTCCTTTGCAGTTTGCAGGGCGATAATATCCGCGCGATCGCAAATCGTCACGCCGTAGTCGGTGTAATTCCACATAATATCGGAGATAATTTCACTTGCCTCCGTCGTTGTATGAATGGTCAATTCGATATATTTCATAATATGTTTACCTCACCACACCATTATACCACGCCCACCGCCTTTTTGCAAGTATTTCTAAAACAAAAAGCTATGCTTTCGCATAGCTCTTGTCTTTATAATTTTTCGTCAGCCTTTCTCTCCGATCCAGTACGGAGCCGTAAACGTACGATAAGACACTTTACTGCGTCCAACGTCAGGTTGGTACGGAGCCATAAATTCGTAGATACGAGCAGTTCAAGGCGGAACGAGGGAGCTTACAAGTAGTAAGTGACCGAGCGACAACGCTGAAATGCGAAGTATATACGGATTTATTTAATGTTCTTGTACATAGGGCCGTACGCCTGGCACGCACGATAATCCTGCCCTTCCTTGTCCATACCAAATGCATTCCAGGAAGCAGGACGATAGATATCCTGTTCGGGTACGTTGTGCATACATACAGGGATACGCAACATCGAACACATCGTGATAAGATCAGCACCGATATGGCCGTAGGAGATTGCGCCGTGGTTAGCGCCCCAGTTATTCATAACTTCATACGCAGTCTTGAAAGGCGAGCCTTCCTTGCCGTCACAACGAGGAGCAAACCAAGTACAAGGCCAGGTATAGTCCGTTCTCTTCCAAAGTTTATGGGTAACTTCGTCAGGTACAGCAACCGTCCAGCCTTCCGCAATTTGCATTACGGGACCAAGACCTTTTACCATGTTCAAACGAATCATCGTGCAAGGCATTTCCGCACGGGTAACGAAACGGGAAGAATAACCGCCGCCACGGAAGTAACCAAGGTCAGCATACGGCCAAGTCGTCGCTTTCATGCAAGCATCGATGTCCGCATCCGTCATATTCCACCACTGTTTCATCACAGCGTTGCCGTTTTCGTCCTTCACTTCACCGCAAGCGTCCACGCAAGCCGCGCCCGAGTTGATGAGGTGGATGAAACCATTCGCTTCTTTCGCTTTGCCTTCGATGTCATAATCGGTTACGCGCTTGATTGCCTCGCCCGACCAGTAGGTACGAACGTCCGCGAAGATTTGCGCTCTACCCGTGAGCAATTTCATGAACAACATGGAAACGCCGTTCAAGGTATCGTTTTCAGTTGCAAGGATATAGGGTTCTCTTGCGCCGTTCCAGTCGAAGGAAGAGTTCAAAATCGATTCGGGGAAGTCACAGTTGGGGTAGAAGTCCGTCCACTGTCTTTGACCTTGGAAACCAGCCGCAATCGCGTTGTGACCTACCGCTTCTTCTTCACAGCCAACAGGCAAATTCTTGTTGCCGTTCATCAAATCCTTGATGATGCAAGCCATTTTTGCCGTGAATTCCCAGTCCTGCGCCTTTTGTTCGGGCGTTCTTTGCAATTCTTCGGGGTTCTTATCGAAGTCGGAATTGCACTTCGCTTTGATCCAAGCAAGCGCCTTTTCATATTCTTTTTCGTCGTAAACACCTTCGGTCATACGACGGATAATTTCCACTTCGTCCACCGATTCCACACGCATACCGAGGTATTCTTCAAACATTTCCACGTTCACAATAGAGCCTGCGATACCCATACAAATCGAACCGATTTGAAGGTAGGATTTACCACGCATGGTCGCAACCGCAACCGCGCAACGTGCGAAACGCAAAATCTTTTCCGCAACGTCTTGAGGAATGGTCGTATCGTCCAAATCCTGTACGTCGTGACCGTAGATGCCGAACGCAGGCAAGCCCTTTTGCGCATGGCCAGCAAGCACCGCCGCAAGGTAAACTGCGCCGGGTCTTTCCGTACCGTTAAAGCCCCAAACCGCTTTAATCGTCATAGGGTCCATATCCATCGTTTCCGAGCCATAGCACCAGCAAGGGGTTACGGTAAGGGTGATGTCTACACCCTCTTTCTTAAATTTATCCGCGCAAGCAGCCGCTTCCGCAACACGACCGATGGTGGTGTCCGCGATAACAACTTTTACGGGTTCGCCGTTGGAGTAGAATACGTTTTTCGTAATCAATTCCGCCGCGCGTTTTGCCATATTCATCGTTTGCACCTCGAGAGATTCACGCACCTTCAAAGGGCCGCGTCTACCGTCGATGGTGGGTCTGATACCGATTACGGGATAGCTCCCGATGAGTCTCGATTCTGCCATAAAAATTTCCTCCTTAAAAATGAAAGCTATATTATTTTTCTTCTTGTAAAGTACTGAAAGTACGCCAAAATTTCCCAGCGTAATTCAGCTTGTTATATATTTTATCAAATATATACCCCCTTGTCAAGGGGGTATGAAAAAATAGTTTTGTCACTTAATAAAAATCTTGCGAAAAAAGAGACGGCAAACCGCCGTCTCTCTTATTTACGTAAATAGGAAAATCATTAGAACATCATTTCAAAGAAGTTAAGATCCGCCTTCATATAGGTTTTCGTTCTCTTCACGGTATACGTCTGACCTTCCGTTACCTGGTAGTATTTCGAGTATTCGCCTTCTTCGAACTCAACCACCGTACCATTTACGGTAACTACTTCGTTGTCCGAATCCTGATAAAGGTAAATGCCTTCATATTCGCCTTCGCCAACCATCGCCGCGCCGATATCCTTATAACCTGCGCCCATCATGCTGCCGAATACCAACTTATACGCCTCGGGAACGTCCGCGCCAAATGCGGTTACGCTTTCCGTCGTATAAAGCGCATAACCTTCTTCCGCCGTTGCTTTACCATAAATAGTATCCATTGCTAAAATTTCATCAACGGTAATCGTTTCATCAATAGGTTGCGTGCAAGCTGCGTCCTTATACCATACAACGTCCATACCATAAGGTTCTTCAATATCACTGATCGCTTCTTCTGCCGTTTCACCGGAAAGGGACGTGCGGCTCCATTCAACGCCATTCACAATCAGGTCAACGTAGGTCGAGAAGTAATTGCCTGCAGGCATAATCTGCGAAGCATCAGGAAGAGTCGTGGTTATTGCATTATACGAAGCTTCTGCAAATTCATAGCTCATCGTGATTGCATACGAGTAATCTTCTTTTTCGGTTACCTGAATAGCGCCTTCCGTACCAGCGGGTACTTCATACCATTCCTTGTCGCCTTCGCCCGTATATACTCTATACGTGGTTTCCGTTTCCTGTTCTGTCATTTCTATCGAAAGGATTTTGCCGTCTTTTGCGGTAATAATCGTTTCCTGTACCCCCGATTCGGAAGATTCCGGGGTAATCATGCTCATCGTCACCTTGGTCGATACCGAGTAAACGCCATTTGTAACCGAGCAAGAAATCAAAACAGATGCATCCACGGTGGATTGATACCATCTGCTTTCTTCATTATTTGCTTCCAAAGCGATTGCCGCCTTCGAATCCGCAATAATCGTCGCATACGCTTCGTTATACGCGTCAACGTCCATACCTTCGTTCAACCCCGCCGAAGCGATATTAAAATATCCGCTGCTTTGGAAACCATATTCCGCCATAGCCGCTTTCAATGCGTATGCGGAAACCTCAGCGTACATATCCTGCTCAATGGGAGCCTGACCTTCTTCAGTCGAGGTCTGTTTTTGCTTCATATAGGAGTAGGATTTATCCCCTTCCGTGAAATATTTAACGGTCATTTCTTCCGTTTCCGTAATGCCGTCTTCCACGTCTTTTTCCGTGTTCACCATGAACAATTTACCAGCCGCTGCATCTACGGAAATAATCCCGCTCATCGTGCTATCATATTTCTCTTCACCCTCCGCAGTGGTGGTCGTTTCCTTATCCACCCCAAGCATCGTCATGGTATATGCGCCCTTATAAGCCATCGTTGCTTCCGACGCCTCAATGATCTTGTTAAGAATTTGATCCTGCGTCAAGCTGGTTTCGCCGCCGTTGCCCCCTTGTTCACCGCCATTGCCGCTTTGTTCGCCGCCGTTGCCGCCGCCTTGTTCGCTATTTTGCGTACCGCCACCAGAGCCATCGGTAGAATCCCCACCGCAAGCTGCAAATGCGCTGATACCCATGCTAAAGCACATGCACAATGCCACTACTGATAACCATTTCTTTTTCATAATTTCCTCCGCTATCAAAAAATTTTCTTTTGTGATTATGATACGCAGGTTTTTCAAGATTTGTTCCCCTATCAATCTTTTTGTTTGTCGTGTAGCGACAAGGGACTCTCTCTTCAAACAAGTATATCCAATTACAAATATTATTACTATTATATAGTATGGATTTTCATTTGTCAATACCCGTTTTGTCACAAATTATTATGATAAACACAAAAAATGTAAAATATGAAACAAAAAAGCCCCAAATCGGGGCTTTTCTTATTATTTATTGTAAGGTTTGTCACCATAGAGCGCGCCAACGTTGTCCGAATAACGGCGCATTTTGTCGTATTGCTTCAATTCCAACTCCTCGTCAAAGCTTTCCAAATCGCGCTTTTGCTCTTTCGAGAGCTTGGTGGGGATTTCCACAATCACACGAATAATCAAATTACCCGTGCCGTTTCTCGCCGACTTAATCCCCCTGCCGCGCAAGGTGAACACCGTACCGCTTTGCGTACCCTCAGGAATGGTGAAATCGAACGTTTCATCAATGGTAGGCACTTTCACCGTACCGCCCAAAACCGCCGTTTTGTAGGAAATAGGCAGGTCGATTTTTAAGTCAAAACGATCGCGCGTGAAAATCTTATGCGGTTCCACACGGAATACCACGATCAAATCGCCAGGGGTGCCGCCGTTGGGTGCCGCCTGACCATACCCACGCTTACGGATATAGCTGTTGGTATCCACGCCCGCAGGAATGTCAAAGCTAACCGTCGTTTCCTTGCGTTGCGCGCCCTTGCCTTTACAATCGGGACATTTTTCCTTGATGATTTTACCCGTACCGCTACAATCGGGACAAGGACTTTGACGAATGGTACGCCCAAACATCGTGTTTTGCACCTGTTGAATGATACCCTTACCGCCGCAACGACCGCAAGTGGAGAACTCCGTTCCACCCTTTGCGCCTGTACCTTGACAAGAGGAGCAAGGCTCGTTACGGGTATAGGAAATCGTCTTTCGGCAACCCTTTGCTGCGTCCATGAACGAAAGGGTCATTTCGCGTTGAATATCCTCACCGACCTGCGATTGCGCCGTTCTTGCGCCGCCACCGCCAAAGCCGCCGCCGAAGATGCTGGAGAAAATGTCCGAAATGTCCTCAAAACCACCGCCGCCAAATCCACCAAAGCCGCCGCCACCGAAACCGCCCATACCAGGGTGTTCCAGCTCGTAATCGTACGCCGCGCGCTTTTGCCCATCGGAAAGGGTTTCGTGCGCCTCGTTGACCTCTTTGAATTTTTCCGCCGCCGCTTCGTCCCCTTGATTTCTATCGGGGTGATATTTCATCGCAAGCTTGCGATACGCGGATTTAATTTCCTCAGGCGTCGCCTTTTTGTCTACGCCGAGTATATCGTAAT
Organism: Candidatus Scatosoma sp.; assembly: GCA_045612895.1. GTDB lineage: Bacteria > Bacillota > Clostridia > Christensenellales > Borkfalkiaceae > Scatosoma. The sequence continues at coordinate 4,007 of JAZKZY010000042.1, read as the reverse complement.
AGTTCTTTTTATCTGCCATAATTGTTTACCTTACAAGCATTCTTGAAACGAGATAGATACGAGCAGTTCAAGGAGTGCGCGGATTTGTTGCAGGGAGCGTACATAGACGTACGCGACCAAAACAAAACGCAAGCACGACGAAGAAATGCGACGTATATATATCGTTTCCTATTATGCGTTAATAGGGTTTGGTTGCCCAAACCCTATCACCCTCAAGGGGAATTATTGATGAAATTCCGTATCGTCGCCTGCGGGCTGACCGCCTTGCGCGCCGCCTGCCTGCTGATACAATTTTGCGAATACGGGTTGAACGTCCTGCATCAACTTGTCATAAGCCGCTTTGATACGATCGTCGTCTTCGCTTTCCAGCTCTTTCTTCGCCGCGTCGATTGCCGCGTTCAAGGTTGCCTTATCGTTGTCATCCAACTTGTCGCCTGCTTCTTTCATCGTTTGTTCAACGGAGAAAATCATACCGTCAAGCTTATTTCTGTTTTCTACCTTTTCCTTACGCTTCTTGTCCTCTTCCGCGAACTGTTCCGCTTCCTTTACAGGCTTGTCAATTTCTTCTTCGGAAAGGTTGGTCGAAGAGGTAATGGTGATATCGGTCGATTTACCGGTACCCTTATCCTGTGCCGTTACGTGTACGATACCGTTTGCATCGATGTCGAAGGTAACTTCGATTTGAGGAATGCCGCGAGGAGCAGGTGCGATGCCCGTCAACATGAAGTTGCCAAGCGTCTTGTTATCTTTACAGAATTCTCTTTCACCCTGCAATACGTGGATGTCAACGCTGGTCTGGTTGTCAGCCGCGGTAGAGAATACCTGGCTCTTCTTTACAGGAATGGTCGTATTTCTATCAATGATACGGGTGAATACGCCGCCGAGCGTTTCAATACCGAGGGACAAAGGCGTTACGTCCAACAAAAGTACGTCTTTTACTTCGCCCGTCAAAACGCCGCCTTGTACAGCCGCGCCGATTGCAACGCATTCGTCAGGGTTGATGCCCTTGAAGGGTTCTTTGCCCGTTACTTCCTTAACCTTTGCAACAACTGCAGGCATACGGGTCGAACCACCAACAAGGATAACCTTATCAATGTCGCTGTAGGAAAGGCCTGCGTCACGCATAGCCGCTCTCATAGGAGCAACCGTTCTATCCAAAAGGTCAGCGGTCATCGCTTCAAACTTTTGCTTCGTAAGGGTTACGTCAAGGTGTTGAGGACCTTCCGCGCTCATGGAGATGAAAGGAAGGTTTACGTTGGTCGAGGTCATACCGGACAACTCGATCTTTGCCTTTTCAGCCGCTTCCTTCAAACGCTGCATTGCCATTTTGTCCTTGGAAAGATCGATTGCGTGGGATTTCTTGAATTCATCTACAAGGTAGGAGATGATTTTGTTATCCCAGTCGTCACCACCGAGCTTCGTATCGCCGTTGGTTGCAAGAACTTCAAATACGCCGTCGGAAATTTCAAGAATGGAAACGTCAAACGTACCGCCGCCAAGGTCGTAGATCATAACCTTGCCGCCCTTGTCCTTGTCAAGACCGTAAGCAAGCGCCGCCGCCGTAGGCTCGTTGATGATACGAAGAACGTTCAAACCAGCGATTTTGCCTGCGTCTTTGGTTGCCTGACGTTGGCTGTCGGAGAAGTATGCAGGGCAGGTGATAACCGCTTCGGTTACCTTCTGACCGAGATATGCTTCTGCATCCGCCTTCAATTTTGCAAGGGTCATTGCGGAAATTTCCTGAGGGGAATATTCTTTATCGTCAATTTTCACTTTATAATCGGAACCCATGTGACGTTTGATAGAGATAATCGTTTTGTCGGGGTTAGCAACCGCTTGACGCTTAGCCGCCTGCCCTACCACACGGGAGCCATCCTTTTGGAAAGAAACAACGGAAGGGGTCGTTCTGGAACCTTCTGCGTTTGCGATAACGACGGGTTCGCCGCCTTCCATAACTGCTACACAAGAGTTCGTAGTACCAAGGTCGATACCAATCACTTTACCTGCCATAATATTTATACTCCTTTTGCCGTTTTTCGGCACTGTTTTTTTATTTACAATTATATGTAACCAAGCAAAACAGCCATTAAACAACTTTTTTGAAAAATTTTTGCAAATCCTTTCTATATATAAATGTAAAAATGAAAACGGCGGATTCCCCATCCGCCGTTTGTTTGTAAGCAACAACGCTTACGCCTTAGTCCCCATCAAATTATTAATAAAGCATGAGGAACCCAATGAGGAAGTTAATCGTAGAAATAACAATTGCCGCAATCGAAAGCGACTTCCCTTTTCCATTGCGTTTGTCAGAACGGGACAAGCCAATGCCGCCAAAAATCCAACCGAGAAGCGGAACAAGAAAGGCGCATATAAACCCAGCCACCGCCATACCATTCCCCCCATTTTGCGCAGTATTCGCAACACCACTTTGACTAGGTTGATTGCGTGCTACCCAACAACCACATTTCGGACAAATAACCGCATTATTATCGATTACACTTCCACAACGCGAACAAAACATACCATTTCCTCCTTTGTATATATTTAAGTTTGTTACCTATATTATAAAGGCACGGTGTGCCTTTGTCAAGCAAAAATTGCACAATGTGCTATTATTTATATATGATTAAGATTGAAGAAATACAAAAACGGCTTCGTGAAGCCATTGAATACGGCACCCTTTCGCAAAAAGAGCTTGCGAAAAAGTTGGGGATTAACCCCTCTACGGTTAGCAAGTACATGCGCCTTGACAAATATCCGTCTTTGGATACTTTTGCGAATATATGTCAAATCCTTGACGTATCCGCCGATGAAATTTTAGGTTTGAAATAAAAAGAAAACGCAGGTTTTACGCCTGCGTTTTTTATTTTATTTTTGCCTCGTATATCACCCCGATACAGCGCGAAACTCTATCGTAAATTCGTAGATGCGAGCAAGCGTTCCGCTTGACCTTGTAAGGAGTGTTTGCAGCCGTTCTTTTAGGTTGCTCCACATATCACCCCGATACAGTACGAAACTCTATCGTAAATTCGTAGATGCGAGCAGTTCAAGGCGGCGCGAGGGAGCGTGCAAGTAGCACGTGACCGAGCGACAACGAAGAAATGCGAAGTATATACGGATTTACTCCAACTCAAATGCGCCGGTGTAGAGCTGATAATACGTCCCACGCATTTCGATGAGTTGCTCATGCGTACCGCGTTCAATAATTCTACCTTTCTCCAACACCATAATCGCGTCAGAATTTTGCACGGTAGACAAACGGTGGGCAATAACGAATACCGTTCTGCCATGCATCAACTTATCCATACCGTCCTGCACCAACGATTCTGTACGTGTGTCAATAGACGAGGTTGCCTCATCCAAAATCATTACGGGAGGATCAGCAACCGCCGCGCGCGCAATCGCAATCAACTGTCTTTGCCCTTGCGAAAGGTTCGCGCCGTTGTTTGTCAACATCGTTTCATAACCGTCGGGCAAACGCGTGATAAAATCGTCCGCGTTGGCAAGCTTTGCCGCCGCAATACATTCCTCATCCGTCGCATCCAAACGCCCGTAACGGATATTATCCATAACCGTACCCGTAAACAAGTTAGTTTCCTGTAAAACGACACCAAGCGAGCGACGCAAATCGTCCTTTTTAATCTTATTGACGTTGATACCGTCGTAACGGATTTTCCCGTCCGCAATATCATAGAAACGGTTGATGAGGTTGGTAATGGTCGTTTTCCCTGCGCCCGTAGATCCAACGAACGCAATCTTTTGACCAGGCTTTGCATACAAGGAAATATCGGTCAATACCTGCTTTTCGGGAATGTAGCCAAAGTCCACCCCGTCCATCACGATATCCCCTTTCAATTCGGTATAGGTCGTGGTATTTTCCGCCTTGTGGTAGTGTTTCCAAGCCCACAAGCCCGTTCTTTCTTCCGTTTCCGTAAGGTTGCCGTTTTCGTCCTTCTTCGCGTTGACAAGGGTAACGTACCCCTCGTCCGTTTCGGGTTCTTCGTCCA
>JAZKZY010000041.1:0-1958 GCA_045612895.1 Candidatus Scatosoma sp. | reverse complement strand
GAACGCTGAACAGTTTTCCTTTGCATCTTTCGTGTTGAATCGAGGCGCAAATTCATAAAAATAAATATCGTTGCCTGTCGAAAGATCACCTTCTACCATTCGTTGCCCGTCAATCCATTGCATAATAGAAAGCTGCTGTTCGTCCGTACCAAGCCCTGCGCAAATGGCTTCTAAATTCCAATATACGTAACCATAATCGGCAATGGTACCCGTTGCTTCATTAATCCCCGAAACAAAACGACCTGTGGTGGGATTCCAAAATCCGCCAACGTTATCATATTCGCCGTTTTCTTGTAATTGCGGTTGTACAGCTTTTTCCATGTTCTGTTTCACCGTATCTGCAAGTGCTGTTAACGTTTCCGCCGTGTAATTGTATTCCACCTCGGGTTCTTGGAACATCAATCGGTTGCGAATCACGGATTCTTCTGTGATAGTGATATCCGCATCCACAACCCTTTGTTCAAGATCTGCCATCGCAAGCAACGCTTGATAGAAATACATATTTGCTTCAAAGGATTTTTTCGAGGATACCGTTAAATCCCAATATCCGTTACCGACACCATTTACCGTGTCAAAATTATAATTTCCGTTTTCTTTCTTATACATACCGATACCGTTATGACCATACATATAAGAAATATCCAACAAGCCTTTTTCGCCCTCTAAAACGTGCGTTAAGAACAGAATTGCTCTTCTTGCCTTAGGCATGAGTTTCTCTAATACGCTCATATCGTTGGTGTATCTAACGTAATTGTACAAGGAAAGTATCCATTGATAGGTAGCATTAGACTGTCTTGTATCGTACTGACAACGAATATAATCGATTTGTCCACTCTTTACTGTAAGTTTTTCTCCTTCTTTCGGTCTAAACTCCAAACCGATTTTCGTAATAACCTGTTTATCCCAGTTTTCCGCCAGATACATTTCAAGATAACATCTGTCCGTATAGTTAGAAAAACTGTCGTTCGCCGTGGTCGCTACGTCATTATGCGCTATGCTATACCACTGATCGCCGCCTTCCGCTGTTTGCCAAATCACGTAATAATCATCCATGTTATAGCCTTTGAAATCAAGCGCAAGCTCTATAAACGGAGAATATTCGCTCATTACGCCGCCAGCTCTTTCCAGCTCAGCAATATCCGTCCGATAAAACCTAAAAGTCTCGTTGGTCCCTAACGTATCCGTTGCAAAATGCGCATAGCCCGTTTCCTCGTTAATTTCAAACGTGCCGCCTTCCGCAACCCATTTATCGCTTTGCCACGCTCTCAATTTATTAAATTCAAATGCCGTCGATCCCTGCGATTTTACCTTACCGAACATTGTGGGATCATCTACCGATTCATACCAAGAAGGGAAAGGCCAGCCCTGCGGTACAGCTGCGCCGCCCGCAATTTCAATGAACGAGCTTTCGCGAGAATTATGGGTGTTGTATATCATCCCCAAGCCGTCTTGATCGATACTCGCCAAGTGGGTATATATTTTCGCCATTTTATTTTCGCCGAGTGCCGTACCTGCGGAGTTGTGCCAAGCGAGCCCCATTGTTTCCCAATTCTTCGCAAAACCTGTACCATCCCCCACAGCAAACATCCCTGTTGCATAATCGTCATAACGAAGATTGCGATGAGAAAAATCATTCAAAAAGTCAGCCAACGCTCCATCTGTTGCTTGATAATGCAATTCATACTGATCGTATTCTACAATTTTCGCATCTTTCGTGTTAAACATATCGCAGGAAGCCGCTGTCAACATTGTCGCCGCCAATAAGAACGGCAATATTCCTTTATACGCTTTCCTCATTACGCTTCCTCCCTTTTCTTTTTCAATAAAACCACTAACGCTGCAATCGAAAGAGGCATTAAATTCATACCTACCGCCGCCTGACAACCCTTTCCTTCATTCTCGTCTTTCCCATCATCCACCGTGTACGTGAGCACTAATTGAGCGCCTTCATCCGGCAC
>JAZKZY010000040.1:0-4539 GCA_045612895.1 Candidatus Scatosoma sp. | reverse complement strand
CGTAACGTATCCGCATTGAAAATGTTAAAGTGAACGCTTTGCCCGCCTTTGTCCATATAGGTGCGCATCACTTGATACAAAACGTCCAGCCCCGCCTCTCCTTGTACGGTGGTCGGGTGCAGCATTACGTCCAAGCAAAATCCCACGTTGGCAAGGGCTGTATCGATGGTTGTCGCCGAGTGTATCAATGCTGTAACGCCCTCTCGATCCATACCTGGATGGGGGGAAGCATTTTTTGAAAGCTCTTCTCCGCACTTTCTCCCATCGGGCGTCGCGCACGTCTTTTCCCCTTGCACAATAAACGCCCTTGCGGAGTGCAATTCTATCAAATAGGGGCACCCATGTCCGTTTCTACGCCCGGAAATCACATTGGAAAGCTTACGCACAAGCGCAGCGGCATACTGGTTGGACATTTCATCCCCACTGCCGTATTTATGCTTGCAAAGCAATGCTTTGCGTTGTAAAAGCTCATACCCCACCCAATTCTTTTCCAAGGCTATTTTCAGCTCCGTAAGGGTGACAACCTTGCGTTCGTATACCAAATCATACACCGCCATTAAAGCATCCACCGCCGTAGCTAACCCTGAGACAAGCACTGTGGAAGTGTTTTCCACGCCGTTGTCTAATGCGTCTGTCAGCTTTTCTACACACGGTTTCAGTGTGGGAGAGAACATTAAGGACGGGTTAATCCCCTCCATTTGCACCTCGAAGCATTGCAGTGCTTCAAGATAGGTTAGCACCGTATATTCTAACTGCTTTACGTAAGCCTGGTAGAAATCGTCAAACGTTTGAAAATCCTCTACCTCGCCCGTTTTTAACCCAATTTGCAAGCCGCTCATTCTATCAAAGCCGTTGTCAAAGATGTAGGAAATGGGTTTTAGCATATTCACGTGAGCGCCGCTGATGCCCACACCGCCTTTCTTACTTTTATACTCGTAACAACCGCTAATCACCGAATCCAACGCTTGCGCATAGGTACAGCCGCGCGCCATTAGACATTTTACAATCATCTCGTCGTGACAAAAAACGATACTGGTATTGCCGCCCTGCACCATTTTCAAGGCCTGATAAATAAACGCCTTAGGCGTATTTTGCGAAATCTTAATTTGAATTTTGGGGTTGTAAAGTCCTAACCGATCATATACCTCCAGGATTAAAGAGGACAGCTCGTTCACCTTACAATTCCCCTGACGGTCACGTCCCCCCAAGTAAAAGGGTTGCCCCCAGTAATTGCCGATCGCCGACCATTGCATCAAGAAATATGCAAAAAACTCGCCAAGCTTTTCCTTTGTGTATCTACCGCTTTCAATATCACGCGCAAAGAAAGGATACAGAGAGGCATCCAAGCCATACCCTAACGAACGCACTTGGTAATGGTCGACGCTTTCACTTAACATAAAGTACAAATAGATTAACTGCAACGCCTCATAGGTATCCGTAGGCGCGCCGTCTCGTAAAGCGCGGAGGCATTTTGCATACGCCTTTGCCTTCTCGTGCGTCTTTGTCAAAGCATATTGATATAAACGATCGATAAAACGTAATATCCCCTCGTATTCTATCACACACGCCTCGTAAAAAATCCTTTGTTTTTGCGTGATTTCCCCCTTTTCTGCCAAGGCTTGATAGCTGTCATGCAATCTTTGTAAAATACCCGCAAAGCCAAGCGTTAGCAAAGAATCCCAGTCGGGTACGGTATGATCATAATCCAAAAAACCAAATATCATCCCCGAACGGTCAAATGCGCCTATTTGCTCTATTTTATCAGGGCGTGACCTTTTCATCTCATCCACCCAAGGGTAGACGGTGTAGGGTGAAATGGGACGATTCCACGTCCAAATACCCACAAAATAATCATGCTCGTTCACGTCAATACGCGTATGGTCTAATACATAAGCGAAAAGCTTTGCCTTTTGGATGGGATGAGGTTCCGTTTGGACACTTTCCTTTAATCCCTGCAAACCGATTTGAATTTCTTCATCGCTTAAACCCGTGCTTTCGTCAAATGGATAGCCGTGATAATTCCACCGAGCATATCCATTAAATGGTTGATCGGGGAAATGATATTTGCTTTCGAGGAACGCCCTATCTTTTTCAAAATTTTCCAGCATCATCCTACCTCCTACCTTTATTATATAGTAGATATGAAAAAAAATCAATGACTATTTCAATTTTATTTGACTATTTCACGACAAAATGTTATGATAAATAGGCGGAGGTAGATAACCAGTGAACGAGTATTTGTTAAAAAAACATATTGTTACGGAAATCGTATTGGCGTGCTACGTACCCCCTGAGGATCGATGTTCCACCCATAAAAACCGCCTTTCCCACGGTTTGGCATTCAATTGCGCAGGGGTAAAAACCTATACCTTTGAGGACGGAACTACTTGCGTTGTGCGAGAAAACGACATGCTTTATCTTCCAAAAAATTCTAGCTATACCGTCAGTTCGACCGTACCAGGCCACGTTTGGTGTATCAACTTTCAATGCTTGGACGAAGAAAACTTTGCTCCCTTTGTCTTGAGCTTTACAAACAATGAACAAATCTTAAACGCCTACAAAGCGGCGGAGAAGGCTTGGCGCAGCGCACAAAATGACCGAGAGTACAAGGTTTTGTCCGAGCTGTATAAAATTCTCCATGAAATGAGCCATGCAAAGGCATTGCCCTATTTACCCAAAACAAAGCAGGAATTGATTCAGCCAGCCATAGCGTATATCCATCAGCATTATACAAAGGAATTGATTAACGCGCAAAATTTAGCCAAGCTTTGCGGTATCAGCTACGATTACCTGCGTCAGCTTTTCGAGAACATCTACGGATGCACCCCGATTAAATACATCAACAAATTAAAGCTGACGCGCGCGAAGGAATTGCTCGACTCGGGAATGTATTCGGTCAGCGAAGCCGCGTATCATTCGGGTTTTTCCGACGTCAGTCACTTTAGCCGTTTTTTCAAGGCAAGCGTGGGCGTTTTACCTAGCGAATACCGAAATTAAATATAAAAGGTCTAACCATGTCGGTTAGACCTTTTTAAGGGCAAAATCACCCGATTTTAAGACGATTCGTCTTTGTTCAATTCCACGCCCACGATACGCCCTATCGTTGATTTTGGGCGGATTTCACGCAAATAAAAAAGTGACGATTATCTCGTCACTTTTTTGTGTTTAGATTACTTTTTCTTGTGTTTATCCGTTGCTTCTTTTCTCTTGGAAACAACCTTTTTATCTACGTCTTCCAACGTTTCATCGGAAGGTTTCACAAGCAAGAGAATGATGATAAGGATAAGCATTACTGCTGCAACCGAGAAGAGGATTACGGATACAAGGTTGTTCTTCAACCATTCCGTTTCACCCTTGATTACGTCCGCTTCCGATTCCACTTCGATAAGCTGATATGCAGGAGCGTGATCGTCTTCAATAAATTCGTTATCCCAGTAGTCAGCCATAATCATGAACAAGCCGCTTTCCGCAGCGGTAAAGCTACCTGCGGTTGCGTTCCAGTTGTACTTGTTGTGGCTGTTATCCCAAGCTTCCGTGCCTTCTTCGATATCGCTGTTGAATTCGTCAATTTCCAAAACGAAAATCTTTTCTACGTCTTCAACGGTACCGCCTACAGCGCTTGCTACGAGTTCGATATACGCCTGCTTGTTAAGATCTTGGTAGTCGTATGCCTTGCCAGCTTTCACCGCTTCAGCTCTCAATGCAAGTACTTTCGTTTGCAATTTGCTGTACTCAATTTTGGAAAGGGTTTCTACCGTCAAGTTGCCTGCGCCGGTGTATTTGCTGATATCCAACTTATACAATACGTTGGTGGAGCTTTCCGAGTTCGCGCCGATTACGTCGATAGAACTCAAGGTATAGGTTTCACCGATAATCTTCGAGGTCGTCGTATCGTCGTCTTCTTGTTCGTCGATTTCAATACCCTTCGTCTTTACTTGGAAACGGAAGGAAGGAACGTTTTCCAAATCCCAAATGTTGGAAGTGGTAACCTTTTCTCTAATAACGTCGCCGTTATCATCTTTCACGAGATTGCCGTCTTTGTCAAGCTTGTCTACGTACATGGCGTTGCCTGCGTCGTCGGTTGCGAATACTTTAAATTCGTACCAACCTGCATCCGATACGGAAATCTTCAATGCGTTCGACTTAACGTTCGAGGTCGTCGATGCGGAAGTAGAACCAGGCGTCTTGTAGCTGATCGTGTATTGCAAGGTGGAGTAGCCATTGTCGTCATCGCTAATCAACCAAGCCAACGAAGGCAGTTCTACGTCAGAGTTGCTGCCTGCAAAAGCGTCGTTTGCTTCTGCCTGCAATTTCTTTTCGTATGCCGCAATGTCATCGGGCGTATAGTTTTCTTTATATTGAGGACCATTTTCACTGCGGTTGAAGATGATGTAATCAGCCGTCGTGCTGCCTACCGTCAAGGTTTTCGTTTCTTTTGCGTACCAAGCTAAATCGTAGTAATGTTTCTTGGCCGTACCATCATTATCCTTGAAGGAATCGTCTTGCAAGGTGAAACGGATGGATACGTATTCTTCCTCA
>JAZKZY010000039.1:0-2236 GCA_045612895.1 Candidatus Scatosoma sp. | reverse complement strand
CATCTATAAACAGACGGATTATATTTTGCAAAAATCCCCGATACAGCCGCTGAGCGTGTATTTAAAAAAGCCCATCTATACCGAAAGAAAAGGCGAAGTTTTGTTTGTGGATTTCGGGCAAGAAATGGTCGGGTATCTTAGGGCAAAAGCGAAGGGAAAACAAGGGGACAAAGTTCTATTGCGTTTTGGGGAAGAATTGAATCCTGACGGCAGCGTTCGATTTGATATGCGCTGTAATTGCCGATATGAAGAAGAATGGATTTTATCGGGAAAAGAAGACGTTTTAGATCAGTTTGATTATAAGGCGTTTCGCTATTGTGAAATTATGATTCCCGAGGGGGCTTCCGTGCGTGATGTTGAAATGCAGGTACGGTATTATCCTTACGAGAAAAAAGCTGTTTACGAAACGGATAATGAACAGTTGAGAAAGGTATTACAGCTTTGTGAAAACACTATAAAATACGGTACGCAGGAAGTCTTTGTGGATTGCCCAACAAGAGAAAAGGGGCAATATCTTGGTGACGTATGCGTTTCGGGGAGAGCTCAATGTGTTTTGACGGGTGATACGACTCTGATTAAAAAAGCCATTATAGATTTTTGTGGCTCTGCGTTTATCTGTAAGGGCGTTATGGCTGTGTCAACATCTTCGTTTATGCAAGAAATCGCTGATTATTCCTTGCTTTTACCAGCACTTATATTGTGGGTGTATAAGCGGGATAACGATAAAGATTTTTTACGCTTGACTTTTCCCTATATAACGGGCGTTTATGAATATTTTATGCAATATTCGCAAGAGGATGGACTGATAGAAGGCGTTAAGGAAAAATGGAATTTGGTTGATTGGCCAGACAACTTGCGTGATGGCTATAATTTCCCTTTGACAAAACCCATTAGTCCGGGGAAGCATAACGTGCTGAATGCCTTTTGGGTTGGTTTCTTGAAAGCTTACCAAGACATTTGCGAAATTTTAGGGGAAGCGGTAAATATTGCAATAGATAACGTTGAAAAGTCGTTTATCAATGCGTTTTATAATAAAGAAACAGGGTTGTATTGTGATTCGACACAAAAAACACATTCGGCAGTTCATTCTAACGTTTTACCGCTGTTGTTTGATATTGGGATGAGCGAAACAAAAGAACGAAAAATCGTAGAATATATATGTCAAAAAAAATTAACGAGTATGGGCGTTTATATGGCGTATTTTACGTTGGCGGCGCTCATGAAACACGGCGAACGAGAAAAGGCGGAACTACTTGCAACGGATAAAGGCGCGTGGTTGAATATGTTAGAGGAAGGAGCTACAACAACCTTTGAAGCGTGGGGGAAAAATCAAAAGTGGAATACAAGTTTATTCCATCCTTGGGCGACTGCACCTTTGATTGTATTTGCAAAAGATACGGAAGTTTATTAAAATAGGTGAATAAAATGAAAGAATACGAAAAGATGATTATTAAGGTTATCTTTTTTGAAAACAATGACGTTATTACAAATTCAAAGAATGATGCCGCAGATGATTTAGGCGGTTGGAATAGTGATTGGTTTACACAAAACAACGGTTAATAAAGGAGCAACTATGAAAAAGAAAATTATTGGCATGTTATCGGTATGCGCAATGGCGTTAACTTTGTTTGCTGTTAATAAAATGACTACGATTGTTAATGCGGAAGAAAACGGGCAAGTTGTTTACGTTTCTACTAACGGCGTTGATTCGAATATCGGCACGGTCGACGCTCCCTTCCAAACACTCGAAAAGGCTTTGAAGGAAGTCGTCGACGGGGGCGTGATCGTTCTTCAAGATACGGTGACGATAGATACTTGGGAAAAACATAATAAAGAGGTATCTATTACAGGTGGTACTTTGCAAATGACTTGGTCAAACGATATCGTTATTAATGATAGCGTAAACTTTTACAATATCAATTTGCTTGTAAATAGTGTAACAAACGTGTATGCAAACGGGAACAGCGTAACCATTGGCGAAAACGTTGTATGGACGGGTTCGCCTTCGATTCAGTTGCACGGTGGCGGTATGAGCGGAACTACCGTTGCTTCCACCGACTTGACCGTTCTTTCGGGTACGTACGCAGGTATTTTTGGAGGCAGCAAGGGCGGTACGGTTTTGGGTGACACCAACTTGTTTGTTGGCGGAACGGTAAACGCGGACATTGATGAAACGAATCACGAGCTTAGCTGTTACGTATTTGGTGGCGGAAACGAGGATACTGTTCAGGGCAAT
>JAZKZY010000038.1:0-5731 GCA_045612895.1 Candidatus Scatosoma sp. | reverse complement strand
CGTTGAATGAGAAAAAAGGCCGTGTAAAACCCCTTTTTCAGCCCGACGTAATCTTAAATTGTTGCCACGGCGGTATAGGGGAGGGCGGCGGTGTTTCTGCCTTGGCGGAGTGGAACAAAATTCCTCTCGCCTCCCCGGATATTGCGCCGTCAGCGATTTTTATGGATAAGTGCCTGACAAAGGTAGTCCTGCGCGGTTTGAATATTCCCATTGTCGATTACATACGGGTAAATGAAACGGACTACCGCAAGCGCGGTGCCTTTTTGTTAAAGCGCATTGAAAACCGTTTGAAATACCCGGTGATCATAAAACCGGCGCACCTCGGCTCTTCCATCGGTATTTCCCTTGCCAGCAACGAGCGAGAGGCGAAGATTGCGATAGAAAACGCCTTTCAGCTGGACGGGCGCATTTTGATTGAAAAATCCCTACCCGACAAGATAGACGTCAACTGCGCCGCCTATTCCTTAAACGGTGAAATTTTTGTTTCCGAACCCGAATGCGCGTTCGGTGGCGGCGTATATTCCTTTGAGGAAAAGTATGTAAAACGCAGGGCGGACGGCAGGCGAGGGAAGGGCGGTATGGAGAGAAATCAGCAGGGCATGTATGCGTTGAAAGGGGAATTGCGGGAAAAAATCCGCGCTTACACCCGTACCGTTTATAAACGAATGGATTTTAAGGGCGTGGTGCGTATGGATTTCCTTGTCAGCGGAGATATGGCATATCTTTGCGAGGTGAACACCGTACCTGGCTCGCTCGCCTATTATCTTTTTTGCGAAAGAGTGACGGACGCGCGCAGTTTTTTCAGCGCATTGATTGAAGATGCACTCCAAAATAGTGAAAAAGAGAAGAAAATTCTCTCTACGGGCATTTTGAAGACGGTTTCCTTGCAAAGAAAATAGGAAGAAAAAACGCCGCAGGGGAAATATTTTCCTTTGCGGCGTAAAAATCTATTGATTTTTCTTGGCGTTTTTGCTATACTGTATGAGAAATTAACAAGAAAAGGAAGAAAGTTATGGCAACGGGTGAATTTACCGATAAAGTGCGAATACTGATCAAGGCTGGTGACGGCGGCGACGGCATGAACTCCTTTAAGGCGTTCAAGGGTAAGCCGGCTTGCGGACCTGACGGCGGTGACGGCGGTAAGGGCGGCGACGTGTATTTTGTCGGCGACAAGGATATGAACGATTTATTCCCTTTCCGTTTTGTGTCGAAATATTTTGCCGAAAGCGGTGAAATGGGCGGCACGCAAAAATGCTTTGGTAAGAGCGGTAAGGATTTATACATTAAAGTGCCTATGGGCACGTTGGTACGCGACGAGGAATCGGGGCGTTTGATTTGTGATATTTTCGAGGACGGACAAGCGGTGTTGGTTGCTCGCGGCGGTAACGGCGGTAAGGGCAACGTGCGCTTTACTACGGCGCGCCGTCATGCCCCCAACTTTGCGCAAAAGGGCGAAAAGGTAAAACAGCATTACGTTATTTTGGAATTGAAGGTTATCGCGGACGTTGGTTTCGTGGGCTTCCCCAACGTGGGTAAGAGTACCCTTCTTAGTAAAATTTCCGCGGCTCGTCCTAAGATTGCGAACTACCACTTCACTACTCTTTCCCCTAACCTTGGCGTGGTGCGTTACTACGAAAAATCCTTTGTGGCGGCGGATATCCCCGGTTTGATTGAGGGCGCAGCGCAGGGCGCGGGGCTTGGTCACGATTTCTTGCGTCACATTGAGCGTACCCGTATGCTTTGCCACGTAATCGACATTTCCGGTTGCGAAGGGCGTGACCCGATTGAAGACTTTAAGAAGATTAACGATGAATTGAAAGAATTCAGTGAGGAGCTTGCTAGCCGTCCGCAAATCGTCGTTTGCAACAAATGCGACGTGTACGGCGCGGAGGAAAACCTCAAGGCATTCAAGAAAAAGTTTGGCCGTAAGTATAAGATTTTCCCCATCACCGCGGTATCGGGTGAAGGCACGAGGGAATTGATTGAAGGGGTGCTTGGCGTTTTGGATACCTTGCCTCCCGTAGAGCCGATCCCTGTGGAAGAGGAATTCGAATACAAGGCAAACGATGATTTGAACTTTGAAATCTTCAAGGATGAAGAAGGTGTGTACGTGGTTGTCGGCGGTTTGGTGGACATGCTTTGCCGAAACGTTGTATTGAACAACCCCGACTCGATGTTGTATTTCCAAAAGGTATTGCGTCTTCGCGGCGTTATTAAGGCGCTCACGAAGATGGGTTGTACCGAGGGAGATACTGTATCTATCGGTGACGTAGAATTCGACTTTATACCTTAAACGACGTATTTGCGGCGCATTTCGGCGTTGTCGCTCGGTCACGTACTACTTGTACGCTCCCTCGCTCCGTCTGGAACTGCTTGCAACTCCGCCGTTTATTAAGAGTGGCATGGCGCGTTTAATGCGGTTTGAACTGCTTGCAACTACCCCTCATCAAACTTAGGTTGTTGCGTTTTCGCGCATTCACAAACATTTAAACTATACAAAAAAAGGAAAAAATTATGAATATTGTTACGAACGAAAATATTACGAGCAAACAAAGAAGTAAATTAAAGGCGATTGCGGCAAACCTTTCGCCTATCACCCAAATCGGTAAAGGTGGTATCACCGACAACCTTTTGAAAACCTTGTCCGATGCTTTGGACGCGCACGAAATTATCAAGGTAAGCATTTTAGACACCGCTGACGACGATCCGAGAAACCTTGCGGAAAACGTTGCGGAACTTTTAGAGGCTGTGCCCGTTGCGGTAATCGGCAGAAAGGCGATTTTCTACCGTTATTCCCGTCGCGATAAATACGCGCACCTTGAATTTTAAGGAAAAAGTGTTTAGAAAATTCTTTTTTGCTTTATAAATAAGTAAAGAACTCAACAAGGAAATGAGAAAATGGAAAAAGAAGAATTGAAAGTGGAAGAAGCGGCGGAAGAAATCGTAAAAGATGAAAAGCCCAAGAAAAAAGTGAATAAAAAGGAAGAGCTTGAAAAAGCCCTTGCCGAAGCGGAAGAAAGCACCCGCAAATGGTACGCAGTAACGGCGGAATATGAAAACTACCGCCGTCGCACCCAAAACCAAGCGGCAATCCGTTATCAGGAAGGTAGAAACGACGTCATCGCGTCCTTGTTCCCTATCGGCGACAACTTGGAAAGAGCAATGACCGCTTGCGCTGATGAAAATACCAAGCAGGGCTTGGATATGGTGTTAAAATCCTTCAAAAAAGTGTTAGAGGGCGAAGGCGTGGAAGAAATCGACCCTATCGGTCAACCCTTTGACGCAAACACGATGGAGGCAATTATGGCGATGCCTGCGGCGGACGGCGAGGAATCGGGTCTGGTAAAGCAGGTATACGTAAAAGGCTATAAAAAAGGTGACAAGGTTTTGCGTTACGCGCAGGTCATTGTTACGCAATAAGAAAATATGATTTTGAAAAAGCAACTCCGTTTGGGGTTGCTTTTTTTTGCATAGTCCGTCCGCCTTCCGCATAAGATACAATAAAAAGGGGGCGGCTATGAGAAAAGTTTTGGGTTGGATATTGATTTTTGTGTGTAGTGTCTTTTGCGTGGGGACTTTTTCCGCTTGTAAAAAAGAGGAAAAGGTGGCCACCAGGTACGAGATTATTGCGGAATATATTCCCGAAAACCACACGTTGACGGGTACGGAAAAGGTGACCTTTGAAAACCCTACGGACAACGAGTTGTCCGTCTTAAAATTTCAGCTATACCCCAACGCCTACCGCAAAGACGCGCTGTATGCGCCCATTTCCTCCGCGTATAGCTCGTCGGCGTATTATGCAGGCGCGAGCTATGGCGAAATCGCAATTTCTAGTGTTCACGGTTCAAAAGGGTGGGAAGTGCTTGGCGAGGATGAAAACGTGCTTTACGTTTATCTAGAACGTCCATTATACCCCGATGATAAGGTGGTGTTGGATATCGGGTTTATCGTGAAGCTCGCCGAGGTCAATCATCGGACGGGGGTGACGAAACAAGCGGTCAACTTGGGGAATTTTTACCCGATTTTATGCGGAATACAGGGCGGCGGCTTTGTAGAAACGGTCTATTATTCGGACGGCGATCCCTTTTTTAGTGATTGCGCCGACTACCGTGTGACGTTTACTGCGCCGAAGGATTACGTGCTTGCCTCATCGGGGGCGATTATCGAGGAAAGAACCTTGGAAAGTAAAAAGGTGCATACCGTGTCCGCATCGAACGTGCGCGATTTTGCGATTGTACTGTCGGAAAGCTTCCGCATTACCACCACAAAAGTAGGGGAAACGGCCCTTTCCTATTATTATTACGATGATAAAGCGCCCACGAAAACCCTCGACCTGATTGAGGAAAGCTTTTCCTTCTATGAAAAGAGCTTTGGCGAGTATCTGTATGACAACTATGCGGTGGTGCAAACGGGCTTTTGCTTTGGCGGTATGGAATATCCCTGTCTCGTTATGATTTCCGATACCCTTGTGGAGGAGGGTAGGGCGCGCGTGATTGCGCACGAAACGGCGCATCAATGGTGGTATGGTGTAGTGGGGAGCAATCAAATTGAAGAGGCCTGGCAGGATGAGGGCTTGGCGGAATACTCCACCCTACTCTTTTTTGAGGAGTATGAGAAGTACGGCTTTA
Organism: Candidatus Scatosoma sp.; assembly: GCA_045612895.1. Classification (GTDB taxonomy): domain Bacteria; phylum Bacillota; class Clostridia; order Christensenellales; family Borkfalkiaceae; genus Scatosoma. Next base: position 1,103 of record JAZKZY010000038.1, on the reverse strand, counting down.
CCCGTGAGGGACTTGTCAAAGAGGCGCTGGAGGAATATCGCTCCTATTACGACGTGTACGGCAGTGTTTTGGGGCGCGCGGATACCCGTATGTCCCGTCACTTAAAGGATTTTATCAGCGATTACGAGTATAAATGCCTTGCCTACGACAAGGGATTGCTGATGTGGGACACCTTGCGTAAAAGTGTCGGCGATAAGAAATTTTTAGGCGGTTTACAGCGGTATTATTCCACCTGCCGATACCAAATGGCAACCCCGGAACAGCTCATCGGCTGTTTTGAAAAGACGGGGGTGGACGTCGGCGGATTTTTCGAGAGCTTTTTAGAGGGAAAAGCCATTTTGTAAAGCGGATTGCCTTGTAAAACGCTTGCCAAAATACATTTTTACAGGTATAATAAGAGGGTAATTTGCTTGTGAGGTGGCGAAAATGCCTTTTTTACAGTATAAATGTACCGCTTGCGGAAAGCGTTTTGAAGAACTTGTGAAGGTTTACACGGACGAAGTGGTGTGTCCCGATTGCGGTGGTAAGACGGAGCGCGATTATACGGGGACGATGTATTCTTCCACGGGACAGACCTCAAAAAAATGCACGGGCAACTGCAAAACCTGCGGTGGCTGTCGTTGACAATTTGATTGATAGGGTAAGAGTGTGAAACAAGCCGAGATAAATCGGCTTGTTTTTTATTGTGCTGCACACGGATATGCACGCGCGACCTATTATATATATATACGTGTGTGCGTAAAAAATAGGGGAGAAAATGAAAGATGCAAGAAAATAAAAAAAAGTAAAAAAAATTAAAAAAATTCTATTTTTTTGAAAAAAACGCTTGACAATATACTTTTGAAATGGTATTATGTTTAAGCTGTCGAATGGCGAGAGCACGATTTTGATAGCAATCTTCTCTGTTGAGAAGACAAAACGAAGATTAACAACTGCATAGCAAATAGTAAAAAGTTTTTTATTGGAAACAATAAAGACGAGTACGAAAGGCAAAGAAATTCATATTAGTTGTAAAGCTAATTTGGTTAATAAAGCAAAAGACGTTAAAAGCAATTTTAAGGCTCTTGGAATGCGAAGACGAAATTAGTCGAGTAAAGATAATA
>JAZKZY010000037.1:0-23584 GCA_045612895.1 Candidatus Scatosoma sp. | reverse complement strand
GCACCTTTTTCGCCGTGCAATTTTGGGTGGAAAAATACCCCGAATACGTGGAAAAAATTATTTCCGCGGGCCATGAAATGGGTACGCACAGTCGCACGCACTCTTATATGAGCAAGCTGTCCAAAGCGGATATTCAAGACGAATTAACCACTTCCAGTCAAGCCATAGAGCGTTTAACGGGGCAAAAGGTAACCCTTTTCCGTCCACCCTACGGCGATTATAACAACCTCTTGATTGACACCTGCAACGAGATGGGTTTGTACCCTATTCAATGGGACGTTGATTCCTTGGACTGGAAAAATCTTTCCGGGACGGAAATCGCCATGCGCGTCATCAATGGGGTAAAAAACGGGTCTATTATTTTATGTCACAACAACGCCCTGCATACCGCGGAGGCCCTGCCTTTAATCTTTTCCACGTTGAAAAATCGTGGGTATGAATTTGTCCCCATCAGCGAGTTGATTTACAAGGAAAATTACCATATCGACGGGGCAGGTACGCAACGAATGAACAATAAATAACTTTTTACAATAAAAATACATGATACAAGAGGAGGTTTTTATGAACTACGTTACAGAGAAAAACAACAAGGTTTATTTAATGGGAGAAATCGTTAGCGACGCTTCTTTTTCCCATGAGGTTTACGGGGAGGGGTTTTATGAATTTTCCGTTCGCGTGATGCGCCTTTCGGGGCAGGCGGACATTTTACCCGTTACCCTTTCCGAACGATTGATTCAAGACGGAATGCTCGCAAAAGGCAAAACTATTTGCGCTGTGGGGCAATTCCGCAGTTATAACAAGCTTGAAAACGGTAAATCCCGTTTGATGCTGACCGTTTTTATCCGTGAATTGTTAGACGAATTACCCGATAAAAACCCCAACACCATTTTGCTCAGCGGTTATATTTGTAAACCGCCCATTTACCGCACCACTCCCTTTAACCGCGAAATCGCCGACGTGCTGGTGGCGGTCAACCGCGCCTACAACAAATCGGATTATATCCCCTGCATTGCTTGGGGTAGAAACGCGCGCTTTGTGAAAAATTTAGGTGTGGGGGATCGGATTGCGATTTCGGGTAGAATCCAAAGCCGCGAATACCAAAAGAAATTGTCCGAAACGGAAACGCGCACTATGATTGCCTATGAGGTCTCCGTTTCCAAGCTCGCCGCGTTTGACGCAGGGGAGGATTTTGACATCGATACCGAGTTTGACCTTTATTCCTTACAAGGTAAACCAGAAATTTTAACGGCAAATGCGGATTTTTAAGAAAAATAAGGGCGGCGAGAGCCGCTTTTTTTCTACCCTTGACAAATCGACGGAAAAGTGGTATTATATTTTCACAAAAATCAAGGAGGGCGGCATGCCTATTTCAAAGACGGATTTCATCCGCGGGTTACAATGTGAAAAAATGCTGTGGTTAGACGCGCATGCGCCCGAACATAAAATTATCCCACCCGAGGTGCAGGCAAAACTTGACGCCGGCAACGAGTTTGGGGATAAGGCGATGGGCATTTTTGGTGAGTTTTGCGAAACCACCACTTACCGCGAGGACGGCTGTATTACGCCGCCATGATTGAAAAAACGCAAAACCTTCTTTCCGACGGCGCTCCTGTGATTTGCGAGGCCGCTTTCACCTGGTACGGCAATTATTGCGCCGCCGATATTTTACGGCGAGAGGGGAACGGCTACGTCTTATACGAAGTGAAAAACACCTTCCGTGTTCGCAAGGAGTTTGTCACCGATTTGGGTTTTCAAGCCCTCATCTTGAAAAAATGCGGTGTAAAAGTGACCGCGTGTAAGTTGATTTTACGTGGTGATACTCCGCCTGAGGAGTGCGTTTTACCCCCCGACGAGCCGTTTGAAAAGGAGGAACGGGTAGAGCAGGCCGACTTCACCTATCGCATCGTGGACGTGACGAAAGGCGCGCGCGTTGCCGAACGGTTGGCTTCCGACCGCATTTTTGAGTTGGGTAAATTGAAGCGCAGGGATGCACTGATGCCCGATATCACACCGTCGGGGCATTGTGAAAAGCCCTATCGCTGCTGGTATTACGATTTTTGCCATAAAAACTAAATTTTTATACGGGTTTTGCGTTTGCAAAGCCCTTTTTCGTTCTATTTTTCAGTCACCCCTCATACAATAAGGTAGAGTAAAAAGCTGTGAAGGAGAACGCCTATATGAACGAAGAAATTGAATACGCTGAAATGTTAGAAATCCCTGTTTCTACGGTGAATATTGTACGAAAAAATCAACGCAAAAAAAGAGGAAAAAAACCAGAAGTAAAATCGGATCCCCCTCAATCCCCGTCTATGGAATTGCCCTCTTCCCCCTTAAAAGATTCCGTTATTGCGCAGGTCAACGACCGATTAAACGAGGATATTCCTACGGAAAATAACGACGCGCAAGAGGGTGCAGCCCTTGAAAATAGCGCAATCCCTTCTAATGAGGGTCTTTTGAGTTTTGACGCTATCCCCGAAAGAATTGATACTGTGCGGTTGTATTCCACCGATGAAACCAACGGTTTTAGAGATACGCTTTATCCCCAGGATTATAACCTCGAAAATGAAAATGAGGGGGGCAGGTATGCGTTGAATTATGAAAAAACAAAAAGTAGCGCACTTAAAGTCGCATTAAATGCCGAGTTTATTGCCGCTTGCGCGTTGTGCGGCACTATTTTCCTTACCAACGTTTTTATGCCTAACAGCGCGATTAACACCTTCTTCCGTTCCATTCACTCCGCAACGGCGGTTGCGCAAACGGATACGCGGACATATAGCGATTTCACCTTATCCCCCGTTGTAAGCGAATTGTCCGATACCGAGCTTTCTCTGTCCCCTACGGGTATTTTGTCCTTTACGGACGAGGGTTGTGTATATGCGGCGGCCGACGGGATTGTGAGCGGTGTGGTACAAAACGCGGATGGCACTTATACGGTGAAAATTGCCCACTCCGACAGTTTCACGGGGGTGTTCAACGGATTAGATTACGTGTATTACAGCGAGGGGGATCAAGTAGTCTCCAACGTTCCCCTCGGTTACAGCAACGGCGAAACGGAGGTGCAGGTAACTATGTATTCCAACGGCGTGTTGTTGAATTGTTTTCAGCTTACGGAAGAAAATTGCCTTGCTTGGGTTGAGGAAGCGCAATAAATGTCTTTGCATAATCGACTTTTTAAGCGGCAGTCTGCGGACTGCCGTTCCTCTTATACAAAGAAAAAACTCTTTCATTTGCACCCCTTGTTTTTACTGGTCGGGGTTTGGTACGCCTTTACGGGGGAGTTGTTTTTATTCTTGTTGAGTGCGCTGGTTGCCATTCAGCACGAGTGCGCCCATGCCTTTGCAAGCGCGCGGCTCGGGTATCAATTAAACAAAATTGTATTGATGCCCTTTGGCGCGATTATCGACGGGGATTTGCGCGGTATTAGTTTTAAGGACGAGATTTACGTCGCAATTTGCGGACCTCTTTGTAACCTTATCACAGCAGCTTTTTTTGTAGCCTTATGGTGGTTAGTGCCTACCATGTACGCGTTTACCGATACTGCGTGCTATTCTTCCCTTGCGATTGCCCTTGTCAATTTATTGCCTGCTTATCCCTTGGACGGAGGTAGAATTTTGAGGTGCGCGTTGGCGCAAAGCTTTCAAAAGCGTAACCCAAACACCGCAAATGCGGAGGGGAAAGCAAATAAAATATGCCGTATGATCACTCTTGTTTTTGCAGGCGCGCTCCTCACGGTTTTTACTTTCCTTTGCACACAAAAAACCGTCAATATCACCCTTCTTGTCTTTTCCGTTTTTTTGGTGGTGGGGGCGTTTGGCAACCGTGACAAGCAGGCGGTTTACCAACGTTTTGATTTTTCCTCAAAAAACGCCCTGCAACGTGGGGTGGAAATCCGCAGGGTTGCCGTTTTGAACACTTGCACTGTAAAGAAAGCCCTTCGTTTTTTATCTTCCAGCAGTTATTTGGTGTTGGAAATCTACGATGAGCAGGAAAAACATCTTTTCGATTTACCGCAAAATCTCTTTTCCGATTTGTTTAGTCAATCCTCTTCTCCTTATGAAACTTTAGAGGATTTATATCAAAAGATGCAAAAAAATCACATTTATTAAAAAAATAAATTGTATCAATTAAGAAAACAATTGCCAAACCCTCGCCTATTATGTTATACTACTATTCGTGCGATTTGAGTGCCCGACGCAACTTACACCGGAGTTTTTAAAATTTTATGAGAAAAGACGTTAAAAAGGAATGGTTTTTAGACCGCTATTGCGGACAGCAGTTTGCCGCTTTGTTGGAAAACGGACAGCTGGCTGAGTTTAGCGCCGAAGAAGAACCCCGTATTGCTTGTGTTGGTAATATTTACAAGGGCAAGGTCGCAAACATCGTTTCGGGTATGAACGCCGCATTTATCCAGTGCGGTTTAACGAGAAATTGTTACCTCTCCATGGAAGACACTTACACCGATTATACTAAATATGACGGTACCATGTCTTTGATAAACGACGAAAAAAACACTTTGAAAGAGGGGGATGAGGTGATTATTCAAATCACTCAACCCGAGCGCGGAACAAAAGGCGCGAAGGTCTCGAAAAACCTTTCTTTCGTTGGTAAAAACCTGATTTATTTACCCAATACCTCGTTTTTGGGCATCTCTCGAAGAATTACCGATGAGGAAAAGCGCGAGAAACTACTCTCCTCTGTGGAAAAAATGCGCGAAACACAGGAAGAGGGCTTTATCATCCGTACACAAGCCATCTTCGCCACTCAACCGCAATTAAAGAAAGAGGCAGTTTACCTTAAAAACTTATACTGCTCCACGCTGGAAAAAGCAAAAACCGCGCCCGTAGGTGAGGTTTTATATGAGGACGAGGATTTACCCGTCCGCGTTATTCGCGACAGTATCGGTGAAACCATTACCGCTATACACGTGGGGGATGAGGAACTGTATCAACGTTTACTCTCCCTTATCCGATTAAACGGGAATATTTCTGAGAAAAAACTCATCAAATACGACGGCGAACGTTCCATGTATCAAACCTACGGTATCACTCCTTTGATTTATGATGCCGCAAAGCCGACCGTTCCTTTGGAAAACGGCGCGCATCTTGTTATCGAGCATACCGAGGCAATGACCGTTATTGACGTAAACACGGGCAGTTTTACCGGGAAAAAGAACTTGAAGGATACCGTTTTACAAACCAACCTTGCAGCGGCAAAGGAAATCGCAAGACAAATGCGACTTCGTAACGTCGGCGGAATTGTTGCGGTAGATTTTATTGATATGGCCAACGAAGAGGATCGCATTGCTGTCAACGAGGAATTGAAAAAATACCTTGCTTTAGACAACACCAAATGCAACGTTTTACCGATGAATGAGCTTTGCGTGACCACCTTCACAAGAAAACGCATCGGAAACGACGTTTTAGAATATCTTGTAAAGCCCTGCTCCGCCTGCGGCGGTATGGGGCACGTCCACGAGGACATTTTCGTGGTTACCCGACTCCGCGCGGCGCTGTTAAATTGCTTTGCGGACGGAAACACCACCGCTGTGGTTGATCTGAACGTCCGTATTATGAAAAAGATTTTGCAAGAGGGTTTATTCTCCATAGAGGCAAAGGGGCGCTGGAAGGATAATCAAATCTATTTTATCCCCCACAAAACCTTCAAGGAAGATTTCTTTACCGTTCGCGGTGAAACGGAAGGGCCTCTCAATTTACCCGAGCATGCCCATCTTTTACAGTAAATGGGCATACCATGTACGAGTTGAATAAAATTTTATACCCTTAATATATGCAAGGCGCGTATCATTCTACGCGCTTTTTGTTTTACTTTCTCGCTTTATTCCCTATTTTTTCCTTGTGCGTATATATATTTCTTACCTTAAAACGCTTTACAGTCCACAAATAAAATGTTATAATGATACGTGAACTGATTATTATGTCGCGCGCGTATTTATGCGTGTACGCATATACAAAGGAGTCTTTATGGAAGAAAATTTGCAGAATAACAATGAAGAAGGGTTAAGCCTCATTGATATTATTCGTGTTCTTTTTAGTAAAATTGTGCTGTTAATCCTCGTGGTTATCCTCGGGGGTGTTTGCGGCGGTGTGTTCGGCGTTATACATACGATGGATATGAAATATTACGGTACGTCCATTGAGTTTTACGTAAACCCCGAAAAACCTACGGAGATTGGTAACACCTCCAACTCAACCGCGAACGCAGTCGGTAGTCAGTACGGCGTTTACGGCGCATACGGTAGACACGTTATGGATGCCATGATTAAGCTTCTTTCCTCGGAAAGCTTTACCGAACAGCTTTTGTTGGAAGATGACGGCTTGCCCAGTACGGAGATTTATCCCAACCTCAGCGAAGAAAAGTACGTGAATGCGCAACATGCAATGCAAAACGCACAAGCAAAGTGGGATGACATTGCTGATTACGATATCGCAAGAGCGGAAGCGTTAAGCGAATTGAAAGAATTGTGGTCAACGTATAGTTTTGACGTTTCCATTGGGCCTTTCAGTGAATCCTCTTGTAAAAAGTTAATACAAAATCAAACGGTTACGCTTCCTGAATATTTCTTAAATTCGTATGAAGAATTTATTGATATTGACAACGAACGTCTTGCGGCTGTAGAATATGCAACAAAGATTCAAAAGGAAACGGACGCGATTGTTGAAATTTTGTTGGAAGAATGGCGCGAACATCCTAAATATATTACGAATTTGAACAAATTCCAAGACGCAGTAACCTATTCTTACTTGGGTGATGATGAAGATATTGAAGATGCAAACAACCTTGCGCGCAGCTTTATCTACGTAGACATCAGCGTTTTGAACGATGAAGAATTTGCAAAAGATTTGTTGGAACGCGTAAAGAGATCGGTACCTGCATACATCGAACAAAACATGATCGTTCCCACCGATTACGAAGGGACGAGCTGTACGAGAATTACCCGTACCGATGATATTCAGCGCACCAACCCCAACTTTAGAAGAAATCAATCTATTAAATACGCTTTGCTTGCAGCGGCGGCAGCAGGCGTAATCGCGGCTGTGCTTGTTATTATTCTTGACGCGCAAGATAAGCGTTTGCGTGACCACGAATTTATCACAAGAAAATTAAAAGTTCCCGTACTTGGTATCATCCCCACCATTGATGAAATGAACCAAGCTGCAGATACAAAAAAACAAAATAAGGGGGATAACTAATGGGTATTTTTAAGAGTATGTCCGAACGCATGCGTGCAAAACGCGTGGAAAAGGTTGAACAAAAATCCAAAAAACACTCCACAAGAACGGAATATTTGTTGAATGATGACAGCCCGTTTGACGTTACGGAAGCATTCCGTAACCTGAAAGCCTCCATTTCGGTTTCCGTACCGAAAAAGGACGGTGGCATTGTTCTTATGATGACCTCCGCTTATCCCGAAGACGGTAAAACCACCGTTACCACCAACCTTGCGTTGATGTTTGCCCTTTCCTACGCAAAGGTTATCTTGATTGACGCGGATATCCGCAAAGGCCGTGTTGCAAAATATTTCAACACGCGTAGCGCCCCCGGTCTTTCCGATTGCTTGTCCGGTCAAAAAACCTTAGAAGAAGTAATCCACCACTCTCACAAATACGAAAACCTTTCTTACATCACTTGCGGTACGCATTCTCCAAAGCCTTACGAGTTGTTGGAAAGTGATGAAATGAAGAAACTTATTGAGGATTTGAGAAAGGAATACGATTATATCATCATCGATACCCCTCCCATTCTCTTGATTTCCGATGCGTTGGCGTTGGCGCCTTTCACCGACGGTGTTGCGCTCGTTTGCCGTCACCAGGTATCGTACGTGAGTGATATTTCTCGTGCTTTGAATTCGTTGAACTTTGCAAAAGCAAACGTGTTGGGTGTTATTGTGAACGACTACAAAGCGCCGAAAATTGGTAAAATGTACGGCGGTTATAAGAAGTATTACTACTATAATTCTTATTCCTACGGCTCCACCAACCCTGAAGAATTGGATGAACCCGTTATAGAAAACGCGGAAACCAACGAGGATACGGCTGAACCCACCGCAACGGAGTTCAACGAATCCTAAAAATCACAAAACACAGTAAAGAAAGGGGCGCGGAATTGTCGCCCTTTCCTTTTCCCTTTTTCTTTGAAAAATGTTTACATAGAAAGAAAAGAGGGTATCAATAAACATATGGAAAACACGATTATTAACACTGAAAATTTAACAAATTTATTACCTATCGTGCCCCTGCGTGGCAAGGTAGCCTTTCCGCATACCAGCATTTCCTTTGAAGTGGGTAGAAAAATGACTTTGAAAGCCATCGACCGCGCAACCAACAACGGCGATCGTTTGGTGTTCATTCTTTCCCAAAAACAGGTGGAAAAAGACGAAATTACCCCCGATGATTTGTACAGTGTGGGGTGCGTTGCAAAAATTAAGCAAGTAGCGCAATTAACGGGCGGCGCTATCCGTGTAATGTGCGAAGGGCTTTATCGAGCAAAAGCACGTGCCGTTTCCGTCAGCGAGTCGGATGATTGTTTCTACGGCGTAGCCGATCCCCTCACCGTAAAACGCGGTGACGAGGTTTTGGAAGAGGCGTATTTCCGCACCGCAAAAGAGCTGGTGAAAGACGTTTTTGCGACGGACGGTAAAATTCCCAAGGAAACGGTAACCAAATTAGAACGCATCATGGACGCGGACGAATATATCGACGTTGCCCTTTCTTCTATGCGTATCCGTTTGGACGTAAAGCAGTCTATTTTGGAAGAAAACCGCATTGTGGAACGTTTGAAACAGTTTGAACGTTGCTTAAACGACGAGCTGGAAATTGCAAAAATTGAAAAGAAAATTGCCAACGCCGTTCGTCAAAATATTGATAAAAACCAAAAGGAATACTACTTGCGTGAGCAAATCAAAGCCATTCACACCGAGCTTGGCGACGACGGAAAAGAGGAAGATGAATACCGTCAAAAGGTGCTCGAAAAGGGCTTACCTGAGGATTTGCAGGAAAAGTGCTTAAAGGAAATCAACCGCATGAGCAAGATGCAAAGCTCCTCCCCCGAATATACCGTCATTACGGGGTATTTGGATCAGGTGCTTGCCCTGCCTTGGACGGAAGAAACGACGGACACCGAAAAGCTTTCCGATTGTGTTGCGGTGTTGGAAGCGGACCATTACGGCCTTGAAAAAATCAAGGAGCGCATCACCGAATATCTCGCTGTGTTGAAACTGACGGGGAATATGAAAGCGCCCATTTTGTGTTTTGTCGGCCCTCCTGGGGTAGGTAAAACGAGTATTGCGCACTCGGTTGCGCGCGCGCTTGGTCGTAAATTCGTTCGTATGAGCCTTGGCGGTGTAAAGGACGAGGCGGAAATCCGCGGTCACCGTCGTACCTATATCGGCGCAATGCCCGGCCGTATCATGTACGGTATGAAGAACGCTGGCTCTATCAACCCCGTATTCTTGTTGGATGAAATTGACAAAATTACTTCGGATATGCACGGCGATCCTGCAGGCGCTTTGTTGGAAGTTCTTGACCCCGAACAAAACACCTCTTTCCGTGATCGTTATATCGAGTATCCTTACGATTTGAGTAAAGTATTGTTCATTACCACGGCAAATTCCTTGGAAACCATTCCTGCGCCCTTGCGCGATAGAATGGAAATTATTGAATTGTCCGGTTATACCTTGGAAGAAAAAACGGAGATTGCCCGTCGTTACCTTGTACCCAAGCAGTTGGCGGCAAACGGTTTGACGGACAACCATGCAACCTTTACCGAAGACGGTATCCGAGCGGCAATCGAGGGGTATACCCGAGAAGCAGGCGTGCGTACCTTGGAACGTACCGTTGGTACGCTTTGCCGTAAGGTTGCGGTGCAGTATGCAAACGATAAAAATATACCTTCCGTAACGATAAACGCGGACATGGTACCCTCGTTTTTGGGTTCTCCCCGTTTTAAAAAGGAAGATGACCGCTTTGAAACGGAGGTAGGCGCAGTTACCGGTTTGGCTTGGACTTCCGTTGGCGGTACTACTTTGGTTGTAGAAGCGATGTTGATGCCTGGTAAGGGTGATTTGAAATTGACGGGTAAACTTGGCGACGTGATGAAAGAATCGGCGCAGGCAGCCCTCACCTATATCCGCGCGAATGCGGAAAAATACGGTATTCCCGTAGAGAAATTTACGCAAAACGACTTACACGTGCACGTGCCCGAGGGAGCAACCCCGAAAGACGGTCCCAGCGCAGGGATTACCATGGCAACCGCGATTTTGTCGGTATTTACAGGTAAAAAAGTCCGCGGTGACGTTGCGATGACGGGTGAAATTACTTTACGCGGTAAGGTATTGCCTATCGGCGGTTTGAAAGAAAAATCGTTGGCGGCGCGCCGTGTGGGGATTAAAACGGTATTGATTCCCGCCGGAAATGCAAGAGACGTGGACGAATTGCCTGCGGTGGTAAAAGAGGAAATTACCTTTATCCCCGTAAAACAAGTGGACGAAGTTTTTTCCGTTGTTTTAGAGGGTGGGGAAAACTACGTAACCCCCGTTACCGAGCAAAAAAAGACAGTAAAGAGAAAGCCGAAAACCAAAGCAACCCCTTTACCTGCCGTACCTGAAAATATACAAAATTCTGTGCGTTGTGAAACGCAAAACTAATCTACTTTTTTACAAAGGAGGGCACCATGTACGAGATGAAACAACAAGCCCCTGCGCTTGTCATTAAAAACGCCACCTTTATCACCTCGGCGGCAACCGCGTCACAATTTATCACCCCCGATAAACCGATGATTGCCGTTTGCGGTAAATCGAACGTGGGTAAAAGCTCGTTTATCAATATGCTGGCAAACCGTAAAAAGCTCGCGAAAACGAGTAGCGAACCGGGTAGAACACGCCTCGTAAACTACTTCGATTTTGGCGAATTTATCCTTGCTGACCTGCCTGGTTACGGCTTTGCGCGCGTATCTAAGGGCGAAAAGGAAAAATGGGCGAAAACCCTCGATCAATTCTTCAAAAATAAGGAAAATATCGCCCACGTGTTTATGTTGGTGGATTCTCGTCACGATCCTACGGCGGATGACGTGCAGATGATTGAGTTTTTACATTACCACACCATTCCTTTCACGGTTACCTTGACGAAATCGGACAAGCTTTCCCGTATGAAATTAAAGGAACACATCAAGGCGATTGCAGCGGATTTGTATCTTACCCCTGGCAATATGCTGGCAACCAGCTCGGAAACGGGTTACGGTAAAAACGAAGTACTTGCGAAAATTAAATCGGTTATTGAAGTTGTCAACGACCCCGACCTTATAGAAGAGGAAGAGGATGAAGACGAGGGAATTGAAGTATAAGACGTAAAAAAATCACCCTTTTTGAGGGTGATTTTTATTTTACCTTTATTAAACAAGAATATCGCTGTCGTCGTCTTTGTCTTCCTTTTCAGGTTGATTACTCTTCTTAAAGCGAATATCTTCCGCGCGGTAATCTTTCCAAATCCAACCGCCGTTTTTATCGTCAATCTTTACCTTAACCTCCATTTTCAGCATGTTGATGCCTGCAACGATGGCTTTCCCTTCGGGGGTTTGCACTTCCGAACCGATTTTCGGCATTTTCTTGATTGCCTCTGCGTAATAATCGTTTTCGTAACTCAAACAGCACATCAATCTACCGCAAAGCCCGCTGATTTTACCGGGATTTAAGGATAAGCCCTGCGTCTTTGCCATTTTTACGCTTACCTTTTTGAACTCGGGCATGTTCCCTGCACAGCAACAAACTCTGCCGCAAGGCGCGATACCGCCGAGATATTTAGCCTCGTCACGCGTACCTACCTGACGGAGCTCGATACGGTTGTGGAATGTGGTCGCCAAATCTTTTACCAGCTCGCGGAAATCCACGCGGTTAGAAGAGGTAAAATAGAACAAAATTTTACTGCCGTCGAATGCGTATTCGCAATCAACAAGCTTCATTTCCAAGCCGTGCTTGATGATTTTTTCCCTGCAAATTTGCATTGCTTGAGGGCGTTTTTCTTGACAAGCCTCATAAAAATCGGTGTCCTTTTGCGTTGCAATACGGATGACGGGTTTCAAGGGAGAAACGATTTCATCGTCCGTCACTTCACGGTCGGGATATGCCACCCAAGCGTATTCTAACCCTCTTGCCGTTTCCACGACAACGGGCATATTTCTTTCATATTTGTCGCCTGCTTTGGGCGCGAAATAATACAGCTTACCGCCGTTTTTGAATTTAATACCTACTACTTTTACCATAAAAAACCTTACTTATTTTTTTGTCTAATGTTTGCGATGCAAATCTCGATACATTGAGGGAACACCGCGTTAAATTGTACCTGCAATTCCGCGTCAGATAACGCCTCTTGCGCGTATAACAATGCGGAAATGGTGTATTTTTCCGCCACTTTTTCAATTTTTTCCTTTTCTGAACACAGTAAAACCGCCGTTTTACAACCCTTGTTTTCCGTTTTCACAAGCAACGCATCACGGAAAATTAAACGAAGCAGGGATAAAAATTCCTTCTTGTTTTTCGTTTCGCCGATGGTACGCACCGCAAGGGGGATTTTACTGTCGTCAAAAAGACACATATTAAAGGCGTTTTCCACAAGAGTTTTGTAATAACCGCCCTCTAAAATGTTTTGCGCCTCGCCCAAGACACCGCCGGATGCCGCCGCGCACAATTCCAAGGTCGCGCTATCCTGTTTATCCCCGTAAAGTCGATGCAAAGCCTCTTCTACGTCGCGGATTGCAAAGGGTAAAATCTCTAACTTTTTCGTTCTGGACAAAACGGTGGGTAAAACGGAGAATGCCGTCGTTGCGCCGAGCAGGAAAATAACACCCTTGGGCGGTTCTTCCAGCATTTTTAACAATTTGTTTTGCGTTTGTGTATTTGCCTCGGAAAAATCCCCTAAAACGAACACCTTTCTTTCCCCCTCGATAGGGCTTAAAAGACATTCTTCACGGATTTTTTCCGCATCTTCCACCGCAAGTTTTTTTCCGTCCGCAGGATAGAAAAGACAATCAGCATAGCTTTCTTCGTCAATCAGCTTGTCAATACGCTGTTTTTCCGTCTCGGTGGGGGCGGTGAAGAGGAGCTTTGCAAACTCCTTTAAGGTCGCGCGAAGATTGCGAGCATCGTCAAACAGCAAAAGATAAGCGTGAGAATATGCGTTTCCCTCGCTTTCCTTTTGCAATAAACGGTATGCTTGTGTATTTTGCAACAGCTCAATCATTCGTTAAACCTCTTATACTATTATAACATAAAGTTATAAAATAATCAAGTATTCCTTATATAAAAAATGTATTTTTATCACTCAACCCGTACCTGGTATGCCCATTTTTACAAAACTTGTAAAATAAAGAACTTTAAATACTGCGTTTCTTCCTCGTTTAAGAGGGCAGGGTGGTCGGGCGCTTGGGTACGCATTTCCAACACGCGCACACGTCTGCCGCTTTCCTTTGCCGCCTCGGACAACATTCTTTCAAAGAGAGGGAAGGTCATGTAGTGAGAACAGGAGCAGGTGGCAAGATAACCGCCTTTTTCCACAAGCTTGATACCCAAAACGTTGATATCTTTATAACCTCTATACGCGTCCTTTACCTCGCCTGCGCTCTTACAAAAAGCAGGGGGGTCAAGCACGACAAGGTCGTATTTTTCACCCGATTTTCTCTTTTCACGAAGAAGCTCGAAAACGTCCGCTTGTTCGGTGGTGATATTCTTAATCCCGTTTAATTCAGCGTTCTTTCTTACGTTGGCAAGTGCAAATTCCGACACGTCCACCGCGGTTACTTGATCCGCCGTCAAAGCCGCGTTCAAAGAGAAACCGCCGCTGTTACAGAAACAGTCTAAAACCCGTCCGCCCTTGGCATATCTCCGCAACGAAAAACGGTTTTCTTTTTGGTCTAAAAAGTAGCCCGTTTTTTGTCCGTTTTTCACGTCTACGGACATCTTCAAACCGTTTTCTTCGATGATGACTTCGTCGGGAACTTCCCCGTATAAAACACCCTTTTCAAGGGGTAATCCCTCTTTACTGCGTACCCCTACGTCACTTCTTTCATAGATACCTTTTGGCTGAAATAGGCGTACCATGTCCGCAACGATTTGTTTTTTAAGTTGGTGAATACCCAGGGAAAGGCACTGTATAACCAAGATATCCGCGTACTTATCCACGATAAGCGCAGGCAGGTTGTCCGCCTCGCCGAATACCACACGGCAACAATTTTCGTAACCCATTCTCTTACGCTGTTCCCACGCCTCTTTGATGCGGTTGTAGTAAAAATCTCCCTCGTCCGTTTCCTCGTTTCTGATAAAAATACGCACGAGAATTTTCGACGCGTGGTTAATATACCCTTTTCCGATAAAACGCCCGTCAAAAGAGCAAACGGTGGCAAGGGCGCCGTTTTTATCCTTACCCTCAATCCTCGCAACCTCGTTTGCAAATACCCAGCTGTGGCCGGCAATCAAACGTTTCTCTTCATTTTTCTTCAAATAAACGGTGTATGGCATAGATTTTCTCCGTTTTTAGTGTACTTTTCTATTATAGCATATAATCTTAAAAAAGTAAACAATCGCGCGAAGAAAAGAAAAAATAAAATTGACAAACAGTAAAACCCATGTTATAATGGTACAAATGAAAAAACAGCTGACTTTATTCACAACGGAAGAGGAATTTTCCGCAAATAAAAACTGTGTTTTTACTGGGCATCGCGACTTGAGTGCAGATTTTTCAAAACACACCTTAAAAAAGACGATTGAACGCTTGATAAAAGAGGGTGTGGAGAACTTTTACAACGGTATGGCAATCGGTTTTGACCTGATCGCCGCCGAATGTGTCCTCGCCTTACGAAAAAAACACCCGCAGGTGAAATTGATTGCCTGTGTACCCTGTTACGGGCAGGAAAAATACTTTTCCGAGGCGGATAAAAAGCGTTACGTAAAAATTCTCAAAAAAGCGGACGAAACCGTCGTTCTTTCCGACCACTACTACCAAGGCTGTATGCAAAACCGCGACAAATATATGGTGGATAGAGCGGACGTGATGATTGCATACTGCAAAAAGACCACGGGCGGCGCGGCTTATACCGTAAAGCTCTTCCAAAAGGCGTATCCTGAGGGTGTTATCCACTTTATTTGACATTAAATCCTAACCCAAAAGAAAAGCAACATACACCATTGATGTTTATTATTTATATATAATTATAATAGTAGTATTAGTAGGGTGCTGTGGAGATGTGGATAACCCTAAAAAAAGTCGATTTTTGCCAGGTTTTATAAGGGATTGCGGAAAAAGTTTCCATGTAGATAACTCCACTTTTTAATGTGGACAAAAATGTGGAAGTTTTGTGGATATGTGGAAACGTTTGAAAAAGATGGAAACTACTCCGCGAATAAATATACAAAAAATATGAATAAATATTGAAAAATACACCTTGTCCACATAAGTTATAAACATGTGGATAACTTTGTAAACATTGCGGTGTATAAAGTAGGAAAAAGATGGATATAATCAAGATTTTTGAACAGCAAATTTTAGGGGAAAAGAAGGAACAATTCGAGGCCTATAGAGCCTTGATTTTAGAGTATAATCAGCGGTATAATTTGACCACGATTTTGGAAGAAAAAGACATGTATTATAAGCATTTTTTGGACAGTTCCGCAGGGGTGGATTTGTTCAAGCAAAACGCCAAGGTTGTCGAGGTTGGATCGGGTGCTGGCTTCCCCTCTATCGTGTTGAAAATTTTGCGTGGGGATTTGTCCTTTGACCTTATCGAAAGCGTGGGTAAAAAGTGCGAATTTTTGCAGGCAGTTGTGGATAAACTCGACCTGAAAAACGTGCATATTTATAATTTACGCGCGGAAGACATGGCGAGGGATAAAAACCATAGAGAAAAGTACGATCATGCGACGGCGAGGGCGGTTGCGAGAATGAACACGCTCAGCGAATATTGCTTGCCTTTTGTGAAGGTAGGCGGTAGCTTTATCGCGTACAAGAGCGGTGAAATGGAAGAAATCAAGGAAGCGGAAAGCGCGTACAAGGTGCTTGGCGGTAAATGTGGGGAAGTTCTCCCCTATTCGTTACCCGAAGGGTACGGGGAAAGATTGCTTGCGGTGGTGAATAAGGTAAAGCCCACCCCTCCGAAATATCCTCGCGGTCAGGGAAAGGAGAGAAAGCAACCGTTGTAACCAAGCTGAGCTTGGAGGCAGTAAGGTGTCTTATTTTACGTTTGTGTAGAAAACCTTGCGCTTTCACTATTGTGGAAAGTGTTGGATATTGATAAAGGAGAAAAAGATGATAAAAAAACGTTGGCTTAGTATTTTGGCATTGTCCTTGACGGCGGTGAGCTGTTGCGCACTCGGTAGTTGTGAGGCTCTTAACAAATTAACGGGTAATAAAAGCAGTTCGGAAAAAACTGCTTATGAAATTTGGCTCGAAAACGGCAATTCGGGTACGGAAGAAGATTTTATGGCTTGGTTGAGCGGGCAAGGCAGTCAAAGCAGTTCCACCGAAACCCCCGACCCCACCCCTGCAAACGATAGCCTTTCCTTTGAAAAGATTGAGGGAAAGGAAGAATATTGCGTAATCGGTAAAGGTACGGACACTTCCGACCATATTATTATCCCCGATACATATCAAGGTTTGCCCGTAACGGAAATCGGTAAAAAAGCCTTTTTAGAAGAAAAAACAATTAAAAAGGTAACTATTTCCGCAAAAATTAAAAAAATAGATAACGATGCCTTTAAAAATTGTGAAGGTTTGGTCGGTGTATATTCCGCAGGGTTGGAAGCGTGGTTGAATATAGAATTTGGTAATCCCGAGGCAAACCCCGTTAATTATGCAAAAAAATTATATATTAAAAACCAAGCGGTATGCGATTTGGTAATTCCAAGCACGATTACCGAGATTAAAGAGCACACTTTCCAAAATTGTGATAGTATCACAAGTGTTGTGATACCCGAAACGGTAACAAAGGTTGGAAACGGGGCTTTCTACAAATGTGATGAATTAAAGACTGCAACGGTAAACGGCGAAATAGGAAAAAGTGTATTTAGTAACTGTACAAGTTTGGAAAGTGTAACGCTTGAAGACACAGTAACAAGCATAAGTGATTATGCTTTCAATCATTGTTCAAATTTAAAGAGTATAAAGCTTGGAAATACACTAACAAATATAGGAAACAACGCTTTTTATTTTTGTACGAAATTAGAGAGTGTTGTGATTCCGGATAGTGTAAAAACAATCGGAGAGTATGCTTTCCGTTATTGTGAAGCTCTTAAAACTTGTAAAATCGGAAACGGTGTTACGGAAATCGGGGAATATGCATTTACCAGTTGT
Organism: Candidatus Scatosoma sp.; assembly: GCA_045612895.1. Taxonomy (GTDB): domain Bacteria; phylum Bacillota; class Clostridia; order Christensenellales; family Borkfalkiaceae; genus Scatosoma. Next base: position 6,233 of record JAZKZY010000037.1, on the reverse strand, counting down.
AAATCCTTACAAAAAATTGACATTCCCGACAGTGTTAAAACGATAGGCGATTTTGCTTTTTATGAGTGTGAAACTGCAACAAAAATCAAAATCGGCAACGGAGTAACGAGCTTGGGTCTTCTTGTTTTTGATACTTGTAAGAGTGTTAAAGAGTTTATTATCGGCGATGGGATAACAGAAGAAATTAATTTCACTTTCTTTTATGGAATAAATGATTTAGAGGTTATCGTATTCGGTAGCAGTGTGCAGGGGATTGATTATTATACCCTTTTGTCGCAGGAAAAGTTAAAAAAAGTGTATTACAAGGGTACTGAAAGCGCTTGGAATAAAATCTATAACGACCCGTATGATAAAGGGGTTGGGTCGGCACAATTGTATTTTTACAGCGAAACGAGTAAGAGCGGATGCTGGCATTTTGATAAAAATGGGAATATATCTCTTTGGTGAGTTATTTGAATCGTGTTGCAAAGTTACAATTCACGATTGCCTATGGCAATCCATTCACACATTATAACATAGTTATAATAATTATAAAAAAGGGGCGGAAAATCGCCCTTTTTTGCTTGCGTAAATATACAAAATATGGTACAATATTTAGGAAAGTAATTCAGGAGAATAGATTATGAAATTTGTATGTGACGGAATGATTTTATCGGATGCGGCCCTGACGGTTAGTAAGGCTTGCGCAGTAAAAACGATTACCCCTATTTTGGAATGTATTCGTCTTCGCGCGGAAAACGACGGCTTGACCTTGACCGCTTACGATGGTGAAATCTCTATTGAAAAGAAAATTACCGCGGAGGTTATCGAAGAAGGCGAGCTTTGCGTGAACGGTAAAACCTTTGCGGATTTCGTAGGTAAAATTTCCTCGTTCGAGGTTGTCATCGCATCCATGGATAACGGTATTGCGATCCGTTATGCGGACAGCGAATCGTACATGCAATCCCTTTCCGCGGCGGATTTCCCTCGTCTTGGCGACAGATCTACCGAAGGTAAAAACTACTTTGAAACCAAGGAATCGGATTTGAAGGGTTTGATTGCAAAAACGGTATTCTGCTGTGCAACCGACGAAAGCAGACCTATCTTGAAGGGTTGCCTTTTGGAAGCAAAGAACGGTGAATTGACCGCTACCGCTTTGGACGGGTTCAGAATGGCATATTCGAAGTGTGAAGCAGGCGAAGGCAGCGGTGAAATGAAGCTCGTTTGCCCTGCTCGTACCCTCATCGAAATTTCCCGTATGCTTGACGGTGACGATAATATCCAAATTTACGCTGACAAAAACCTTTTGTCCGTTGCGGTTAAGAACACCGTAATCACCTCTCGTCTTTACGCAGGTGAATTCGTAAGAAAGGAAAACATCTTCCCCGTTGCGTTCGCTACCACGGTAAACGTGCGCCGCGCGGAACTCATCGACAGCGTAGAACGTGCATCCGTATTGATCCGTGGTGACAAAAACAACCTCATCACCTTCGACATGAAGATGAACAAGATTGTAATTAACGCAAACTCGGAAATGGGTAAGGTAGAAGAAACGGTTGCGGCGGATTTGGACGGTAAGGAATTGAAGATCGCCATGAACGGTAAGTACCTTTTGGACGCTTTGAAGGCGTTGACGGCGGAAACGGTTGTGATGTCCTTCAACACCTCGATTTCCCCCTTCATCCTTGAAAATGCGGAAGAAGGCGGCAGTCAATATTTGATTTTGCCCGTTCGTACCAGCAATCAATAATCAAGAAAGGTAAAATTTTTCACAAAAGCAAAGAAAGAAAAGGAAAAAACGCATAAAATTGCTTGACGGAGTTTGCGTTTTTGCGATATAATTATGGGGTTATCGTGGGTGTAAACGGGTTTGTACCCTAAAAACCGACGGTAACCACTAAAAAACGAAAAAGAAAAAAACCAAATACAGGAGAAAGTATTATGAAAAGAACATTCCAACCCAAAAAGAGACAAAAGAGCAAGGTTCACGGCTTCCGTAAGAGAATGGCAACGACGGCTGGTAGAAAGGTTTTGAAGCGTCGTCGCGATAAGGGCCGCAAGAGATTGACCCACTAATCTCCCCTTTTAACAACTGATAAGTGTATTTGACAAAATTCCTTTCCTTTGTAATACAGAGGAGAGGATTTGCCATTTTTTATAACGGGCGCGTGTGCGTGCGCGTATAGCGCGTGTATGTAAAAAAACCGTTGTAAAATTCGTGTAAAAACAGAAAAAGGAGGTCCGTTACGATGCAATATTATCGCTTAAAAAAGCAAGCGGATTTTCAACGTCTGTTCCACAAAGGCAAGCGTGCGGCTACACCCACTTTGTCTGTAATATACCGACCCTCGGAAAAAATGACGATGGGGATATCCGTTGGAAAAAAACACGGGAAAAGTGTACAAAGAAACCGCATCAAAAGATTGCTTCGCGAGGCGTTTCGCGCCGTACAAGGGGATATGAAAGGTACGTATTCGATTGTACTCATACCAAAGGTATGCGAAGAATATTCGGTAAAAAATTACGAACGGCAGCTTAAATGTATCATCAAAAAAGAGAAAATGTAAGCGTGGCTTTTTGCCCGTTGTTATATACCAACGCACAATATCTTCGAAGAACGGTGTTCAAGCCCTATTTGAAGATGTTTTGTATGCGGCTTATTCTCTTTTATCAAAAACATTTATCCAAGCATCAATGTAAATTCCGCCCCACTTGCTCACAATATACCTTAGAATGTATCAACAATCATGGGGTAGTGACAGGGATTTTAATGGGGATGTGGCGTATTTTACATTGCCATCCCTGGACGAAAGGCGGATATAAGCCGGCGCCGGAAAATTACCGTAAATCAAGATGGCTTTTGTGAGTAAAAAACAAAAAGAGTAGAAAATATGGAAATTTTTAATTTATTAGCATCAATCTCTATGTTCGGCGAAACGTATGACGTATCGCTTAACTGGATCGCAAGAATTATTCGTTGGTTGATTTCCAGTGTTGGTTCGGGCGTTGGTATGGTTGGCGTCGGGATTATTCTCTTCTCGTTGGTGTTGAAATTGGTTGTTTTGCCTTTCGACGTATATCAACGTATTTCGATGCGTAAGCAAAACCAAAAAATGAAAGACCAGCAAGGACGCATGGAAAAACTGCAAAAGCAGTATGCCAACGACAAGCAGATGTACAACCAAAAATTGATGGAAATGTACAAAGAAAACGGCATCTCCATGTTCTCGTCCTGCTTGCCTATGATTTTGTCCATGGTTATCTTTATCGTGGCAATTAACGCATTTAACGCGTATGCGCAGTATTCCGCTATTGATAACTACAACTACATGGTAGGTGCGTACAATGCGGAAATCCGTTCGTACTGCCCCGATATTGAAAAGGAAAATATTGCGCTTCAGGACAATAAAATTATCGTAGATGACGCGGATGCGTATATCTATTATCAGCTCGAAAAACCCGAATCGGTGACCGAAATAAACGATGATTTGGTTGCGTATATCAATGAAAGATTAGATAATACCGCCACCGAATACATTATAAAAGCGGACAAAGTAAAAGCAAATGCGGACATGAATGCGGCAATCCAAGAGATGATGACCAACGGTTTGACGGAAGACGAAGCGTTGAGTAAGTATTTCGTTGGTAAAGGGCAGGATGCTGTAAAAGTTGCTTATGAGGATACAGAAAACGGCGTTGTTACGAACACCAAATTCCTTTGGATTAAGAATATTTGGATGACGGACGCAAGCTATAAGCACCCTGTTCAAAACTATGCAGACTTTGAAGCGGAAGCAAAGCGTGAAGAATTCAGCGTAGGCTCCGACAATATTTCTTACAGTGATATCGGTAAAATGGGCACCACCGTTTACACCGAGGATGCGTATAATTTGATTACGGAAAAATTGACGGTACAAAAAGAAGCGGCAAACGGTTACTATATCTTGATTGCCCTTTCTATCGGTACGATTTTGTTGCAGCAGTTCGTTATGATGCGTTCGCAAAAGGAACAGCAAAAGTATTCCACCGTGGACGGTCAAGGCGCATCGCAACAAAAGATGATGATGTTCATGATGACGGGTATGTTCGCGATTTTCTCGTTTATGTACAGCGCGGCATTCTCTATCTACATGATCACGAGCAACGTATTCTCTATGCTTTCCACCCTTATCATCAACAAGTTTGTAGATAAAAAGTTGGCAAAGGAAGAAGCAAGCGCAACGGTAGTTCGTATGGATAACCGTACTTTGTCGAGAATTGAAGCGGCGAAAAATGCAGGGAAAGCATCGGCGCAGGATACCAGAGAAAAGAAAGAAAAAGAGGACAAGGAATAATCCGTCCGTTTTAGAAGTTAGTGAGAATAATTTTACCTACCAAGGGTAGGTGTGAGGAGAAAATAATGATTTATCAGGAATTTACAGGCAAGACGGTAGAAGAAGCCGTTGAGAACGGGCTGAAGGAGTTGGGCTTGACTGCAGAGCAAGCGGATATCCGTGTCCTGGAAGAGGGCAAAAAGAAATTATTTGGATCGGTAAAAGCGCGCGTAGAGATCGCGGCTAAGGAAGCGCCCGTAGAAGTAGCGGAAACCAAGACGGTTTCGAACGAATGTGGTGAAAATGCAACGGACGGCGAAAGAACGGTTGTGTTCTTGGAAGGCTTATTCGAGCTTTTGAACATTACCGCTTGCACGGAGTTGGTATCGGAAGGCGATAAGGTAGAAATCAACGTAACTGCCGCTAATACCACCTCTATCATCGGTAAACACGGCGCAATGTTGGATGCAATTCAAACCCTTGCTGGCGCAGTTGCAAACACGGGTAGAGATGATTACAAGCGCGTTGTGGTAGATTGTGAAAACTATCGTGAAAACCGTGAGGCAACCTTGAATAAGTTGTCCGAAAACTTGGCGCAAAAGGCAATCCGTTTGGGTAAGAAGATTAAACTCGAACCCATGAACCCTTATGAAAGAAGAATTATCCACGCAGCTCTCTCCGAAAGAGAAGGCGTTTCCACGCAAAGCGAAGGCAAAGAACCCAACCGCTATATCGTGATCGTACCCGACAATTTGGAAGATCCCGACGCGCCTGCGATTGCGGCTCGTAACGACCGCGACAGACGTGGTAACAACAATCGTGGCGGTTACAACCGCGGCGGTAAGGGTGGTAAGTTCAACGATCGCGGTAGAAGTGGCGGCTACAACAAAAAGCCCTACAACCGTGATAGAAAGCCTGGTGGCGGTAACGGTGGGGGCACCTCTTTGGAAGGCAGCAACGATTTCTTTTGTATCTTCTTGGGCAACAGCAACAACGAAGATAAATAATCCATCGAGTGTTTAATTTTTATGGTAAAAGAAAAAGAAGGGAATATACCCTTCTTTTTTATATAATTAATAGTTAGAAAAAACTGTTTCGGTGTATGGCAGGTTATTTTCTAAAATAATTATAAACCAAGTAATTCTTTTTTCTTAGCATTAAATTCATCCTGCGAAATAATATTATTATCTAAAAGGTCTTTATATTTTTTTATTTCATCAGCGGCACTAATAGCGGGAGATATTTCTTTTGAAACCTGTCTTGCTTTATAATTATTCAAACTGGCTTCTAAAATTTTATAGGCAGCATTCATATCTTCGTTATTATTAAAAGCAATAGAGTTATCCGATAGACTTCCTCCTTGGTATCCGCTACCAGAGCCTCCTATTTCAATTTGAATAAATGCATCATCGTACAAAGGGCGTTTATTATTCTTTTCGAAAGATCTTATATGTTCAAAGTAAAACGTTTTTTCTGAACTTGAACGCATTAACCAAAAAGAACCACGTTTTTTAATTATAAGTTTGTCTTCATAGAGTTCAACAATTCCGTACTTGTGTTTTAATGTTTCCATAGTAAATTCTCCTTAAAAATAAAAAGTGCGTACAACCGAAATTATACGCACCGAAAAACGCAAACTCCGAGTTGTCGCCAAACGAACTTTTTTCGCAGATAGGTATATTAACACCATCAAACGGGAGTCGCATTTTTACCAAATGGATTTCGTTTGAGGATGCAAAAAAGGGTATATAGTCCCTAAAAAAGAAAAAATACACCTAAAATGCGATTATTAAGTTCGTTTGGCATACTTATTATAACACAAGATGTTTGGTTTGTAAATAGCTTTTATAAAAAAGCCGAGAATATTATAAAATAAAAAACGGGCCTTTTTCAAGGTCCGTCTTTTTACGTTAATCAATATCCCTTAATTATTCAGCGATG
>JAZKZY010000036.1:0-1534 GCA_045612895.1 Candidatus Scatosoma sp. | reverse complement strand
TATGCATGATTTGTGCTTCCATCATAAAAACGACAGAAGAATGACCAAGCCCTGTATTAGGACCTTGCAAAATAAAGAGATTCGGAAAACCTGCAACCATCGTTCCTAAATATGCTTTCGGACTTCCATTCCATTCTTGCGTGAGCGAATGACCATCTATCCCATAAATTTGACGTGCTAACGGTGTATCTGTAACTTTGAAACCTGTCCCGTAAATAATCATATCTACTTCGATACGGTTTCCTTTTTGGTCAATCACTGCATGTTCTTCTATTTCAGCAATGCCGTTCGTATTAACGTCTACATTCGGCTTAGCAAGTGCGGGATAGTAGTTATTCGAAAGCAATATACGCTTACAACCAATTGTATAATTAGGCGTTAATTTCTGACGTAAATCAGGGTCTTTTATGTCCTTGTGCATATGGGCTAAAGCTTGTTCTTGTGTTTTATTCATCATTTTAGGATTAATGAATCCAATGGCCATATATTCCCGTTGTAAGTAAAATTTCAATCGATTTGCCTTTTGTAATAATGGTACTTGCCGATACAATTTTTTCTTTCTTTCACTAATCGGTCCATCCAATCTTGGTATAATCCAAGGTGGCGTACGCTGGAATATATGAAGCTGAGCAACTTGCGGCTGAATTTCCGGGATAAATTGAATGGCTGAAGCGCCTGTTCCAACAACAGCAACCCTTTTATTTTTGAGGTCGAGATTGCTTGGCCAATTGGCAGAATGAAATGCTTGTCCTTTAAATTTATCCATCCCTTTTAATCGAGGAATGTCAGGGTCACTTAAAGCACCGAATGCACCGATGACCATTCGTGCACGGAACTGTCCTTTAGTTGTCTCGATTATCCAAATCCCGTTTGTATCGTCCCAATCCATCCTTTGCGCTTCATGTTGAAAACGAATTAGTTGTAGTAAATCAAACTTTTGTGCACAGTTTTTTAAATAATCATAAATCTCCGGTTGTTTCGCAAAAACAGTGCTCCAATTTGGGTTTGGTGCAAATGACATCGAATATAAATGGGATTCTACATCACAAGCACAACCAGGATATCGATTGTCCCGCCAAACACCACCTACATCACAATCACGCTCCAAAATAATAATATCCGTTTCCCCTATTTGCCGAAGACGGATTGCCGTCATCATCCCACCAAAGCCGCTGCCAATAATGATGAACTTTGCTTTTGTCGATTGCTTCACTGCTATACACATCCTTCAATTAGACCTGATAATAATTATTATGAAATAACAAATATTATTATCTACTTTCACTACAGAATTTATATGAGTCTATGAAATTAAATGTTTTTCTGCTTATTGAAAATATATTCTTTTAAAAACGGACTTATTCTACATAGTTTTTTGTTTCACAATTTCACTTAGAAATATCCCGAAAAATTAATTATAAGGAAGATAAGCGGGAAGTTTCCAAGAACCATAAAGATATTTACGGAAACAAGCTTGTTAAAGTTTGCAAAGTAGGATAAGAAAAATTTCTTAAGTCCGGGGGCAAGCTCGGCT
>JAZKZY010000035.1:0-10501 GCA_045612895.1 Candidatus Scatosoma sp. | reverse complement strand
AAAACCCCCACGTTTGCGATCAATGAAGGGGATCAATTCTATCATTGTTTTGGCTGTCAAGAATCGGGCGACGTGATCAAGTTCGTGCAAGAAATAGAATCCACCGATTTTATGGGGGCGGTTCGTATTTTGGCGGCAAGGGCAAAGATGACGGTGCCTGAAAGCAACTTTGACACGGAAGAAGCGGCAAGAAAAAAGAAAAAGAGGGATGCGATGGCGAAAATTTTGCTGGACTCGGCAAGATTTTACCTGTCAAATCTCTACGGCGGCGATAAAAAAGCCGACCCGTATTTACAATATATCTCTAACCGAGGCCTTGCGCCGACAACGGTGAAGAAGTTCGGTTTGGGTGCGTCGTTGGATTTCTACTCCTTACCCGACTATTTGGCAGGGAAGGGATATTTCAAGGAAGATTTGATCGACAGCGGTGTGCTTGCGGCGAGTGAGAAGAACGGACGGTTGTACGATTCTCTCGGCGAGCGGTTGATTTTCCCGATCATCAATGCCTTTGACGAGGTCATCGGTTTTGGCGGTAGAAAGCTGGAGAAGGTGAAGTTTGGCAAGTACAAAAACACCAAGGAAACGATGCTGTTTGATAAGAGTAAGACCCTTTACAACGTCAACCTGTTGAAAAAACTGAAGAGAGAGCAGGCTTTGAAAGAGGTGATTTTCGTAGAAGGGTACATGGATACGATTTCCCTGTATCAGGCGGGCTTTAAGAACGTAGTGGCGACCATGGGTACCTCGCTCACCAAGGAGCAGGCGCGTTTGGCAAAGCGTTACACGGACAACGTACTCATCAGCTACGACGGGGATTTCGCAGGACAAAACGCCGATTTGCGTGGGTTGGAAATCTTGAAAGAGGCAGGCTTAAACGTGCGCGTTGTACCGATGCCCGATGGGTTGGACCCCGACGACGTGGCAAAGCAGGGCGCGGACGCATATCAAGCTTGCTTGGATAAGGCAATGCCAGTCATTGATTACCGTTTGCACACATTAGAACGCAAGTTTGATCTGGGTAAAACGGAAGAGAAACGCAGGTTTGTATCCGAGGCGTTGAAGATTGTCAAAGAGGCGGAAAGCGAAAGCGAGCGAGAGGTACTTCTCAAGAAAATCCGTGACTTGACGGATATCACCTATCATTCGTTGGAACGTGATTTACAAAACGTGAAGAAGGAAGCGCCGGCTCAAGAACCGCAGGTCTTGAAAGAGCGAATTGCGGAAACGGCGGCTGGTACGGACAAACAGCAAAAGGCGAAACGCTTTATCTTGGCGGCAAAGCTTTTCTCGGTTCCGTATGCGGAAAGCTTGGCGGTGGCGGAACTGCCCTTGAAGGACGAAACGCATATCGTTATCGCAAATTATATCGCCGACCGCGAGGTAAAGGGTGAGAGAATTCGACCGAGTGAATTGTTTGAACTGCTTGATGAAAACTGTGCGGAATTTAACGCGATTTTGGATTTGAACTATGGTGACAAGCTGATCGGCGACGTCGCGGAACGGTTTTTTAACGACAGTATTAAAACCTTGCGAAAGGAAGCGATTGAGGAAGAAATTGCGCGGCTCAATCAAGAATACGCAGGGGCAACGGAAGAAAGCAAACGCAAAGAGATTGCAAAACAGCTCAGCGTATGCATACAAAAGCGCAATCAATTAAAAAAGTCATAATCCCCTAAAACAAAAGGGGCAGGTATGCAAAGAAAAATAAAAAAAGGAAAAAAACAGAAAACTGTTTGGTATTAACGGAGGATAAAAGATGAACGTATCCGAGCAAAAACTCAATGAAATTCTTACGGGGATTATCAATAATTACGGTAAGAAAGGTAGCATTACCACAAACCAACTTTGTGACATCATGGAAAAATTTGACACGAACCCGACACAGATCGATTTCGTGTACAAATCCTTAAGCGAAGCGGGTATTCAAATCGTGGACGAAGAACAACGCGATCGCGAATTGTTTGAACAGGCATTGTCCGACATCGGTTTGGATGATCCCGTAAAAATGTATTTGAAGGACATCGGCCGAGTGCCTTTGCTTTCCGCTGAAGAGGAAGTGGAACTCGCAAAGCGTATGCAGGAAAACGACGCGGCGGCGAAAAAGCGTTTGTCCGAGGCGAACTTGCGTTTGGTTGTTTCCATTGCAAAACGTTACGTGGGCCGTGGTATGCTTTTCCTTGACTTGATCCAGGAAGGTAACCTTGGTCTTATGAAGGCGGTTGAAAAATTCGACTATCAAAAGGGCTTTAAGTTCTCCACCTATGCAACTTGGTGGATTCGTCAGTCGATTACCCGTGCAATCGCTGACCAAGCGCGTACCATTCGTATTCCCGTGCATATGGTAGAAACGATCAACAAGCTGACCCGTGTGCAACGTGTGTTGTTGCAGGAGCTTGGCCGTGAACCGACCCCCGAAGAAATCGCGGAAAAGATGGGCGTAACGGAAGACCGTGTGCGTGAAATTCAAAAGATCGCGCAGGACCCCGTTTCCTTGGAAACCCCGATCGGTGAAGAGGAAGACAGCCACCTTGGCGATTTCATCGAAGATGAAAAGACGGCTACCCCTGGTGAAGCGGTGGCTACCACCATGTTGAAAGAACAGCTTCTCGGTGTTTTGGATACCTTGACCCCTCGTGAAGAAAAGGTACTTCGCTTGCGTTACGGTATTGACGACGGTAAGCCCAGAACGTTGGAAGAAGTCGGTAAAGAATTCAACGTTACCCGTGAACGTATCCGTCAGATTGAGGCGAAAGCGCTTAGAAAGCTCCGTCACCCTTCGCGCAGTAAGAAATTGAAAGATTTCCTTGAATAATGGGTTACGGAAAGCGAATTGATACGCTGTGTTCGTTATTAACGAAAGCGGAAACGTTTGCCGACGTGGGCTGTGACCACGGCTACTGCTCGGAATATATGTTGAAAAACGAGCTGTGCGGTAAGGCAATTTTGTCTGACGTTAGCAAGGGCAGTTTGGCAAAGGCGGAAACGTTGCTTGCTCCCTACATTCGGCAGGGGAAAGCGGTTTCGGTGCTTGGCGACGGCTTTTTCGGTGTACCGAGCGACGTGGACGAGGTGTTGATTGCCGGTATGGGCGGCAGCGAAATCGTATCCATTTTGTCGGACGAAAAACACGGCTTTATGCCCAAGCGTTTCGTATTTCAACCGATGCACGATTCGGAAAAATTGCGTCGGTATATCTTTGAAAACGGTGGATATATCGAAAGGGATTTTACCTTTCAGGACGTAAAATTCTACGACGTGATTATCGGCGGACGACGTGAGGAAAGGGGGCAGGTATGCGATGAAACCCCTTATACCGAGGCGGAATACGAATTCGGCAGGGATAATTTGAAGGAATATCCGGCGGCTTTTACTGCAAGGATTGAAAAATTGTTGGCAGGGATTGACCGCTACTTAACGCAACCGGCTTTACAGGAATCGAGCAAAGAGGACTTGTTAAGACGGAAGGCGCGCTTGGAAGGAGTGTTAAACGGTGAAATTAAGTGAAATTTATAAAATTGCGGATGCGATTGCGCCCAAGCGTTTGAGCGACGAATATTGCCGCACCGTAGGTGCGTATGATAACAGCGGCTTGTTGGTGGAGGCGTGCGAAGAGGTAACGGGGATTTTGTTTACCTTGGATTTGACGAATGCCGCCATTGAAAAGGCGATTGCAATCGGCGCAAATTTGATTATTACCCATCACCCTGTCATCTATGGGAAGATTGACCATATTTGCATGGGGGATCAAGCCCTGCTTGGTGAAAAACTAATAAAATGCATACGCGCAGGCATTTCCGTGATTTCGATGCATCTCAACTTGGACGTTGCCAAAGGTGGTATTGATGAAAGCTTGATGGAGGGTATTTTGCGCTCGTCGGGTGAAACGGACGGGGCAGGTGCGCGTTCGGTTGCGATTCAATACCCCGTAGAGGATAGCGGTTACGGGCGTGTATACGACGTAAAGCCGATCACTTTGGGCGCGCTTGCGGATGGAATGAAGAAAGAGTTTTCCACCGAAAGAGTGTTGGTGTATGGCGATCTTAATAAGACGGTTGCTCGCGTTGGCAGTTTTTGCGGCGCAGGCGTGGACGCGCCATCCATTCTTTATGCGAAGGGTATGGGCGCGCAAGTGATGATTTCTTCCGATTTCAAACATCATTTCATTCAGTTGTTGGTGGAATCGGGGATGTCGGTGATTGTTTTGACGCACTACGCGTCCGAACAATATGGTTTTGAAAAATATTATAAAAAAATCCGTGAACAGGTGGAAATTCCTTGTGCTTATCACACGGAAGACAATCTGTTTTAACGGGAGGGAGATATTATTATGTTACAGGCAATTTTGAAGTATCAGGAAACGGACGCAAAGCTTTACAAGTTAGAGCGTGAAATCGCTGGCTGCGATGAAAGAAAGGAATACGTAAAGTTTAAGAAATTCCTTGAAGCTGCTCCTGAAAAGTTGGACGCTTTGGAAGTGAAGGCGGCTGCGTTGCAGTCGGAAGCTGCGGAAATTACGCAAAAGTATAACCGCGCGGAAGAGTCCTTGAACGATTTTGAGCATTTGGACGAATTGATTACGGGCGGCGCGGATATCGCATTCTACAAGAAAAAGGCGCAGGCGCTTGCCGATCAGTTGAAGAAATTGAAGGCGGATCTTGCGACTTTGACGGCGAATATCAAGGCGACGGACGAAGAATACAAAAAATTGAAAAAACAAGTTCTTTCCGCACAAAAGCAATATGCGGAGGCAACGGAAAAATATAAGGCGGTTAAAGCAGCTCGCGAACCCGAAAAGAAAGCGTTGGAAGCAGAGCTTGCAAAACTCGAAAAGGACGTTTCCGCGGAAGTTTTGGAAACCTATCGAACGAAACGTAAGGAGAAAATTTTCCCTGTCGTGGGTGAAATGATCGGTACGAGATGTCCTTTCTGCAGTATGGAACCCCCGCTTGCGGCAAGAAATAAACTGACGGGCGGCGCGTCGATTGAGTGTGACAACTGTCATAGAATTATTTTTAGCAAGTAAGACACTTCTTTTTCGCCGTTTGCATACGATATAGAATGCAAAAGGTGAAGGCGATTATCCATTTAGACAATATACGTACAAATGCCGAACGGTTTTCGGCTTTGACGGGGAAAAAGCTTTGCGCGGTGGTGAAAGCGAATGCCTACGGCCACGGCGCGGAGGCAGTAACGATGTCGTTGAGCGGCGTAGCCGATTGTTTTGCGGTGGCATTGCTTGAAGAAGGACTTGCTATCCGTGTGGCGGCGTGCGGAAAAGAAATCTTGGTTTTTACTCCGCCGACAACGGAAGAAGAATGCTATGCTTTGGCTGTCAATGGATTTACAGCGAGTGTAGATTCCCTCAAAACGGCATGGTTGCTGTACAGGTTTTGCGCACAATATCGCATTCCTATCAATGTACATTTGAAAGTGAATACGGGGATGAACCGATACGGCTTAAACGTGCAAACGTTGGGTAGAGTTTGCAAACTCTTTCAACGAAGTCCCTACCTCCGCGTGCGAGGGATTTATTCGCATTTATGTGAGTGTAATCTTCATAGGGCGGAAAAGCAAAGAAGGATTTTTGCACGTATGGTTGCCGTTGGAAAAGGGTATTTTCCAACACTCATTGCACACCTGGGCGCCACCTATGGCGCGTTGCTCGGGAAGGACTACGCATTTGACATGGTACGCGTAGGGCTTGGGTTGTATGGATATCTTCCCTGCGAGGCAACGGCGGAAACGGGCGTTTCACCAGCAATTATGGAAAGCTTGCGCCTGCAAAAAGGTATGACGGTCTATGCGAAAGTGGTTGCTGGCCGAAAATACAGCTTTGGCGGACTTGGTTATGGAAAGGAAACTGCCGAAGCGGTAGGACACTTATCCGTTTGTCGGGTGGGCTATGCGGACGGCTTTTTAAGGCAACGTGAAAACGGTATGGACGGTTGGCCAAACAATGCGAACAATCTTTGTATGGACGCATGTATTCGCTTTGGAAAAAAGAAAAAGGGCGCATGGTTGCCCATTATGACGGATGCCGATCAAACGGCGGCGCAGGTGGGGACGATTGCCTACGAGGTGTTGTGTGCGGCGACTCGCCGCGCGGAGTTGATTTATGACGAGGATGCTACGTTTTGCAGGCGAAAACGAACACGCCACGCAAAAGGAGAAAAAGGCGCATTTGCGCGCGTACATGAAAAACAAACGGATGGAAAACACCAACCGTGACGTGAAAGAGGAACGCTTGATTAAGCATTTTTACCAAGCAGTTTTAGGTGAAACCCTGCAACCAGGTACGCGTTTAACCTTTTTTATCTACTTTTCCTTTTTTCGAGAAGCGCCGACGGACGGGCTGATTGAACGTTTGCGTTCGGACGGGCATAAGGTATGCTGTCCGCGTATCGAGAATGGGAAAATGATCGCTGTGGAATACGGTGAGGATTTCACCCTTTCGGAATATGGGTTTAGAGAGCCGGTTGGAGAGGAATATCAAGGCGTGATAGACGTGGCGGTCATTCCGTTTTTGGCTGTGGATAGACAAGGCAATCGGTTGGGCTACGGTGGTGGATATTACGATCGGTTTTTAGAAAATTCTACGGCGAAAAGGGTGGCTTTTGGATACGCATTTCAGGTGGCGCGTGAAGTGCCGACCGAGGAGTGGGACAAGAAAATGCACCTCATCGTGACGGATGAAGAAATTATAAAAATATAACACAAGAAAAGAGTTCGGAGATAACGAATTATGAACGGAAAAGAAATTAAAAAGACTTTGAAAAAATACGGTAGATACGTATGGGAGCTGGTAAAGCTTTCCTTACCTTCTACGTTTATGTATGCGTGCTTGGGCACGGCGTTGATGCTGTTGACCTTTAAGAGTGAAACCCTGAAGTGGACAGGCAGCGAGCTTGCTTGGACGGTGGTGCTTATTCTCGGTGGCGCGGCGTACAACGCATTGATGGCATGGGCAAACGGTGGCTCGCAATATGAAATGTTGGTGTCGGGTAACGTAAAACGTATGTCTGCGACTGAGTTTGAGGGCGGCTACAAAATGTCCAACCATAAAGAAGCGAAAGAATATCGCGTATGGAAGGGTTTTGTGTTTGGCGCAATTACCTCAATCATCACCATCGTGTTTGGTATTTTGTTTGGATGTTATCAAACGCAAATTGATGCGAAAGAGTTGGAGGGCGGCATAAACGTTTTGTTGTTGCTTGGCTTTTTCTTGACGGGCTGGTCGTTGATTCCGTTGTATCTTATGAATGCGGCAAACATTACGATTAGCTATTTCCTTTCGTGTTTGTTTGCATTGATTCCTATCGCTGTGTCGGGCGCTTTCTATATTGCAGGCGCATACGCTCGTAGAAATAAGCGTTTGCGTGAACAGTTGATTGCGGAACGCGCGGCGGCAGCGCAGGAAAATAAAGTGAAGAAAATCAACTACGGCGGATTGCCTGGTACGAAGCCCAAAAAACGCAAATAAATAGGGCAGGTATGCGTTGAATGCAGTTTTACTTAACATACGGTAGGGTAAAATATGAGAATAATCGGTGGACAATATAGAAGCAGGGTGCTGGCGGAATTCGCTGGCGAAAACGTGCGCCCGACCTCGGACAGAGCAAGGGAAGCGCTGTTTAATATTCTTGCGTTAAAAATGTATGGGGCGCGCGTCTTGGATTTGTTTGCAGGTAGCGGTGCTTTGGGGATCGAAGCTCTTTCGCGTGGCGCGAAAGAGGTGGTTTTTAACGATTTTTCCAAGGATAGCATTGCCATTGTAAAGAAGAATTTGACGACCTTAAAAATCCCTGTCGGCGGCGTAGAGGCAAAGGTTGTGCAGGGGGATTACCTTGCTTGCCTTGAAAATGCGCGCGGACAATTCGACTTGATTTTTATCGACCCTCCTTATCGTATGGATTATGGGGAAAAGGCGCTTAGAAAGATTGCGGAAAAGGGTTTGCTTAGTGAAAACGGCGTTGCAATCTACGAACGCGATGTTCCCTTTGAGGGAGAAATTGACGGTCTTGAAAAATATGATGAAAGAAAGTATGGGAAGGCGTATTTTGGCTTTTTCAAAAGGGGGTAAGAGATGGAAAACGGAATAAAGAAATGCGTTTTTGCAGGGACGTTTGACCCTCCTACCTTGGGGCATAAAGCGTTGATAGACGAGTGTTTGAAGCTCTTTGACGAAGTGGTTGTGGCGATTATGGTCAATCCGCAAAAGCAACCCTATTTTACCTTGAAAGAACGTGAAGAAATGCTTGCTTTGACGGTGAATAACGATCCGCGCGTGCGTATTATTAGTACGGTAGGCACGGTGGCGGAATTGCTTACAAAGGAAAACACGAAATTCTACGTGCGCGGCATTCGCAACTCGATTGACCTTGATTATGAAAACGCAAACTTTTACGCAAGTAAAAAGTTGGATCCCGAATTGACGGCGGTGTATTTCCCCTGCCCGCAGGAGTTATTGCACGTAAGCTCTTCCATGGTACGGAATAGCTTAAAATTCCACACGCCGATTGATGAATACGTGACGAAAGAAGTGAAGGCGTATATGGAACGATACGCAAAGGAAGGAGTGTAAGAATATGTTGAGAAAACAAAATTATATTCCAGGCCCAGAGGAATTTATCGCGGAAAAACCGCTGACACCTGCCTTGCAGGCGATTAAAAATCAGCGCGATGAGGAAATCCGTGACGTTCTTGCTGGTAAAAGTGATAAAATGTTGGTGGTAATCGGCCCTTGCTCCGCGCATGAGCCTGCGCCTGTGTTAGAGTATATTTCTCGTTTGGGAAAGGTCAGCGAGCAGGTGAAGGACAAGCTGGTGATCGTCCCTCGTATTTATACAAACAAACCCCGCACCAAGGGGGTTGGTTACAAAGGGATGTTTTTACAACCCGACCCTGAGGGGATGGAGGATATTGTTCGTGGTATCCGCAGCACTCGTGATTTGCACCTTGCGGCGATGAATGAATCGGGCTTGACGGCGGCGGATGAAATGCTCTACCCTGAAAATACGCAGTACGTAGAAGACCTGCTTTCCTATCACGTGGTAGGGGCAAGAAGTGTTGAGGATCAGCTTCACCGTCAGGTGGCAAGCGGTATCAATGCGCCCGTTGGGTTAAAAAACCCCATGAGCGGGAATATTTTGGCATTGCTGAATTCGATTTATGCGGTACAAAGTCCGCAGGTGTTTAAGTATGGCAACTATCAAATGTCTTCGGACGGCAACCCTTATGCGCACGCTATTTTGCGTGGCGGTGTGGACGGGACGGGTATGGACGTGCCTAACTTCCACTACGAAACGGTTATGCAGTTGGCTGAAATGTATAAGGAAAGCGAGCTGAAAAACCCTGCAATTGTCATTGATACAAACCATTCTAATTCGGGTAAAAAGTTCAAACAGCAAATCCGTATTGCGAATGAGGTTATGCAAAACCGCCGCTTTGATGAGGAGTTCAAAAAGATCATTAAGGGATTTATGATTGAAAGCTTTTTGGTGGAGGGCAATCAAGCGCGTGATGAGGTTTTTGGTAAATCTATCACCGATCCTTGCTTGGGTTGGGAGGACACCGAACGTTTGCTGTTTACGATTGCAGAACAGGCATAAAAGTAAATTCAACGCATACCTGGTGGTTACATAAAGTAAAAAGCGAGGTAAAAAAGTATGAAAAAACTTGGGCTGGCGTTAGGCGCAGGCGGAAGCCGCGGCGTGGCGCATATCGGCTTTTTGAAAGCCTTGGAAGAGGCAAATATTCAGGTGGATTATATCGTTGGATGTTCCATGGGTTCGGTGGTAGGCGGCGCGTATGCGGCAGGCGTTTCGGTGGATGCGATGCGTGAGGCGGTGTGCAAATTGCGCCTGCTCGATTTGATCGGACCTGCGAAACAAAAGGGTGGCGTATTTGGCAATGCGAAGATGCGCAGCCAAATCGTAAAGTATATCGGCGATATCACGTTTGCGGATTTGAAGATACCCTTTCATTGCGTTGCGGTAGATATGGTCAAGCAAGAGGTGATTGAATTTTCCAAAGGGAGCTTGGCGGATGCGATTGTTGCGTCCTCGTCCATTCCTTCGGTATTCCACCCTGTAATCCAAGAC
The DNA here is from genome assembly GCA_045612895.1 of Candidatus Scatosoma sp. GTDB lineage: Bacteria > Bacillota > Clostridia > Christensenellales > Borkfalkiaceae > Scatosoma. The sequence continues at coordinate 401 of JAZKZY010000035.1, read as the reverse complement.
GAGAAACGATTGATTGACGGTGGCGTATTAGAACGCGTACCTGCTATGCGTGTAAAGAAAATGGGCGCGGACGTCGTGGTTGCGGTGGATGTACTCGGTTGGAGAAATACCACTGAAAAGATACCCGGACCGCTTGGCGTATCCTTGGCGACCTTTGACATTATGGACAATCATCGGACGAAGGCGTATCACGAGAAACACAAAAAACAGATTGATTTTTGGCTGGAACCCGATTTGGGGGATATGAGTCAATACTCCATGAAACAAATTAAAGAAGCGTACGAAAAGGGCTACGAGTTGGGTAAAGTCAACGTGGCTGCAATTCAAAAAGCGTTGGAAGAGTAAAGTATGGATTTATTCGATTTTAACAATCACGAAGAAACGGCGAAACCGCTTGCGGA